>NZ_JBCIUO010000001.1:0-484248 GCF_039031195.1 Romboutsia sp. MSSM.1001216sp_RTP31141st1_G3_RTP31141_220114 | reverse complement strand
ACGTTGGTAGAGCAATTGACTGTTAATCAATGGGTCACAGGTTCGAGCCCTGTTATTCCCGCCACTTTAAAAACTCTTAGTTTTGTCTAAGAGTTTTTTTATTTGTCTATGTTTTAATAACAAAAATTAGTACCATTTTTACAAGAAGTCCATGTTTTATAGCCTGATGAATTAGGTCTTTCCCCAGCACCATATCTCATAATCAATCCTGCAATTATCATTAATATACCTAGATAATATGAATGTTCAAAGTAATTCACATTATCCCCCTCCTATTTTTATACTTATATATAAATATATTATTTATTAAAACTTATCTTACTCTTAAAAATAAGAAATGTTTTACCTAAAAGATATCCAATTATTCCTAATCCAATTCCTGCAACCCCCATACTAGGGAATAGGTCTTCAAATAAAAATGATATAACTAGACCCATTAGTCCTAACGTACAAGCAATTTCCCAACAAAAAGCGTCATCCGTAGTCTCAATTTCCTCTTCTTCATAAACTAATGAATCTATAGTAACATCAAATATTTTTGCTATTAATTTTAAATGCTCTATATCAGGCATACCATTTTGATTTTCCCACTTGGTTACGACCTGACTTGATACATTAAGCATCTCTGCTAATTTTTCTTGTGAAAGTTTATTTTTTATCCTTAATGATTTTAATTTTTCTCCAAACTTCATATTAACACCTCCTCTAATATCATATAAAAAATAGATGAAATTTTATTGTAAATTACTAATTATTTACACCTCTACATTTATTAAACTTATATAGATGAATTTCAGTTAAAACTATAGGTCCTAAAAAAATTAATATCTCTACTATGTGATAAACTGCACTTGGAAGTTTTAAATTCATTAAATTAGTTAATCCAATAAAACTAATAGAAAATATTAAAGACATTGTACAAGTCTTATAAATATAGGCATTTGCTTCTTCCCAAGTTTCTTTATCTTTCATTGCAGAACCAATTTTATAACCTACATGTATATTAAGATATTGTTTATAGTCATCATGTAAATACTTACAAATTGCACCCACAAAATACATAAATATTCCCAAAAAAATTATTATCATTTCCCATTTGCCTCCCCCTAAAACTAGATTGATAATATATAATAATTGCTAATTTAATTACAACAAGTATAAGTCCTAGTAAGTATATAACTATAAGTTAAGTCCAAATAATATAGCAATGATATTTATAACTAATATTATTGTACCAGTTGTGTAATATGTAATTGATACTACTTTATTTTTCTTTGATAATTTATTTTCTAAAATCATTGTTGCCCAAAATATAACAAGTATAATTCCTCCAAATATATGTTGTAAGCTACGTAGATATATTGCATTAGCAGTACTTATAAGTAATATTACTAATATAATGTATTGAAATACGTTCAAAATCTTTTTTAACAACAAATCATATCCCCCTTAATTAAACCTTTTATTCTCAATTTATATAAGTTTATAATTTTAATTATATTATACATAGGCTATGTTAGCTAACTTTATGATAAATTTATTTCACAATATATTAAAATTATTAATTTAATATGCTCTACAAATTAAAATTTATAATCCATACGCGACTAACAAATAGATTATTTATTGGAGATAGTAATATTATTTCTTTCTATATTTTGGTTCAATCTTTATTGTATAAATAACCATTGTAATGATAACTTCAAAAAAAACGCCTATCGCTGGAATCAAAGCATATGGTGAATTTTGTCCTGCTAGTAGCGGCAGCCCTAATATTGCAAATAAAACTCCAAATACACACCATAATTTTCCTAATGCTTTATTGTATGATTTTACATCTTCAACAGGAAACATTTTTGTATTTGCCCAGAATCCAAATGCATCATCTTTTGTAAAATAGATACAATAAATTCCTAGCCCTACAAACGCTACACCAATTAATAACCATATTATAAATGCAATCATATATTCCTCCCTATAAAATCCTATTAATATATATAATATTAAAGATATTTTCATTTCGCATTATATAATTATAAACTTTGCTATATATGTTTTTTATTAAATTGCTACCAATTAAAAACTATTTATATATAATAACTATACATAATAAAATATATTTTTCTAAACACAAAAACAGAGTAATAATTTTAGATTACTACTCTGTTAGTTCAAAATAAATTAAACTAATTTATATGGTACTCATTTTAAAATTCTACTAGCACTCTAGTTGGAAGAGCATCTATCCCCTCTACTTTTATAGGTAAGCAATATACTTTAAAATTTTCATCAGGTATACTTCTTAAATTACATAAGTTTTCTATACCATAGATTTTATTTTTAGCTAAGTACTCATCTATAATGCCGTGTTTTCTTTTCAAACCTAAACCTAAGGTATCTATACCTATCATATTAACTTTTTTATTTACTAGATATTCAATTACCTCTATAGAAATTTCTGGATGATTACTATATTTTTTATCATCATCTAGATAATCATCCCAGTTAGTTTGAAAGAATACATATACTCCCTCTTTAATACGAGAAATATCTAAATCACTTAATTTAACCTGTCTATCTAATACATTAGAAACATCAAACTTTATACCTTCTGATATCAATCTATTATTTTCTATTACTACATCTGCTCCCATTACATCTATGTGAGTTCCCATGTTGTGAATATCACAAGAAAAATTAATTGTAGTATATTCATTTCCACTTCTAGAATATCTCTTCACATGCTCTACTTCCAATGGCTTTGAACCCACTCTATATACTTTTCCAATTTGAGTTGTTTGTGTTATATCTACTATCATATAAAACTCCATTTCTAATATTTAGTTAACTTATATTTTACCACTAATACTTATAAAATTTAATTAACTACATAACAATTGTTAATTTAATTATGGCAAAACTAAAACTTAATAATATATCCACTAAAATAGATGATTTTATAAACAATACTATTACATAAAATTATATTTCTTAAAATGTTATAAAGAAAAACTAGGCTTAAAGCCTAGTTTCTCATATTTTAATATTTACTTTTCACTTTTAAGCCACTTTAGGGCATTTTTAAGTTTTATTGGATTTCCATACATTAAGATAGCCATTCTGTATATCTTAGCACCACCTATTCCTGCTAATACTGTTGATACTATTAATATTAATGCAGATATTATAAATTCTACTGATGTAACAGCTCCTGTTGCAACCCTTACTATCATTGTCATTGGAGATGCAAATGGTATGTATGAACAAACCTTTATTAGTGTACTATCTCCATTAGTTAATCCAAATATACTAATCATAAATACTACAATAAATATCATCATTATAGGTCCAACACTTGACCCTATATCTTCTGTCTTTGATACTAAAGCTCCCAATGCTCCAAATATGAATGAATAGAATAGGTAACCTAATATTCCAAATATAGCAAATGTAGCTATTAATTCTGGTGGAATTTTAAATAAATTATCTAATATTCCATTCCACGCTTTACTATTTACCTTATATGCAATAAGTACTGATGACATTATTACTCCAACTTGTATTATACTTGCTATTGCACCTGCAATAACTTTACCAAATATCAAGTTATTTGTATTTGTACTTGTAACTAATACCTCTATTGCTCTATTGCTTTTTTCTGCAGTTATTCCCATGGCAATTAATTGACCATACATTAAAATCATCATATATATAACGAAGATTAGTATATAAGCATAAAAATAATTATTTGCACTATCTTTGCCTAGTATTTCAACATTAGCTGCTATTTTGGTATTATAAATTGTATCTACCTTATTAAAATCTATTCCTTCGCTAGTAATTTTATTTTTTCTATACTCTTTTTGTAAAAGTTCATCAAATATATACTTATTCTCATCATTAAACTTAGTATTTTGAACAACATAATCATACTCAGTTGGATTTTTAACATTAAAACCTGCTTCTACATCTTTATTTTCAACTAACTTATCTAATTCATCTTTATTTTTTACCACTTTCCAATATGAGTTTGGAAAATAAGTCTTTAGCTCTCCTTTATTAGGAATAATATTCTTTTCATCATATATTGCAAAATTAGTTTTATCTTCTTCTGCAAGATCCTCTAATTTAGCTTCACCTTTATTTCCTATTGGCAATATAGATGACATATCTATAAAATTAGGTAGGGATAATCCAATTATCATTACTAATGAAATTATTATAGTACTTATTATAAAAGATTTTTTATGAAAGTAGTTTCCAAGTTCAAATTTTAATACTGTGAAAAATTGTTTCATTACTCTTCACCTACTTTCTTTACAAATATATCTGTTAAGTCTGGTTCATATACAGAAAACTTCTCTATATCTATATTTTCTTTTAATATACTTTCTAAAAGTTGGTTTTTCGTTGTATTTTCATTTAGCACTAATATTAAATAATCCTTTTTAACTTCATCTACCGTTACTAAATCCTTAAACTTATCTTTACATATAGATTCTAAATCATTTAATGTAAAATTCTCTGCACTTAGTATTAATCTATTGTTACCAAATTCTTTTTTTATTTCTTTAAGATTTCCACTCAGTACAATCTCACCTTTATTTATTATAGCTATCTCTTCACAAAACTCTTCAACATAACTCATTTGGTGGCTAGAAAATATTACTAGTTTATCTTCATTTATTAATTCTCTGACAGTATCTTTAAGTATCTGTGAATTAACTGGATCTAATCCACTAAATGGTTCATCAAGTATAACTATTTCTGGATCACATACTAATGTTTGTGCTAATTGAACCTTTTGCTGATTTCCTTTTGATAAACTCTCTAATGTTCTATTTGCATATTCCTCTATGCCTAATTTTTCAAGCCATATCTTTGTATTTTCTTTTGCCCACTTAGCATCTGCACCTCTTAACTGAGCTAAGTAAACTATCTGTTCTGTAACTTTCTTTTTAGGATATAATCCTCTTTCTTCTGGTAGGTATCCTATCTGGTAATCTCTTGGGTTAAACTTCTTTCCATCTATTAATACCTCTCCTGAATTAGCCTTGAAAACGTCCATTAATATACGAATTGTTGTAGTTTTTCCTGCACCATTTCTCCCTAATAGTCCAAGTGCCTTTCCACTTTCAACTGAAAAGGATATTCCATGTAATACTTCATTTTCTGAAAAACTTTTTCTTAGATCCTTCACTTCTAGCTTCATATTTTCTCCCCTCTTTAAAGATGTTATCTACTATATAGTATATTAACGATTATTTATATTCAACCGTTTTCCATAATATAACTTTATATGTTAACCTCTTATATACTCTAATAGAGCAGTTCATGCTATATATGAAAACATTCTTTGGAAATGATATGTTGTGCTAAAAGCTATCACCTTACGAATAATAGTATAATAAATTTAAAAACCTCTCATTTGATTCACAAATATGAGAGGCTTTTATCTAAATCATAATATATTATAATTTAGATACCTTGATTATGATACGGTTCTCCGTTACATCTCCAAAGGAGGCTATTTCTAGTATCTAAATCTTTCTTATAGATTTATCAATTATTCTATTTATATTATCACTTTTTTTAATAGTTAAAGGAAACCCTTCTACGTCAATTATATTAGATATTAAATTTATATTAAGTGCTGGTTCATTATCTTTTAATGTAGGCTCATATTCAAATAGTGATTTAGATTTACCTCTAACCTGGCGTATAATTAAATTAATATCTGAAACATCTGTATCTCTGTCTAGTATATTTAAAATTGGAGCTAATTCGCTTAAAAGCTCTCTTTTAATAGACTTTGATTCATCAATACGGCTTCGTTTTGCTGAATATTTAAGTGCCCTTAATATATCACTATAGTTCGCTTCTATCAACTCTTTAGGTGCATCTTGAAGTTTTTCTATTTCATCTATTGCAGCACTTGCTTTACCTTCACTTATATCTTTGCTTGAATAAATATAATAACTTTCAACTGCCCCTCTTCTCAAAATAAAACATCCTGATTCCTCTAAGCAATCTAATAACAATGATATTCTTACTTTAATATCATGCCAAATTTCATAATTAGCCCAATCAGATATATCTTCACTTTCCATAAGAACTGCCATTATAGCTCGTCTTTTAAATTGAGTTTCATCATTACTTTTATCTCGATTTATCCAATACGGGTGTTTTTCATAAATTTCTTTTATATTTTCGCTATTTTTATCACAAATTTTAAAGAAATCATTCTTTACATTTTTTACAAATGAACTTATATCTGCATGTCCATAATTTAATGCTTTACTCTTAGCTTCTTTATCATTTATAAATATATTTATCACATCATTATTATCTATAAACGCATCTAAGTCAGCTATAAGTATCGGTCTTTTCCCTATTAATCTCATTAGCTTTACAGTTGAAGGAAATTGTCCTTTCCCATCAACTGGAATAATTTGAGTTCCTGCAATCCCCAAATTAAATTCAAATCTGTCATCAAAATAGTTACAGATTAGTGCATCACTTATGCCTTCTACTAATAGTGGTCTTTCACTGAAAAATGCGGTTTTATGCATTTGACCAAGTCTACTTACTAACTCTCTTAACTTTTTATTTTTTAATACTTCTAACTCTGGGGAGATCTGAACAGGAAATTTATCATTATCTAAGAAAAAAACATAGTTAGATAAGCTATCTATATTTTTTATACTAATCATATCAATAGAATGTGTCCCCATTATTATCATTTTCTTGCCTTTTTCGTTAAAATCCCCAGAAACCTTTTTTATTTCATTAAGTAGAAAAGCTTGCATTTGTGGGTGTAATGATACTTCGGGCTCATCAATCAATAATATCGATACTTGGTCATCATATAATGCTGCAAGTATCGATATTAGATTTAATAGACCACTTGATTCTGCTGATATTGAGTAACCCTCTAACGACTTTGTTTTTTGGAAATTAACTGTTAAGTTTCCATTATTCCATTCTAAGAATAAATTTCTACCAAGTAGTGTAGATAAACGTTCTGATACCTTTATATATACATCATTTCTTTCATCTAATGTAAAAAAATCTCCCGTTGCAATCTCTAATTTATGTCTTATATTTTTAAGATCCTTATCACCTATAGATGCTTCTCTTTTAAAATCATACTTTGATGTTTTAGATCTAAATTCTTCAAGTATTCCAATTCTATTTGATGATAAATATCTAACTATTTTTCCTCTAAATTTATTTTCTAGCTCATGTTTAAGATATCTCATAGCTCTAGTTTTGCCAGAACCATTTGGTCCCACAAAAGTTGTTAATCCAGAATAAATGTTTATATTTACATTTTTATTCCCTATATTAACTGTAGTATTAAATGGATACATAAATATTTCACTCCTTTTTTGTTATATATATATATAAATTATACTATCTTTGTATACAACAATCTAGAAATTAACAAATTTTGCTATTATATAAAATAAAAACCGTATCCCTTACTTGTGATACGGTTCTCCGTACCGCGCTCTAAGGAGCGCGGTTTTATATTAATTAAATCTTAATCTTATCTATATAATCATTTAGAGTCGATTTTTATATTACTTTTATTTCATCTATATTTACGTTTACTCGTCTATCCCCATAATTATTTCTAATTAGATCTAATACATATATACATCATTTTATTTAAAAAATTTTCTCTTAACCTAAAATTCATATTATCTCTAATAGTATTTTTATACCTCTCATAATAAATAAGTATTGCATTCGTGATTTTTATTACATCTACAACAATTACTTGATTATCTTCTTCCAATTTTACTATGTATTCTTGTTCAAAAGTTAATTTACTTCTATTTTTAGTTTGAGCAGAGTGCAATATTCCACATCGTATGTCTTCATAAAATAGTTTTGCTATTTTATCATTATTAAAAATCTCAGGGAATTCCTCCTTTAAAAATTTTTTATATTCTATCTTATTCCTTCCTGAAGGTGTTTGATCCCATCCATTCTTAAATTGTAGTAATGTTTCTATTAATAAACAATTCAATGCCATTATAGAAAAACCATCTCTAATTAAATCATTATATTTAGTTAGGTTTTCAATCTGATTTAAGAATCTTCCTCTTATTCTATCATCAAATATATTTATTGCTCTATCCCACTTATCATCCTCACTATCCATAGTTAACCCTAATTCCATAAAATCTTCTCGTCTAAATTCTACTGATATGTATGATTTACCTCTATATTCCATCGCTTAACTCCTTTTTCATCATTTCGTATAATAATATCTATTTTATACTAATTTTGAAATTAATTCCAATAGTATGCATTTTATTGTTATTAAATATTCATATTTTTCTCCTTATCTAAATACTATTTATACTTTAGTATTTTACATCTCTAATTTATAATTAAATGAATTAAGTATTCACCTACATCTTCTATCAAATACTATACTTATTATGGTAGTTGTATTGCTAAATCTAAGTTTTAATTTTTGAAAATATTAAATTATATTATATGTTCCTTATTATTTAAAAATAAAATAATCTAGATGAAGTGTTGTTCCTCACCTAGATTTATCATATCTTCAATATATATTAATTTCCTGAATTTAATATAGCTTCTGTTGTTGCTCTAAGTATAGCTATGATAGAAAGTACTACAAATGGAACACATATAGCTGCAGATACACCAATTTCTTTTCCAACATAACCTGATATAGCACCAATTATAACATTAGTAGTTATCTTAGCCTCTATTTTTAATGATTCTCTCAATTCTTTATACTTTTCACTATCTGTACATATAATTTCTCTTACTTCAATTCTTATGCGTTCGTATAAACCTTCATTCCACTTCTGAGTTCCTTTTGGTGCAAGTCCAAATGAAGGATTTAAAGATAAATTAATTCCTATATCATCTATACTCGCCCCTGACATTTGAAGTGTATTTACCATAGATTCCATGTTTCCTGGTAAAGTACTTAAAATTTCTTCATCTGAAAAAGATTTTAATAGTTCTAACATCGATCCAATCCCCCTATTGCTTGATTTATTACTTCTTCAAATATAGCACTATTTATTACAAATGTTATATTTGAATCTGTGCCTAATGGCATATTTCCTATAGATATAGCTTCTGGCAATGCTAGACACCCTCTTACCATTCCACAAATTACACCATCACTTACTCTTATCACTGGAGATCCCGAGCTTCCTGAATAAGTTTGATGTGATATAACAAATTCTTCTATCTTAATATTACCCATAAAAAGTCTTTGTCCTAATGCCGAAATATGTGTCTTTTCAGCTGTTTCTAGTAATGAATTTAATCCTACATATGGATATCCTACCATTAAAAGGTCGTCACCTATATTAATATCTGATGCTTTTTTTAAAAAAGGTCTGCATAATGTACTTTGCTCTTCATTTTTAGATATTAATACTGCTATATCATTTATAGGGTCAGAATATATTAAATCTACTTCCATAACATTGCAACTATTTAATGGATATTGTTGCGGAATTGATATATCTCCTCCATGAGGAGGTATACATACCTTGAAGTTTAATCCATAACCTAAATGATGAAGTGTACTCAAAAATATTATTCTATTTTTATGGTGTGACGCTATAAAGCATGTTCCTACTAATTTTTCATCTACTGCTATAGGTAACGCTATTGCCATGTATCTCCCTCTCTTCTTATAATTTAATACTTTTTTCTCTATAATAAATTTCAACCCTATATTATTTATATCTATATATTAACAAATAGTTTTCTTATTTAAAAGATATTCTATCTTATATATAAAAACCGCGCTCCGTTACTTTTGATACGGTTCATCCTTTATAATTCTAAATTTCTAATTTACATTATATGTTTTGGCTCTATTAGCTAAGTTTGCGATAAGTTACCAACAAAATAGCAGTATCTTATTTACTGTAATATATAAACTCTAATATACACTTATTTTTTAAATTTGATATGAATTAGTTCGAAATACAATAAAATTGTAAACTTTACTATATTATATATCTTATTAAATTATTTACTATGTATATTGTAAATACACTTTATTGTACTTTATTGCCATATACAAATAGATAATATCAAAAGTGATATTAAATATAATTGACTAAATACGTTATAATTCCACATGAAACTTCTTAAGGTATCAGTTAAGTTGACTTTATCAATTTTTTATTGTAATATATAAAATAAGTTCCATGAATTTCAACATCTTCTACTCTCAATTATCAGAAAATAAAATCATAAGAATTTAAGTTTTTAAATTATTCATTATAATGTTTAAAATTTAAATTTATATTAAGGAGGGTAAACTTATGTTTCAATTTTCAAATGAATTAAAAATGATGACCCTAAATTTAGATATAATTCAAAGTATTGCATTTACTACTGCTGTACTTTTAATAGGGTCTTTTATAAAAAGTAAAATCTCTATATTAAATAAATACTGTATACCATCACCAGTTGTAGGAGGATTTTCTTTTGCAGTAATAGCCTTTATATTAAGGCAAACAGGAATAATTACGATAGTATTTGATACAACGCTACAAAATATATTAATGACAGCCTTCTTTACAACGGTTGGATTCACTGCAAGTATGAAAGTCTTAAAAAAAGGTGGAACACAAGTAATTAAGTTTTTAATTATATCAGTATTATTGATATTAGCTCAAAATATAGTTGGTGTTTTCTCTGCTAAGTTAATAGGTGTAGACCCACTATTAGGACTTGTTTCAAGTTCTGTTTCTATGACAGGTGGTCATGGAGCTTCTGGTGCATTTGGCCCTCTTCTTGAAGCAAATGGACTTAAAGGTGCTCTTAGTATAGCTATGGCCTGTGCTACATTTGGATTAGTATCTGGAAGTATTATAGGTGGTCCCCTTGCAAATAGATTAGTTCAAAAACATAAACTTCAGCCAGAGGAAATAGAAGTAAAAGAAGAATTAATATCAACAAACGTAAATGAAGAAGTATCATACAATGAAATATCTATAGGAAAACTTTCAGAAAGTAAATTGACAAGCTCAATTATACAAATAATAATAGCTATGGGACTTGGGACTATAGTATCAGGCTTATTTTCATATATAGGTATAACAATGCCATCTTATATAGGTTCTATGATTGTAGCAGCTATTATGAGAAATATTTCAGATGCAAAAGGAATACATAATGTATCAAGCAATGAATTAGAATGTATAGGTTCAATATGTTTATCATTATTTTTATCAATGGCTATGTGTAGCTTAAAATTATGGGAGCTTGTAGACCTAGCTATACCTATATTAATACTACTAACTTTACAGACATTATTAATGATACTATTTGCCTACTTTGTTACATTTAACGTTATGGGAAAAGATTACACAGCAGCAGTACTTGCAGCAGGTCACTGTGGATTTGGTCTTGGAGCTACACCAAATGGAATAGCAAATATGGAATCTGTAACTTCTAAATATGGTCCAGCACCTAATGCATTTTTCATATTGCCACTAGTTGGAGCATTATTTATAGAATTTATAAACTCAGCAGTTATAACGACTTTTATGAATCTACTATAAACATATTTATAAAAAATAATGTATTTAAAATAATTATATATTTATTTCAAATATATATAATAAAAACCGTATCACTTCTTGTGATACGGTTTTTCCTTTGTAATTCTAAATCACTAATTTATAATGTATAATTATATAGGATATATTGGAATTTCATATGAAAGTATATATTAGGGGGAATATTATGGATAATGTTATTGATTTTAAGTTGGTTTTTATATTTATGATTTTTATAATTATGTTTTTAGGGGATTATATATTAGAAAAGAAGTTTAAACCAAATAAAGCACTTCTAGAAGAAATTGAAGACTTAGAATTTTCAAGAAGATTTCGTATATTAACTATAATACTAATTATTGCGATACCTTTATCTTTAAATAAAAATACTTATTTTACTTTATTAATAATTATAGTAGCTTTAATAGCTGAATGGATTAGAATTAAATATGCTTTAAAATTTTTAAGTAATAAAGATGAAAGTGAAAGCACTAAAAAATATATATCAACTATGGCTATTTTTCAATGTGTATATGCAATAGCTTTAGCTTTGTATTTTATATTTTTTTAATAAAATTATACTTATATAAAGATTGTATTAGGTATTATAACATTATTCATTAGTTTATATAGAGTTAAAAAAGTATACACTAAAACAGATGATTTCATAAATACAAACAATAATATTACTTAAAATTATATTTAGAAACCATTAATAAGTTTTAAAATTTATATATTTAATCTATACTTATATATAATAAAATATAAGGGGGTAATATTGATGAATATAGGGAACAAATGTAAAATAAAAGACATTTCAAAATGTTTAGTAGATGAATTTAAAGCTCAACAAATTACTAAAAAAGATCTTTTAAATTTAAGTGGAAATCTTTCTACAATTGAGTTAAATGACAATTCAATAATATATAAAATAAGTGATTTAGATTTTATTCAATCACTATTAAGTGAAAATGAAAAATCAGAAATACAAATAACTATAAATCATTTTAACGAAAATGTTGAAGATATAGATTGCTTATCATATGAATATCAAATAAGTACTGGAAAATTAATAATTATTGTTTTAGAAAGCGAAGATGGAGAAAATTTATCTAGTTTTACAATGGATGGAAATGGAGAACTATTATTTAATTATTTATCAAAATTTATTGGAGATGATATTGAAAAAATCGAGAATCCTTTAGATGAAGTAATTGAAGAATTAAATCATTTTAAGCCTTATGGAAAATATTTTAAATAATATAAAAAGTAGTTCTATTACTATAATAAATACTATAAATTTTTATGCTATGTTTAATTATAATGTTGAAAAATACAATAATTAAAAGGACCGTTGTATGGTCCTTTTAAATTAGAATTCTTTATTATATTTATTTTCATGTACGACTTTTTAAATTACTTTATTTTATAAAATTATTATCTAAACCTAAATTTAGAAACTACTAAAGAAATTGAGTAATTATCGAATAAATTAAGCTACAACAATTTTTCAAAAGCTATTCTTTTACTTGAATCATCTACATATATTATTCCGCAATACTTAAATCCATTTTTCTTAAGTACCCTTTGCATAGGAATATTCTCTTCATGTGTATCAATTTTAATACTATGTACACCGCTATCTACACAAAGTTGTTCTACACATTTAATAATCTCAGTTGATAGACCTAACCCTTTGTGGTTATTACTTACAGCTACTCTATGGATAGCTGCATATTTATTGTTACTTAGCCACTTTCCATCATAGATAGATTCATACGTTGGCTCTCCTTTAAATGTTACCATTGAAGTAGCAACAACCTCACCATCTTTTTCTAGTACATAGCTTTCAACATTTTTTATATCCCCAATAATTGTATCTTCATTTGGATAACCATTTTGCCATTGGTCTATTCCTTTATTTTTAAAGAATTCTTGGGCTTGATTGATGATTTTCATTATACTTTTTACATCATTTGTTTTTGATTTTCTAAACTTCACTAATATCCTCCTTGTCAGTTACGCATTCTTTAACAAATGCAAAACACTGTTTTATATCTTTATGATTTAAATTTTTAACATCAAAATTAAATACTTTATACATCATTTGAACACAGTAACCTATCCCAAATACAGTTAATAAAGTACCTAGTCCAACAGTCCCACCTAATATCCATCCAGTTATTAGAGCCAGACCTTCTATAAAAAATCTTATTATACTTACAGGCTTTGATGTAAGCTTTACTAAGACTACCATTAATCCATCTCTCGGGCCACATCCCATTTCACACCCTATATATAAATAACTTCCTATTGCATTAACAAACATACTTCCTATCATAAGTAATACGCCATAAAATAAATTAGCACTTGTAGGAATTATATCTATATAGATTATTAAATCTATGAAACATCCAATCATAATCATATTTGCTAATGTTCCAAATCCTATTTTTATACCTAATATACTAACTATAATTACAATTAATAGACCTACAATTATACTTGCCTGACCGATTGTAAGGCCAACTAAATTAGACAAACCTTGATGAAAAACATCCCATGGACTCAAACCCAAATTTGATTTTATTGACAGTACAGTAGAAAGTGCACATAATAAAAATCCTGATAACATTCTTAGAAAAAGCATTAATATTCTTTTCATAATTAATCTCCTAAAAAATAATAGCTGAACTTTAACTATTATTTTTAACTATTCTCCAATACCTTTTTTTAATATATCTCTATGATATAATTATATTATAACTGTTTATATATATCATCATAATTAATTTTAATCTACTCTTTAAGTTCTTTATTTCCTTTTTCAAGTCTGTTTATTTTTCTATTTAAACTTACTATAATAATTAAATGAATAGTATAATGAAAAATGACTAGATTTTGATGCACATTACCAAGTCTAGTCATTTTTATATATTTTATATTTTGATTTTAATAATCAAATAGTTTAGCATAGCTTTTAAATAAATATCTACTAAAACAGATGTTTTCGTGGACATTTAAAACAAATATTATTATTTATATTTATTTACTAATGAAGCATGCTTTAACATTCCCATTCCTGCTCCAAGTATAAGTCCCAGTATTATAGATACTCCAATTGTAATCCAGAAATAATTTTTAAAATAAGTAAAGGCAAGAATAATACCAATTACTACTCCTAAAGTAAGTCCTATTAGAGTAAATCCACCATAATAAAGCCCTATTATTTCATCCATTTGTGGATCTCTTGATAGATAATATTCCATATATTTATTTTTTAAATATTCTGATTCATCACTTTGACTATTTGATGCAAGATTAGTTTTTGCAATTTCTAGTGCTTCTTCCTTAGAGTGATCTTTTTCTATTAAGTCTGTCATATAATCACTCATATAAATTATGAAATCTTCCTGTATTTCTTTAGACTGTCTTGATGTTAATTTAAATACTTTAAACTAATTCTCTAAACATTATTAAAGATGGCTAACTTTAGTCCTCTTTATATAATTTATGCATAATAACTGCGCAAAAAAAGAGAAATAATTTTATTTCTCTCTTGGTACACAATATTAATTATTTTAATCAACCTCTAAAACACCTGCGCAGGAAGATATTTGTGTATATTTTGCATTAACATTATTTTTATATAATGATGGTATTATTTTTTCTTCAATCATATATATTTCATCTTCATCCCATTTATTTAAATTCTTACTTTTACATTCAATTAAGTTATCCTCTGTTTTAAACGCCACATCAGCAATTATTATCTTCCCATCTTCATTTAATAAATCCTTTAACTTAGATATAAATTCTACTTTTTTTTCATTATTTAAATGATGAATTGCATAAGAGGATATAATATAATCAAATTTTTCATGTGCTAATTCTGAAGGTATACCTAAATTAAAATCACTTTGTATAAAAAGTCCATTAGGCATCTTTTCCTTTGCTATATCTATCATTGCTTGTGAAAAATCAATTCCAAATATTTTTGCTCCATCTTCATATAATTTACTAGTTAATAGTCCAGTCCCAAAACCTACATCCAAAATTTTTTTTGATTCTTTGTTAATAATTGAATTATAAATATAATTTAATACATCATAGTAACCATCAAATGGATATTCATTTGAACTTTTTTCTACACTTTTATCATACTCCCTTGCCCATAAATCAAACCCCTTATTATCTAACAATCTATTTCCTCCCATTTTATCCATATAATTAATTTTCCGAATTTATAATAACTGTTAATTTAATTATATCAGAACTTATAGTTTGAGGTATGTGCACTAAAACATATAATTTCGTGATACAAGCAATACTATTAAGTAGCATTATATTAAACATTAATATTAATTACTTTTTTGTATACAACATTACCTATAAACTTACTTTTTACTTTGTACTACATCTTTAATCATAGTTTCCTGCTCTTTTAAATCTTTATTAATCATCGTAATTATTTTAGATTCTTTTTCTGCTTTATCTTCACTACAATATACATTTACTCCATTTGTAGGGCAATCATTTACAATTGAAGTAAAAAATATTTTGTTTTCTTCTTTATTATATAAAATAGTAAGCCTAGATTTATCTTTTTCTACAGTATAACAAGTAGTTACTCCATCCTTTGTGTCATGTTCTATATCCTCTGATTTTTCTCCTAGTATATTCTCTATGGCTTCAACACTTATGCTCTTCCCCTCTTCTACATATGGTGCTAATTCATAATACATATGATATATTTCATCAATTTCTTTTCCCTTTTTAATTAGATTAAAAAACTTTCTTTGTTCAGTTAAATTATCTGGATATAATACTGTCCCTAATATATATGTGTCTTCTTTTTGCTTAAAGTAATTTACTCCTATATATGTTTCATTGTCTTCTTTTTTTAATTGATATGATATGAAATTTATATACTCTTCTTGATTATTCTCATTTTTTAAATATGATACCTCTAGCACTTCATTTTTATTTTCAAAGTTATATGTATTCATTTTATTTCTATTTCCATTACCTTCATCTTCAGTTTTTCCATAAGTAAATGATTCATCTTTTTCTAAAATATTTTCAATATTTTTCACCAATTCATCTGAAGTAATTTTTTCTCCTTTTATATCATCTTCTATCATTTCAAAATACACTTGTTTTAAGCTTTTTATTTTCTTACCATCATTACCCTTCATATATACCATAACAATACCTACTATTCCCAATAAAAAACATATACTTAAAACAATATTTCTTTTTTTGTTCATGAATATCCCCCTAGATTTAATAATTTTACCAGCTTTGATCTTTAATTATATTGTACTATCAATAGGTTAATTTTCTATAATTTTATTTAAATCAAAACACCAATAATATTAAATTATGGTACATAATTATTTTACCTATTTTTAAAATTTAACTAGTTTATATGCACAAAAAAAGTATCTTAAAAATTAAGATACTTTTTTGAATACATAATTTGAATACATAATTAAGGGTTTAAGGATTTATTATAGTTTGGCTACTTCCTCACCAAAGTATATATATCCATTAAAGGAAATTGATTATCTTTATCAAACTTTCTAATTAAATGATAATATTTTTCAATTAATTTGTCAATATTTTTTTAAAATTTTTATCATTAAATTCTCTAATAAATCTACTAAATAAAATTTTGTTAATAATCTTATAACTATTATTAAAGAAGGTTAATTTTTGTCCTCTTTATATACAATATTCTATGCAAAAAATTCCCATTTAATTTCTTTAGCTAACTTAAATCAAAGTACTTTACTTAAAGTTTAATGAAACCATTTTGTAATAGGAAAACGATTAAATATTATGTATAATATAACTAAAGTTTGCAATTGTTATAAATTGTAAATAATATATGTGGGTAAATAATTTAAGGGGTGGAGATGTATAATTTAAAGCAAATATATAAAGATGAAATAAAAATTAAACCAATATCTTTATTAAAATCACTTTTTGCTATAGCTATATATATTTTAGTTCAAAATATAATAAGTTTGTTATCAGTTTTTATTAGTGTTTTAATAAATCCAAACATGTCTTTTGGAAATAATATTATACTTGTAATGATATTAACAGTATCTATAAGTATAGCTATGGTAATATTGGCAGGGCATATATTTACCGAAAAAGGTAGTACTAAAATAAATAACAATAATTTTAAACCTAACAAGAAAGATTATTTACATATTTGTTTCATAATAATAGGGTATATTTTAGTTAGAGAGGCTGTATTGTTTGAAGTATTAACACAGTTTGAAGGACCTATACCTGATGAAACTATTGATTTTATTATTGAAAATTCTAGCGGTATAGAATTTTTTATGCTAAGTTTAATGTTATTTTTACAAACACTTATAGAAGCACCTATATTTGAAGAACTGTTTTTTAGGGGAATATTATTAAATGGATTTCTAAGTAAATATAAAATAAATCATAAAAAAGCTATAATATATTCTGCGATAATATTTGCCATTGCACATTTAAATATACCTCAAGGGATAAATGCCTTTATATTAGGAGTAATACTAGGATATATTTATTATTATACAAAATCTATGAAACTATCTATTTTCGCTCATTTTATAAATAATTTAATTATATTTATACCAGTACCAAGTAATATAATAATTAAAATTGCATACATTTGTTTAGGATTATATTGTATTGTAAAAGGGCTGAGCTACATAAAACAATTACAAGAAAAAAATAACAAGCTAGCTATAGATAATTAGTTATAAATTTACGGTAGGAGGTATTTTATCATGTTGTTATGGATTATGGTGTTTCTTGGTACTTTACTCTTTGTTGTGGGACTTTATTTTATTGTAAAAAATTATAAAGATGGAAAATACATAAAAAAATATGGAGTAATTTCTTATATAGGGTTAGGCATAGCAGTTCTTGGAACAATATTATTAATGGAGCCTGTATTTACCAAGTTACCCCCAAATTTATCTGGAGTTGTACCAAGTTTTATATCTTTAGCTATTTTTATGATATCAGCTCAATTATTGCTAAAACCTACATTTTTAAAAAAATAATTACCAATTTATTGAGTAGATTAAGTAAAGAATCTTAACATATTTAAACTAAAGTATATAAAAATGGCTAGACTTTTGATAATTCCAATAGTTCTAGCCATTTTTTGCTTATTTATAATACAAATCCTAATAAAGTCTAAATTTAATAAAAAAGACATTTATTATACTAATAAGTTATACATTATTTTTTATTATCTTTTATTGCTCGTGTTAATTTACGTAAATTATCATTTATAGAAATTAATAATATTAAAATTAAAATACCTATAATCCCTGTTCCACCCGAATTATTTATACTATTATTTACATTATCTACACTATTTTGCAAATTAGATATTTCACTAGATATATCTTTAAGTTGCTCTATTATTTGATTTTGTTCTTCCACTGTCTATCTCCCCATACCCTTTTGTTAAAAATTTTAAGAATTACTTATATAGTTTTTGATATATAGTAATTGTTGCTTTTTTATATTATATACTTTTTAGAATTTTTTTCCAATAATTAAATAAATTAAATCTAGCCCTTATAAATTTAAACTAATTCAATGAATCTATTCTTGAATTAACGAAAATATTTCCACATCCAAAAAGTCGCCTTCTTTAAATATACTTTGTCTAAGCATTCCCTCTTTTTTAAATCCAAGCTTTGTTAATAAGTTAGAAGATGAATTATTCCCTATAACAACTTCAGCTTCTATCCTATGTAAATTTAAATCATAAAATGCGTATCTAATTATTTCACTAACAGCTTCCATTCCATAGCCATTGTGCCAATAAGCACTATCTATATCATATCCTAAATTACATTTTTTGTTTTTAAAATCTATGCTATTATACCCTGCTAACCCAATTAATTTATTATTTTCCTTAAGAACAATTCCCCATCTCATACCATTACTTTCTGAACTAGCTTTTAAAATTTTATCAATTAATATTTTAGCCTCATTTTCACATTTAATTGATGTTTTTCCTAGGTATTTAGTCACTTCATCTTTTGATAGATAGTTAAATATATCTGATGAATCATTCTTTGATATGCTTCTTAACAATAATCGATTGGTTTCTAAATTCTTAAAATTCATATTCTAATCCCCTTATTAAAATATTAAGTCTACAATATTTCTTTTTTTATTCATAAATCACCCCCTAGATTTAATAATTTTACCAGTTTTGCTCTTTAATCAAATGGCTATGTTTTAAATTAATATTGAAAATGATATTATTAAAATAAATATACAATTATTATATAATGCGAATTTAAAAGCAGGTGATTATACTCCTACTTTTGTTGTTAAAATAATTTATAAAATCAACATTGGTTTAAAACAAAGCCAGTACAATAAATACAATTAATCAAACTAATTAAAATAATCAGTTTTCTATATAATTTTAAGGCAACCTCTGTTTATAGTATTAGATAAAATTTTATGCACATTGTTTAAAAAACTTTTTCTTATCTAAATAAATAATGACTATTATAGCTACAATTATTACAATAGTTTCACAAATACCTCCTTCAGGTCCAAACTGTCCACCTGACAATGAGGGATTTCCAACCAGGTTTAAATCAAATAGTGTACCAACAGAAGTATTAGTTCCACTAACTTCAAACCCAAATATATTTCCCATAAAGAAATTCCAAGAACAGTGAATGCCACAAGCCCCCCAAAGGTTATTAGTTTTTAGAACATAAAGTCCAAATAAAAATTCTGTTAAAACTAAATTTATAACCGCTATGTAGCTAACATTTGGATTAAGTAAATGCATAAATCCAAAGTAAGTAGATGATACAATTAAACCAACCCATACATTGTATTTGGCACTTAAAACATTCATAAGCCATCCGCGAGTTACAATTTCTTCGGCAGAACTTTGAACTATCCATCCCAATTAGTATTATACTTATATACTTTATAGCAGATAAGCCTACTGGTTGGCTAGGATTATGATTTACACTTATCAGTCCAAAAGAATAATACAATAAAGCTACTTCTGAAACAGTTAATATAGCGCCTACTGTAAAGCCAATTAAGTATTTTTTTATCCATCCTTCCTTACAAAAACCGATAGAAGAAAAAGGTCTTATATAGTAACATATAAAATTAGATTCCTAAGAACTAAAAATATTTGAAAAATTCAAAAATAGGAGCATCTCTATGTTGAGATATTCGCTTAAATTTATACTATTGTATTTAGTTTATCTATGGGTAGAGTCAGCATTTTGAGGATTTACAATGTTAATAAAAGTACTGACTTTATATATTTAAGTAAGTAACTATTCTAAATTGGTAAAGCATAGGTTTTATGCAATTACAAGATCATATTATATAGTTAGAATGAATTGACATTAGAAACTAAAATATTATGGTATATTTTTATATATTTAGCATTGCAAAGTAAAGTCTTTGAAAAATAAAGTTAATATAGTTTTTAAAAAAATACAAAAGAGTATATCTAATGAAATATAGTTATTTCAAATGATATACTCTTTTGTATATACAGCTATTCCGAAAATCTAAATTTCGGGATTAGTGATTTATTTTATGTATTAAAAATTATAATTAAATAAATATAGATTATCTGATTTATACTTAAACATTCTATTTTAGAGGTTTAGAATATATGTCTTTTAAATAGTTAAGCCTATCAAGCATTTTATTTAGATTTGCTTCAACATTTTTTTGATTTTTCTTTCCTTCATAACCTAATTCTTTATTTACATCAAATTCATCATCTACTGCATCAGCATTAACTTTAATTGTTGCAGACATAACCTTCCATTTCCCATTTATTTTTGAAAGATATACTACATAATCATTTCCTGCCCCGGCTTCATTTATTTCACTAGTATTTTCATCTTTAAAAGAGTAATATTCCTCTATATAAACATTAATTTTTACACAGTTTCCAGAGCTCACAAAGTTTCCATAATCAAATTTAAAATTTTGAGAAAGTACTTTTTTATAATTTGTTTTATTATTAGTAGCTTTTACAGTATTTCTTGCTAATAGATATTTCTTTAATTGTTCATTTCCAACTGTTGAGAAATCATTCTTTCCTCCATTATAATTGTAATCATCTTTGATAAAAGTTTCCAATACTTCTGTTATAGAACTTCTTTCAAAAATAGCATGTTTATATACATATACACTAGAAATAAGAAGAATTGATAACCCTAGCAAAAGAATAAACCGTTTGTTTTTCGCCTTTATCATGTGATAGCCTCCATATATATATATATATATCTAGTCTCTAAAGTAAAATTTTAAGACTACTTACTTTAGTTTCGGGGAATAGTTATTTTATTTACTAAGTTTTTTAAACGCCCGAGTTATATACAATAACATATAGCATAGGAATTGTTATATATGTGATTGCTATTAAGCAATAATGAATTACCATATTTATATTTTTATTTATTATCCAATATATTACTGATAAAAAGCAATATATTAAAAATACACCTGCTACCATTATAGGAATATTATATGAGTAATCATAAACTGTTGCCATTATAGGAGCCACATATAGATTGTGGTCTATAATCCAATTAGTTACTGATACAGAGGATAGGGCTAAAATTCCTGCTATAATCCAATCTATCATCTTCCAGTCTTTATACTTACTCATTTCTAAATTCACTCCATTTAAGTTAGCTTATTTACTAATTTTACCATAAATAAATTCAATTCACAAAAAATAACTAGCAATTTCTAATCATGAAATTCTAGTCATTTTTGTGTTTTTTATGTATATTAGCATATCTAAGAGAATAACTATTAAGTTTAATCAATATCTAATACAATAGCATCTTCTGTAAATAGTTTTGCTTTGTCATTAATGTACACACAAGGTGTTATAATAATTTTTTTCTCATTACCTTTTAAATTAAATTCGTCACCAATATACCATTTTCCATTATTTAGTTGTCCGCCTGCGCCAGACCCTAGTTCTAATTCTTTTCCATTTTGATTTTTTACTATAAAACGAGGTTCACGTCTCTTATTAACACTAATATCAGTATATAAATCATAATTATATTTAACTTTAACTGATAGAGGAGATATTCTAATTTCTTCTATATCTAAATAGCCTTTATATACATCTTCGTCGATTTTAATTTTTTTATTTACTTTATGAACGTGAGTATCTTTAATTATATTCGATGCATTGATTTTGGTGTTGAATTCCCATTTTCCCGAACCAAGATTATATTCTTCTTTATCATTATAATAAAGATTGCTGATAGTCATCTTTAAATTATACTCTTTGCCAGATTCTATATTATCTAAAATTTCATATGAATTTTTATCTGCATTATTTATATCAGTATTTAGATCCCAGAAATTAATTTTTAATAACATATTTACTTTATTCTCCCCTTTGACATTTTCAGATTCTACTACACCACCACTTGGAGCTAATAATGGAATATTATCAATAGTAACAGTAGGAAGAGATGGATGTATCTTAGATGCATCTATATTTTTATCTTTTGGTTTAAAATTTGTATAGTCCATACTCATACTAACTAATATCTGTCCATCATCTATCATTAATTCGCCTAAGCTAAATTTTAGTCCATTATCTTCAACAGTTTGCAACCCCTCAAATTTATATTTATCAAATATACTATCCTCTCTGCCTAGAAAAGATTCAATATGTTTTGTTATATTTTCTATATAAGCCCATGTTGTTTCACTATTTATAGCTATAGTTCCTACTATAAGGGCAGCGGATAGTCCTGCTGCTATACTTTTTCTTTTACGTGATTTAATTCTCTTTTTTTCACTAAAAGCCTTATCTATAGCTTCATCTATAGCACAATCAAAATTACTCGGTATCTTTATATGATCTAATTTATTCACTTAGTTCCCCTACATTAATATCTTGTATAGTTTTTCTTTACCTCGTCTTAGGTAAGTTTTAACTGTATTTTCATTAGTTTCAGTTATATCCGCGATTTCTTTTATAGTCATATCATAAAAATATTGAAGTATTATAGGGGTTTTAAATTTATCTTCTAATATGTCTATAGCATTATACAAATCAATTTTATCTTCTAACTTTTCATATGATATATCTTCAATTGATTCGAGTTTTTCAATATTATTAATAGTTCTACCCTCATTTCGACTTCTATCATTAACATTATTTATTAGTATTCTAGTAATCCATGTTTTAAAATAATCAGGATTTTTTAGTTTATGTATATTTATAACTGCTTTATATACTGTTTCTTGGCATATCTCTACAGCATCTTGTTCATTTTTTATATATAAAAAAGCTGTTTTATATAAGTATTCTTTATGATCGTTTATAATTTTTTCAATTGCATCCCTATTTCCCCTCATAGCTTTTTCTACTATGAGCCTATAGCTGTTATTATTTAGATCTTTAATAGTTTCCATTAGTAATAATTCTCCCTTATGTGTCCTTTATATTCCCTTTATTAGACGTAATAAGTGTATCAAAAGTTTCAGTTTTTTTAAAAGTATTAAAACTTTTTTCTGTCACAAATTATAATTTAAAGACGTTATGTATAGTAAGAAATATTATTTCAAACAAATCAAGTAGTCAAGATCTAGAAGAAAGAATATTTTAATTGTTAATTTATAAGATGATTTATTTATATGTATTTGGAAAAATAGGCTATGTTTTAAGTCAATGTTGATATTAGGAATAATTTCAATAATAAAAAAGTAGGGGTATACCAATTGGATAACTCCTACTTTTCGTTCGCATTATATTAATATTATTCTTTAATATCTTCTACTGATATAAAACCAAATCCTTTTTCATTGTCAAACCATTTTACTATTCCGTTATTCATTAAAAAATACACTTGTACACCTATTTCTACGTTTCTATTAATTTATTAAAATTCAAAAATAAATAATTCTTCAATGGGAGTATTTAACTCCCTTGAAATTCTAACAGCTAATTCAAGTGAAGGATTGTATTTTGCATTTTCTAAACGAGCTATAGTTTCTCTTCTAACACTAACTTTATTAGCTAATTCTTCTTGAGTTAACTCATTAAATTGACGATATTTCTTTAAATTACTAATAAACTTTGCCATATTTTTTACTTCCCTAAATCAAATTTGTAAGTTAAAAATGCCCATAAATTCATTGATATTGCAAAAGTAAGTGCTACTATTAATATTTGTAGTCTATAAAGTGTTAGTACATCTACTGTATATAACTGAATTAATACACTTGATACAATTGCTATAGCAAAACATGCAGGAAATACTATAGAAGCTGCTCTATGTTTATTGTGAATTAATCTCTCATCTTCACAATCACCTAGCTTGTACCACCAATAATTAGCTAATTGACCAAAGAAGGCAAAATATAGAAGTCCTAGTGGATCACCATTTAATTCTTTAAAACCTAAAAATCCAAATAGTGCAAATAAAATTGAATACTTGCTTACCCCTTTCATAAATAAATCCCCCTTCGTTAATGTGATATATTTATATCTCTATATTACATATATATCACATTGGTTTTTATATTATGACTAAAGTAAAAAAATATATAAACAAATAGATAATACCATAGCAAATTTGACTTATACCCTTTATTATTAATCAGTTATCATTATCAAATTATAAAAATAATCTTTTATCAATACCACAAACCCAACTTGTAGTCTTTTCATAATCTAGTATATTTTTGACTATCTTATCCTTTTTTCTTCATCTTTAAACCTTGATAATCCACTATTAATTTTAATAGGTATTATCTTAACCGTATACATTACTATCAGTTATATCCTTGTCTAACGCATATTTAATATCCTTATAATCCTTTATTATTTTACTTTGATATAATAAATCTCCATTATACATCCCTGTAATATCACGAACAAAATCACTAAAATTATGCCATCTATCACATACAATAATACCCTTTGCTCCATATAAATTGTATTTTATATTTTTAGGATTATAATATCTTTCCAGCATTTAGCCCAAATTAAAAATAAAGGATGCCTACTATCACATTTGATCCTTCTAAACTCTTTACCTTCTCCATAATATCCAATACAAAAAACAGACTTTCTATATAGATTTTTAGGCTTCTATTCTGCTATTTTAAACAAATGTGTTTCTGTAATATATTGATATTTGCCTAAATATTTAATTAATCTATAATTACTTTTATCACATTTTCCTATAACCTTAAACTTTTCTCCGTGCCTATTTTTCGTGTATTGTACCTACCACATATTTTTTATTTCTTAGCATCTTATTCACCTTTGTAGAATACTTCTATTCTACCCTTTCTAATATTCATAATTTCCTAATATTCATTTTATAAAAATACATTCTTTTACATTTCTAATATATCTATAATATCTTGTATTATATAATCTAATTCTTTCTCATATACACTCGATATTGGCTTCTTATACTTATATGTATAACTTATTGTGGTATCACTTAACCCTAATCTCTTAGCTATATTTGTTTTATTTATATCTATGTCTATAAATTTTTCAATCTTACTTACTGTTGCATTGACTTTATTTTCATTCATTTTTTCAGACAATAGCTAAATCTTATAGATCTACTAATTGCCTCGCAATCACTTATTCTTTTTATAAAAAATATTACATACGAACATAAGAAAGGTATTTTTGAAAAACTTATTTCGTAAAATATATGTATTATGTGAAGTATGTCGCCAAGGATTGGTTTAGGTTTGTATTTGATAAAAAAATATCTCTCGTCTATTAAAATAAGCATTGGTAGTTAAAATCTCCATACACCTACCTTTGAAGCCATATTCAAGTTCTAATGTTTCCTTGAATTGCTTCTGTTGTTCTTTAGACATTCTAACACCAACAAACTTACTCATTAAAAATTGTTCATATTATTCTTTATTTACATCTACATATTTTGCTTCAAGTAAATCTGCTATTGCTTTAGGATAGCCATTTTCTTTGACTTCTTCAAACTAATCTTTAGTATACTTTAGTTCTCTTAGCATAGATTTATTTACTATGAATTCACCTTGCTCTGTAACCTCTATTTATTGTTATTGCGTTATCGTTAATTGGTTCGCACCTCCTTAATCAAAAGCTTTACATTATTATTAATACATTTTTTTCCGTCAGTTATAATAATTACTTCTAGACTTTTTTCTAATTTTATATTAGATATATAATCAAGCTTTTAACTATTCTGATATGTACATTAACTTTTTTATACTGAACTTCGATATGTTAATTATATTTATAATTTAATTTCTTGCAATTGATGAATACTGAATATTTTGTTTATAAATAGGGTTTGATTGAATAAGTCATTTTTTTTATATATAATATAAGGTATAATTCAGTAAATTTAAGGAGGGTAACTATGCCAATAAAAGATAGTGTAAAGAATAAACTAAGAATAGAGTCTGGGAATAGATGTGCTTTTCCTGGATGTAATGAGAAACTTGTTAATGATACAAATACAAGATTTAATTTTTGTCATATAATTTCAGAAAAACCTAATGGTCCAAGATACGATGCAAATTATGTAGATTATGACCAAGAAGAAAATATAATATTATTATGTGCAACTCATCATGCAGATATAGATAAAAATGAAGATAAATATACTGTTGAAGTACTAAGAGATATGAAAAATCAACATAAATTAGAAGTGGAAAAAGCTACAGATAAAAATTCACAATGTAATAATATAGATAAAGAAATATTAGATTTATTTTTTAAGTTAGTTAAAGAATTTTCAGTCGATAATATTATAGAAAAGAACGACTTTATGTCAACTTTTAAATCATCATTTGTATATGATTTAGACACATTTAATGAAATCATTGATGAACATATATGTACTTCTTATAATAGAAAATATGCTAGTGAAGATATAATGGAAAAAATTTATGAAATTCACTATAGTTTAAACAATTTATTAACTGAAATATCTCTTAAATGCCATCCAAGTCAATGTGGTCTTAATTCTGTTATATTTGAAAAAATGGATGAATGCAAAATATTAAATTCAAGGAAACTAATTATTAATAATATTGGATATCTAGAAAAACTGTAAAGCATAAAAAAATTAACTTACATACAAATTAAAATATTGATTTTAATTAACATTACTTAAACCAAAATTGGGCAAATTTTAAAATGGATATATTGGTACAAAAAATTCGTATCAAGAAATTTATAAAAACGACCTAAAAATTTAATAGTTAAAACAAGGGTACGAAAAAAATTCGTACCCTTTAGTTGTGTTATAGTAGTTAAGGTACAAGCAGTATTGTATCCATTACAAGGATATAAACATTATTTTAACATTTGTTAAAATTATTAAAAATGTAAATTTTAGTTATAACTCTTCTTTTTCATACTTACTTACTATCTTATATATAATCTCTTTAACATCATTACTTATATCTTTAGATAAACAAAGTATATTCTCTTTTAGTTTAAGTTTTTCTTTTATATAATCATTCTGATAAAATTCCTTGAAGAAATTATATGTATAAGCTATATATTCTGCTTTTGTATAATATTGTTTATTATTTATATCTTCATGAAGTTTATTATCTATTAAGTCTTTCTTAGAAATAGGCTTTCCATTTGTTAACATAGTAAATGCAGTATTATATTTCTCTACTATTATTTTATAGTTTGCATCATCAAAATATCTATTATAATAATCATACTCCCCTTCACTATTAATTAAATTCAATATATCTTCAGGATATACTATCATATCCAAAATTTCTATTTCTTCCAATGGTACCTCTTCCCAATATACAATATCTCCATCATCATCCATAATAGGATATTCACCTTGCACAGTGTATCCGTATAAATCATTTATCCCTCTCTTAAATTGACTTAGAAATATTGACATACCAATAGCTAACGAATTTATCTTCTCATAGTTCTTTATATTTAGTATAAGGTTTTTTAACCTTTTTATAAGATTTTTATCTAATGCATATTTATAATTATTATTAACTACTTCTTCTATAAATTTATAATTGAACTTTGATGTAATATCTATTTTTTGTGATAATATATTTTCTAGCTCTGTTACTATAGGTTGATAAACATTATTCTTTCTGCTATTTACATCAATTTGATATCTCTTATTTTCAAATATCATATCTATATTATCTTTAAGGTAATTTTTTATCTTTTCAATTTTTTTTATCGATTTAGTGTTTATTAATTTAGATAAATCTGTTAAATCAATTATATCAAATTCAAATTCATCATATTGAAAGTCATTTCTGTAATTAAGCTTTTTTCCTAAAATCAAAATATATACCAGGTTATATTTTTCATATAATTTTTTATCTTTAAACTTTTCTAATGTTGATTTTATTTTTGAAGAAGTGTTTGTAGTTGTTATTTGAAAGCATACACCTTCATATTCATCTCCTAAATCAATTGCTGGAAAATTCATTTTCAATTCATTTAAATTTATTAATTCTAAGTTATATAATATATTTAAAAGCCCACAAAATAAATCTTCACAATCAGAGTTTATATCATACAATCCTTTAACATTTCTTTTTTCAATATAATGTTCGAGTACACTTAAGTATTTATCTATCTCTTCTGTTAAATTAGATTTCTTTATCATTCGTATCTCCCTATTAAAATTTTTATATTACTATTATAACAGCAGACTTATATGGCACATAGATATTTTATAAATAAAATTTAAAATGACATTCTCAATGTACTAATAAATATTTAATCAACTAAAAAGGACATACTCGCAAGTACATCCCTTAAATCAGATATGATATTAAATGTATTTATAATCAAAGTCCAACTACTGGAGTTTAACCCTTGGACTATATAAGCGAATGTAGAAGGATAGCACACCTTCTACATTTCCAATTTATATGTAAATCGGTAACAAAATTGATTTTTTCATTCATATTTTCTCTTTATCCTTTCTAATATTTTTATTAGTATTTATTAGTATCTGTATGTAAATTTTTATCGTATTTTTTCTTGCATAGTTATTTAAGAGCTAATATTGGATTTATTTTAGAGAAGTAAAATTAATAAAAAAGTCTTATTTTATGGAATTATAAAGGTTACGTAAAAAGTTAGTAACCTTTATATGGATACAAATATTACTTGTTCCCTTACATAGCCTAAATAAATGTGAATTTTATTTTAAAAAAGCATCTAATATATTACTATATCAAATGCTTATATCTAAACGATACCACCATTTTTATGTTTAAATATTTTTTCCTTTATTTTTAGGAAGAATAAAAAAATAAGTTTTACACCTACTATCATTCCAAAATACATTATTGTTCTTTTTATCTTTGCATCATTACTTAATTCAACATTAAAAATAATGTCATTAACATATAGCCCCCATATAATAATTGTAAATCCAACTATATCTGTAATAGTTTCAAATATGACTCTACTACCAATATTAAGCTCCTTTATATTTTCTGAAGTATTATCATGTATTATTCTAAGATTCGCTATTTCTTTACAGATTTCTTGATGTTTTTCTTGTGTAATACAAGCTTCTCCATCTGATGTTAATACTTTCAATTCTTCCTGTATCTCGTTTGTTTTTTTATCTAATTCCCTTGTTACTTTCATAATAGTTAATGTTTCTCTTCTATATATTTTCACAGAAACCAAAACATATAATATTGCAAATATAACTACATTTAAAATTAAGCATATAGTCATTAATCTAAATATATCTAGTTTTAAAAATAATTCTCGCTTATACAAAAACATCATTGAAAAACTAGGTGCTATCAAAGAAAATATAATAGCAGATGTATTTATAATTTTTTTATATTCTTTTTCTTCTATCCATGTAGTACACATTGTAAAAAATTTATCCATATTTTACCTTCTCCCACTTAAATTATGCCAATTTCTATTTTAACATTTTATTACAAAATAAAAAAGATATCCCAACAAGAGCATCCTCTTAAATTATATGTGATACCAAGTCTATTTTATAATAAAATCTTTCAATCTATGAGGTAGTTACCTAGAAGTACTAATAAACGAGGTAATATGGTCGGTAAAATTTTTTACATAAATTAAAAAATAATGATTGAGTAAGTATAAAGTAACCCCTTACAAATATTAGCATAACTACTGACTTCAATAGTTACAAATATTTTTTAATAACAATTAGTTACAACTTTGTCGTATGAATTTACAAACAATTTACATAAGTGAATAATCAAAATAATACATAAGGAACTAATTACCCAATTTGAACATTATAGGTAATATTATAAGTAATATCACTAATATAGTATATTGAAATACATTCCAAAGCTTTTTTAACACTAAATCATCTCCCTCTTAACAAATCCCTATTTTAAGCATACAATCTCAAAATTTATTTATCAGTTTAATAAAATTATCTATTTTATATTAAGTTCAGTATTTATAATATCTACTAAGTATTATGCCTTTAGATTCAAAATAATTATAATATCTCTTAAATATAGTACTCACTAAATAAAATAGTTATTTAATATGTAAATAATAGTAACCTTAATAAACCTTAAGAGCATCTTAAGGTTTTCTTAATATTTAAAAATTAAGATTATGATAGTATTTATATTAACAAATAAACTAAATTTTAAAAGGAGATAACTTATAATTATGTCGATTCTTTACCACTTCTTTGTGTAATATTGCCTTGTTCAATATATCAAATAATTACTATAAAATCAGGAGATTTAAAAGAAAAAAACATTTAGTACCGCATTTAATATGGATATATATTTTCCTAATTTATATTTACTCAGCACTTGATATAGCAGGAATTGGTAGTGTATGGGACATTGGTCAATATAGTGAAATTATTAGATTAGAAGAAATAAATTTAATTTTATTTAACTCAGACGGTATTTTGACTTATATTCTAAATATTATTATGTTTATGCCTTTAGGATTTTTACTTCCTTTAATTTGGAAAGAATTTAGAAATCCTGTTAGAGTATTCTTGACTGGAGTAGGTTTTTCATTAGTAATTGAGATTTGTCAATTATTCAACCACAGAGCTACAGATATTGATGATTTAATTATGAATTCTTTAGGTGCTATTATTGGGTATTTTATATGGGTATGTGCAAATAACTTATTTAATAGTATAAATAAAAAAGCTATTTCTATATCTAAAAGTGAATCTATTATTCAAATTGAAGATACTATAGATAAAGATAAAGAAACTATTTTAATATCTAAAAATGAGGCTATCATATACCTTATATTATCTGTTTTAGGGGAATTCTTCTTGTATAACTGGTATATTATCTCTAGCTAAGCTATTAAAATTATGCTATAAATATAAAAAAGTGACTAGAAGTTAATCTAAGTCACTTTTATCTCTATTAAAATTAATTAAACAAGAATATTGTTTCTTTTTCTATATCATTCTCACTAGAATTTTTCAAAATATCCTTACTATTTTCATAATTTCCATTATTAGGATTATGCTCTTTATAATAAATCTTTGATTCATATGCATACATTTCTTTTGAAGTATTTAATATATTATATTTATATAATTTAGCATGCATACATTACTTACTTCTTCTTTATCTTATTCTTCTTCTTTTTCTTGTTCTTCTTTTTCTTGTTCTATATTTTCATACGAGTCGTTATAATTTGTTTAACGATTAGCTATACGTATCGTAGTACGAGTCGCTATAAATTTACCTTATTAGTTAAAACATCATATCCTGTATATGCTAATGCTAGTGCCCCAGTTAGTAGTCTTTCATGACCAAGTAGAGTTATTGTAGCATCTGCTAATTCTTTACTATGTCCCGTTATATAAGTATCTGAGATTCCTATATATGGATGAATCGTTGGAGTTATATGACTTACATTTCCTATATCACTTGATCCTGCTGATTCTTTTTCCTTAATTTCTGTAATTCCAAGAGCTCTTAAATTTTCGTTAAATGCTTCTGATAAATTTTCATTCGTTACTAGATTATCATAAGGTAGCTCATATCTTTTCATACTAAGAGTTGCTCCTGTCATAAGGGCTGCTCCTTCTGCAATTTTCTTTACTTTTTCTAATATATCTTCTAATGTTTCTTTTGTTGATGCTCTAAAATAAAATTGAGCAATAGCTTCGTCTGGAACTATATTTGCCGCTACACCACCCACTAGTTATTATTCCGTGCATTCTAACATCTGGTGTAACATGTTGACGTAAGGCATCTATCCCATTAAATAATTGAATAACACTATTTAGAGCATTTATTCCTTCATGAGGACTATCTGCTGCATGTGATGTTTTTCCTTTATATGTAAACTCTAATGGATAAAGTGCTATAGTATCTCCACTTTTAATTGTTTCACTTGATGGGTGCACCATCATAGCTGCATCTAGTTCATCAAATACGCCATTTTCAGCAAATATCACTTTTGCTCCATTAGTTTCTTCAGCTGGAGTTCCATATACTATAATACGACCTCCAACCTCATCTAATATTTTACTTAAAATTACTCCTGCACCAGCTGACATTGGACCTATCATGTTGTGACCACATCCATGACCTATTTCTGGTAGGGCATCATATTCGCATAAGTATCCTATTGTTGGTCCTTCTTTTTTACTATCATAAGTTGCTCTAAATGATGTTTTTATATTTAAAAATTCTCTTTCTACAGTAAAATTATGTTCTCTCAAAAAAGAAGTTAATATTTCTACCGCTTTAAACTCTTGGTTTCCTAGCTCTGGATTGTTGTATATATATTCACTAATATCTGATAATCTATCTTTTATTTTTTGTCCCTCACTAAATAATAATTCTTTAATATAAATCTCCCCCTTTATTTAATTAGCTTTTTCTAATTGATTTAGCTATTGTTATATCTTCTTTTAGTATTCTTTTTATATGAGTAACACTCATATTGTACTCTCTAGCTAAATTATTTACATTAAACCCATTGTATTTTTTAATAATCTCTCTATTTCTAGCATTTTTTATAGCACTAGTATATGTTGGTATATAAACATTACTCCCTCCATACATTCTAGCTATTTCTAAAAACTTCTCCTTACCTACTATTTCAAGTAGCATCTCTAATCTTTCACTAACATCTTCACTTTTTATCTTCATATTCTCCTCCTAAACAAAATTTGTACACTTATGTTTTAACTACATGTGTTTAATCTTAAGTACTATCTAATTATAAGTAAGGGAAGTTACTTATAGTTTAAATTTAAAGGGGGAATAAATATGGCAGTAACTATAACTAAAAATCCATCATATTTAAAGCTTAGATTTGATTGTGGAAAAGATGATGAAACTGGTAAAACAGTAGTAAGAACAAAGTCTTACTCAAATGTAAATCCAGATGCAACTGATCAAGATGTATATGACGTAGGTACTATATTATCATCACTTCAAAATCAAACATTACTTGAAGTGGCTAAAGTTGATAACAATACTTTATCAGCTTAATATTAATTATAATTTTAAGGAGGTATGCTATGGAAATCAAGAAAAAATTAATTATGTCTTTTAAAACTTTATCTGGTAAAAAAATATCTATATCAGTTGATGACCCTAGAGAAAATTTAACTGAATCTGAAATAAAAACAGCTATGACTACTATATTATCTAAAAATATATTTAAGGTAAATGGTGAGGATTTAGATTCTTTAGTTGAAGCTAAAGTTGTTGAGACTGGCACTACTGAATACGATTTAGTATTATAATATAGGTGATATTATGGAATTTGATATACAAACTTTAATATCTAATATTGGATTTCCTATCACTTTGTCTATGTATTTACTTATACGAATTGAAGGAAAGCTATTAAATCTTACTGATAGTATTAATAATTTATCTAAAAATATATTAAGTATCAAAAAGGGATGAATTTCATCCCTTTTTATTATTAACTCTTTTTCTTCTCTAGGCATTTTTCAGGGTAAATATAAATTAATTCCCATTTACCATCTTTACCTTTTTTATAATCAGCTATTTTTATATCAACACCATTAGTTAACTGGTAAAATAAAACATAATATTCATTTCCATCTTTATCCTTAAAATAAACTCTCTTTTCATATCCTTCTTGCTTAACATCTATATCACCACTAACTAAGGAACACCAATCTCCATACTCAATGGCAACAAAGCTATTTGCATCATATGACCATCCATGATAAGGTGCACACAAATAGTTTTCAGCTGTATATTTTATATCTTTAATTTTATAATATCCATTTTCTTTATCTAAATAAATATATCCATAATAGTATGCAAATAATCCCTTTTGCTCCTTAGAACCTTCTATTACTTCTAGTTCAACAAAGTACTTAATTTCATTAGGATTATTTTCACTTGGTGGAACTTCATTTAGCTTTATTAAATTAATATGTAGCTTGTTTTCAAATGATTTTAAATAATCTTTATATGAATATTTTTCTTTATAAGAGTCTGATAAAAAGTTATATGAAACAGGATAAGGACCCTTTGCTTCACCTAATGTACCACATCCAGTGTTTGTACCTTTAGTAGGATTTGCTGCCTCTCTTAAAACGCTAAAATAGTTTATTATAGTATCCCTTGGAGTTTCTAAAAGCTTTTTAGGTAATTTTACATCAGAAGGTTTGCCATTGTAGATATTGTAAAGTGAAGTTTCTATTCTATCGTTTAATATAGGCATATTAGATGGTCTAAAAAATCTTTCTAGGCTATAATACTCTTCACTATTATCAACATCATGCTCATATTCTACTTTTCTTTCTTTTATATATTTTCCACCTAGTGTTAATTTATCATGTTTTCCTTCACATATTCCTATTATAGGTGTGCTTATTAGTGCTATTGTAATTAAAAATATAACTTTGATTTTAAACATAGCTGTCCTCTTTTCATTTCTTAGTAAGTTCATTACTATGTTTAACAAATAGAATTAAATTTATTATTAAATTTATAAAAATAAATAAATCACAACTAAAAATATAATTATTTATATATTGGATTATTTTGTATTTACCTATTTACACGTATTTAAATACGTATTATTATATATATAGTAATGGATTAAATTAGTTATCTTAAACCTATTTTTCTTTATATTAACAAACCAACTATCATCAAAGGAGAAAATAAAAAATGAAAAAAGATTTTTATACTTATATAGCCGTAGTATCTTTAGAAAAAGATGATTCACGTCCTGATGAATATTATGCAGCATATGTCCCAAATTTCGGTGAAGTATATACAGATGGTGAAAACTTAGAAGAACTCTTAAAAAATATAACTGAATGCTTAGAATTTGGAATATATGGAAGAGAAAAAGACAATGAAGATTTACCAGATCCAATAAATCCTATTGAATATAAAGATAAGTTAAATGATAATGAATTTTTAATGTCTGTAAATGCAATAATGCCTAGAGTAAGAAAGGCTTTCGATAATATATCTATAAAGAAAACTTTAACTATTCCACAATGGTTAAATATAGAAGCTATGAAGCAAAATTTAAATTTTTCTCAAATACTACAAGATGCTTTAAAAAAAGAACTTGGAATAATAGAAAAGTATTAATATTTAAATAATTTTTAAAAATATATTCACTATTCTTATTATACTTTTTATAAAATTTATGATATAATGTTAAATGTTCAATTTTAATACAGATACCTTTCTGTGTTAAATTTGTTTTCTGTGTTAAAGCTGGTAGGATTTTTTCCTGCCAGCTTTTTATTTTTTCTGTTATATGAATTCTTCAATTCTCTCAAATTTAAGTATGTCACTTTTTAAATTATCCCAATCTTTTTTTAATAAATCCATATATATTACATCTGCAAACTTACCATATCGACTATCAAAATAAGCCTCTCTAATTATACCAATTTCTTTAAAGCCTAATTTTCTATATAATTGTTGTGCTCTTTTATTATCACTCATAGTAGTCAGCTCTATTTTATTTATATTTAAGAACTTGAACATAAAATCTATAAAGTGATATAAAGCATCTACTCCATTACCTTTACCTTGCTCTTCAATATTGCATATTTTTATGCCTAACTCAGCTTTCTGATTCCTACTATCCCAATTACAGTAATTTATTTCCCCTATCGGAACCAAAGTATCTTTTTTACAAATAATAAATCTTTTAGAATTTGGAAACATTGTTGTATCTTCAATATCTTTTAAAATGCTCTTCTTTATCGATTCTTTACTCTGTAAAGTTCCAAATACATGAGTAGCATGTTCCATCATCTCTCCATCATTCCACCATTTATATAAGTATTCTTCATCTCCTAATTCCAATTGTCTTATTATTAAATTTTTGCTATTAATCACTTTGCTTATCCCCTTTTAATAAAAATTTTATAATAAACACTACTACATAAAATTTTACATATTAATTTAATATCCTTTAATAACTTATAAGAAAATTAGTGTACATAAAAATAGATGTTTTCGTGAACATTCATATTTATAACCTTTTTACACTCTTTATTTTCTTGTAATAAAAAAGGAATGAAATACATTCCTTTTTTATTTATTATCTAATTTACTAAGTATTAGTTGAGTACAATAAATTATGGTAAATATTATAGTTGCAAACATTGATACATATATCCCAAGCTCTCCTAATACAGAATTTAAAATCATATTTACAACAAACAAACATACCAAAACTATACCTATAGTAATTAATAATGAATATAGTATTTTTTTATCCAAACTATCACCCCTTATCTCATATTTACTATCCATCGCCATAGTAATCAGCAAAGTATAAAATTCCTTTTTTTACTACTTTATAATTTCTAAGTATCCCTTGGGTTGCTTTTTCTACTGGTGGATTAGTTAACGTATAACATTTTGCTTTTTGCTTTTCTAAAAGCTCTTTGTCTATTTTGTTGTGAAATTCATCATCAACTATATCTGTTGTAATGGCTTCTATAAAATATCCACTAAAAAATACATGTGTTCTTAATGCAATATTAGGTGTTATATGTAGCATAACGAATAATATGATAGATAATACGATTATTATAGCTATTTTATTCTTTCTCATAATTTTCTCCCTCCTTTCATAACTTAAAGTTTAATATATTATTTTTCAAATACGCCCTACAATTTTTGCATACTTATATTATAGCTTAATATTAGTATCATACATTTAAAAAACAACAATTCTTTTAAACATATAAAATAAAAAAGGGAATGAAATACATTCCCTTTTTTATCTATTATTTTAATGTTTTTCATAAATCTTTATTAGCTCCCATTGTATCATCTAATATATCTTTTGCAATATTAGCAGAGAATATATCTTTAATAACTCCAGTAATAATTACTAATTGTGATGATAATATAATTAAATATAAATTTTAGATAAAGAGGAACGAATCGTTCCTCTTTGACTTTTCCATTTTTTGCATTTTAATTCTTCTTAATAAACAGTTGCAATTGATAATAAATATCTATAGAATTGTAAATATATAAGGAGGTTTAAAATGGACAATATTAATAAATTTCAAAGTTTAATTATATTATTAATGGTATTAATAGGAATAATACTCGGGCAAATAAATATTGTACAAACCTATTCTGAATATTTAATTATGCCTTCTTTGATAATAATGTTATTTTTAGTATTTATACAAATACCATTAAAAGATATTACAAAATCATTTAAAAATATAAAGTTTACATTAACAGCAATACTTATAAATTTTGTATGGACACCTATTTTAATATTCTTTTTAGGGAAATTTTTCTTACAAAATAGTCCAGAGCTTTTAATTGGATTTATAATGCTTATGGTAACACCTTGTACTGATTGGTATTTAATATTTACAGCTATAGCAAAAGGTAATGTTGCATTAGGAGCATCAATTTTACCACTAAACTTTATGCTTCAATTACTACTACTTCCTGTGTATGTATTTTTAATTGGAGGCTCAAGTGTAAACATAGATGTATTAAGCCTTACACAAGGAATGGTTGTAAGCTTATTTATACCTCTTTTATTGGCGACTATTTTTAGAAAAATTGCAATTAATAAAAAAGGGTTAAGTTATTTTGAAGAAAATATATCTTTAAAAGCTTGTGATTACCAAGGTTATTTTTTAAATTTAGCAATAATTTCAATGTTTGCATCTCAAGGTAAAGTATTACTTAAAAATCCTCAAGTACTTTTACAGCTTTTACTACCAGTACTATTATTTTTTATAATTAACTTAGTTATTGGACAAGTTGTTGGTAGAAAAATAAAATTAAGTAAAGAGGATAATGTTGCTTTAAGCTTAACTACTTTAGCTAGAAACTCACCTATAGCACTAGCAATAGCAGTTTCAGCTTTTCCTAATGAGCCTTTAATATCATTAGCGCTTATAATAGGACCTTTAATAGAATTGCCTGTGTTATTTCTAGTGTCTAAAATATTATTAAATATTAATTATGTTAAACAAACATAATATAAAAATAACTGTACCTTATGTATTTAAACACTTTAAAATCTCAGGTACAGTTATTTATTAAATTTTATATTATAGTTTATAATAATAAAATTTACTTTATATATATAATAGTTTTATATTTTCTTTAATTAATATATTAATCATTCAAATAGTTATATAGGCAAGCATAAATATACACTGCTATCTAAATTTTTGCTATCTTTTTAACTTTTTCAAGAGAAAACTTATATATTATAAACATAAATAATATTACTAATAAAATTATTAATAACCCTACAACAAGAGCTAAAAACTCTCCTTGTGATATATTTCCTCCACTATTTCCGTAGAATATAGTAAGATATATCATATATGTAAAAATACTTCCTATTACTGTTGGATATATAAATACCTTAGCTAATTGCTTTTTAATATTTTTTTCAATATATTTTTTGTTTGCTCCAAGCTTTTTAATATCTGAAAATAGCTGTTTATTATCAAGTCCAATAGTTACTGCTCTAGTATAAGCTATTATTGCCGTTGATGCTAAACATATTATTGCTATATAAATGAATAACATAATAAACACAGCCATATTCTTAAGTAAATCTTGTTTATCTAAAGGTTTAAACATAGGATAATACTTCCACTCATTAAAAAGTTGATTATTATCTGAAGAAAGTTCTAACTTGATATCATAATCATACTCTTCTCCATTTTTTTGTGCTAACATTTTTTCATACTCATCAAAAGAAGTTAATACTGCTACATCTTTTGAACTTCTATTTATAATTTCTTCTTTTAAAGCTTTAGCAAATTCATAAGTTTCATTAGGATTTATAACATTAAATAACACAAACTTCTCGTATTGTTCTTTTGGTAATCCTTTTGAAAGTCTTAAATAATCTTCATCTGATATTACATACTTTCCTTGATGTTCTTTCGCAAAAGGTCTAAAAGAAACTGTTCCTGCAAATTTTATTTTGTCAGATTCTCCTGTTACTGGATGAGTTATTGTATCTAAATCATTAAATTTTGACCAAATACTTTCAGATTCTCCATCAGCTATAACTTTATAATACTCACCTTTAGCAACATCAATATTTTGTCCTGATACTTTATTAAAATCACTTTCTTTGAAAAACTCATTATATTGCATTTTTTTTATATACTCATCTATAAGCATATTGTTTTCATCAAAATCTCTATAATATCCATTTGTAATAAGTGAAATAGCATCTACTTCATAGTAATCTGTTATAGAAACGTTATTATCCTTAGAAAGAGAATATATTTCTTCTTTATTTATTTGATTTTCATTTCCTTTATAGTAAAAAGCATAATCTATAGGATTGTTTTTTATATCTACTAAAAGACCAGTCATCGCTGTAGGTGTATAAAATGCTGCAAACACTCCTCCTGCAATTAAAAATGTTATTACACACATGTTCCTAACTGTCTGTTTTCCTGAAAATCTCATCATATTTGTTGATATAATATTTTTATAATACTTTTTAGGATTTTTTCCTTTTTTACTATAGATTATTGCGTGAGTTAATACCATATAAAGACCTAAAAATGATAATAAATACACTACATTCCATATAGATGGCATAATATATCCTATTGTTTCTACTATTATATTTGGAACACCATATCCTAAAAACAATCCACTTATAACTAATATCCACCCAACTACACCAGTCCAAGGTTTAATATCTTTTACAACTTCAGACTTTCTTTGTTCATAGATAATATCCATAATATTACTTCTTTTTATAAACTTAGCACCATTTATAAATATACATAATGTTACAAAAATACAAAACCCAACTCCAAATATAAGTCCTGTAGCTCCAAATTGATATGCCATTTCTTTTGTATCTATAATAAATATCTGAAAAACTTTCCATATTATATAAGAAACAGGAATACTAAGAACCACCCCAACTATTAAACATATAGGAATAATAAATAAAAGTTCTTTTAATAAAACTTTTTTAAGCTTTGACTTTCTTTCTCCTAATGCCATTAAAATTCCAAACTCACGACTTTTATATTTATAGAATAAAGAAGATGCATAAGTTGTAAATACAGCACATCCAATAATTGCTATGGAAAATATCATATAACCTTGTTTTCTACTATCTCCTCCTGATGGTAAGATGTTCATTACTGTTGGGCTAAAAAACATTAATGCATATGAAGTAACTAATAAAACCGATAAAGTTATACAAAAAGCAAGCATATAATAATTTTTTATGCTATTTTTTCTAAGCTTTGATATAACATTATTCATTGTCACTATCATCACCTCCTAGTTTTTTAAGTGTATCTAGGAGTCTATCCATAAATTCAATTCTATTTGTAGTTTTAGTAAGCTCTGTATATACTTCGCCATCTTTAAGAACTATAACTCTATCACAAAATGATGCTGCAAAACTATCGTGAGTTACCATAAATACAGTTGCACCTAATTCTTTTTTTGCTTGAACAAACGAATCTATAACAACTCTACATGATTTACTATCTAAGTTTCCAGTTGGTTCATCTGCTAAAATAATATATGGTTTATTAATAAGAGCTCTTGCAACAGCACTACGTTGTTTTTCTCCTCCTGATATTTCTGCTGGATATTTATCTTTTATATGTGAAATACCAAAAGTATCACAAAGCTTGTTTGCAAGTATTTCCATTTTAGTAACATCTTTATCTGCTATAATCTGTGGTAAACAAATATTTTCTATTACACTTAATCCGTCTAATAACATAAAATCCTGAAAAACAAATCCTAGCTTTTGATTTCTTATATCCGCTAAACCTTCTTCATTTAATCCTGATATATTTTCTCCTCCAAGTAATATCTCACCTTTTTCAAAAGGCACAAAGCAAGAAATACAATTTAAAAGTGTAGTTTTTCCACTTCCTGATGGCCCCATAACGGCTACAAACTCTCCTTTTTTCACATCAAAAGATATATTTTTTAATACATCATAATTTACATTTCCTGTTTTATAACTTTTATATAAATTCTTAACTTTAAGCATACTGTTCCCTCCTAATATTTTATAATTTAATTGTATATTTTTATTAAGGCGTTAAAAACTATACCAAATGTAATCTTTTGCAGTGATATTGTAATTTTTGGTATGCTATAATAAAAAAATAGGGGGAATAATTTTTATGCTTAAAATTGCAATATGTGATGATGAAAAATCTCAAATTAATTTACTAAAAAATATATTATCAATACATTTAGATTTAAAGGGGTTATATTATAGAATCTATGAATTTGATTGTGGAGAAAGTCTTATTAATTCAATTACTAAAGAAAATTATGATATTATATTTTCAGATATAGAAATGAAAGATCTAAATGGAATAGATACTGCAAAAAACATTAGATTACACAATAAAAAATCTATAATTATATTTGTTACATCATATCCTGATTTTGTTTTCCAAGGGTATGAAGTTAAGGCATTTAACTATATATTAAAGCCTTATAAACCAGAAAAAATAGGACAAGTTTTAAACTCTGCTCTTGAAGAATTAGATGAAATTCAAGATAAGTTCTATATTGTAGAATCCAAATCTAAAACTGAAAAAATAAACTTAAGTAATACCTATTATTTTACTAGCGATAGGCGTAAGGTAAATGCAGTTACTTTCACGGAAACTATAGATTTTTATGATAAACTAGACAACCTTGAAAAAAATCTACCTTCATTTTTCGTAAGAATTCATCAACGTTATCTTATTAATATCAACCATGTATCTTCAGTAGAATCTAGTAGCTTAGTTATAAATAAAGAAACCTTACCTATAAGTCGTGGTAGATATAATTCATTTATGATTGAGTTTGCAAAAACAATGCTAAGGTAGGTACTTTTATGTATGATATAATTTACAATCTTACAACTTTAATACTTTATGCAGTAACAAGCTACTATTTTTATAAAGTTATAGTAAATTTTTCATCAGTTAAAGATAATAAATATGCTAAATTTGCTTCTATACTTGGAGCTTATCTTATTCCAAATGTAATTATATATACTTCAGATATTGTTAATGTTTTTTATACTATGATTGGTTTTATTTTAATAATGGTTGTTTTTTATAAATCTAGCTATATTAAAAATATTTCTTCTGTAATGATTTTTTATCCTATTGTAGTATCTATAAATTTAATGGCCAATGACTTTTGTGCTAAGGTTTATATTTATTTAGGTGAGACTTTATGGATGGATTATTTTGCTCAAACACTAGAAATGTGTATTATTTCATTTTCTTGGTTTTTAATTTACCATTTTTCTAAAGACAAGCTAAGTAATATAGGTAGATATATTGATATAAAAACATGGATTATGATAGATATTATATGCTTAGCACCTTTTATTTCCATAATAACAACAATTATAAATACACCTTTAGGAAAAGAATATCAAGCATATCCCATAGCAATTGCATGTATAATTACTAGCTTGAGTATGATATTTCTTATTGAGTATATAGTTAAAAATGTTAAAAATCGCCTTGAAAATCAAAACCTAAAACTAGAATATAGCTACTATAGAGAGCTTGAAGAAAATCAAAAAAATGTAAGAAAGCTACATCACGATATGAATAACCACTTATCTGTAATATATTCATTTTTAGAATATGATAATTTAGAAGGTGCAAAAGATTATTTTAATGAACTTTCAGATAAGTTTAATGTAAGCAATAGAGTGTTTTGTAAAAATAGTATTGTAAATGCAGTTATAAATTCAAAATACAATTTAGCAATACAAAATCAAATTGATTGTTTTTTTAATATTGATATAGACGAGATTCTTCCTTTAGAAGATATTGACCTTTGTTCTATTTTTTCAAATACACTTGATAATGCTATTGAGGCTTCTTTAAAGTTAAGTGATATTTCACAGAGAAAAATATCTTTGAAAGCTCGCTGCAATAAAGGTTATTTTAGTTACTCTATTTGCAATAATTACAACGGTGTTATTAAATTTAACAATGGAAAGTATAATTCTACTAAGTTAGATTCAAATATGCATGGATTTGGCATTGAAAACATAGATGATATTGTAAAAAAATATAGTGGCACCCTTAATATTACTTATTCTGAATGTGAATTTAATGTATTGGCAATTATTAAAATTTAATTACTCATAAAAAAGGAGGAAGCAATCGTTCCTCTTTTTTAATATAATAATCTTTTATACACTTATTATTATCATAATTAAACTTAATATAAATTCATGTTATAATAACCAATAAATACATAATAGAAAGGATACAATATGGAAATTTACTTACCAAAAATAATAGCTAATTCACCAACTAAGCTACCAATACTTGAAAAAACAATACTTTACTATATAATTGACAAAGCATTTAAATACAAAGATGAAAACACTAAAGATTTAAATATAGAAATTAATATAAATGAAATAATAGAAATTATAAAAAACTCAACAATAGAATGTATGGATATAGTATCTCAAACTAAACAAGCTATAAATAATCTAAAAAATATAAAATTAAGTTTAGTAGATAATGGTTTTCATATAAAGCTTAAACCAATCGAAAATATAGGTATATTTGCATCAAATATTTACGTTTATTTAAATCCTATAATTGTAGAATATTTAGACCAAGTCCAACTTGGAAATTACGTTAAATTTGACTTAATTACAAATTCTATAGTTAATAAAACTAAAACATTTATATAATATTTTAGAAGATATAATACATTTAGATATTATGTCTTCTACTAAAATGTATTTGTTTTTTATCTATAAACTCAACCAAGTATCCCATAAATATTACTCCAATTATATCAATTATAAGTCTAACTAATGTAAACTCATATCCAAGAGCATCTATTTCAAATGTCAACGTAGAAATCTTAACAACACACCAAGCATTTAAAAATATAATTATATTTGAAAACCTAACCCCTTTATCCATAAGAACTTTGGCAAAAGGAAATGCTGCATACATAGGACCTGCTGCAAAACATGCTAAAGCAAAAGATAAAAATATACCAAGTAAGCCTGATTTATTTCCCATATACTTAATAAAATACTCTCTAGGAACCCACTCATCCAAAAGGGAAAGTAAAATCATAACCCCTGGAAGTATACCTAACATCTGCAAAGTACTAGATTTTACGTTACTAAAAATATTAGTTCCCAAATTATTATTAAAAAAATATATAAATATACAAATAATAAATCCAATAAGTACATATTTATATCTATTTAAAATAAATTTTATATTTATCATCCTAAAATTCCCCCTACAAAAGAAGCTACTACAAAAGCAAATAAAAATGCTACAATATTTCTATAAAAAGCAGCCTTCTTTCCTATAAATTTTGATTCTAGTGGAAGTGTTAGTATTCCAACCATAGTAGAAGTTGATATAAATGCTGCTACTTGTGCATATCCAGCCCCACTTTTAAGTAGAGAATCCCCTACTGAAAAAGCCACAAATGTAGGCATCATAGTAACTGCACCTATCACTGATGATATAGTTGTTCCAATAAATTTTGATTCTTCGCCAATAAGCTTTGATATAGACTCTGTGTCTAATACAGATAAGATTATAGCAATTATAATTACAATAAGAAAAAATTGAGGCATTATCGCTTCTAATGATTTCACACCTTTTACAAAAGCACTTTTTGTTTTTTTTGAATCTCTTATAAATGAAAAAATAAATAAAATAATACACATTAAATAAATAATAAAATTAATCAAACATACTCCCCCCGTAGCCATGCTATAATTAGAATTTAATTATAATATGCAATATTTATTATCATTGCCACTTAAAGAAATTATAGAAAAAATTCTATTTATTATTTAACAAATCTCTAACAACTTCAGATGCTATAATAAGACCTCCAGAAGATGACATAAAAGATATACTTCCAGGAATTATTCTATGACCATCTGATATTTTTTCTTTTAACTCTAAAGGGTTTTCACTTGAAAAAACTACTTTTAAATGATCAATATTTCTGTCCCTTAATTCTTTTCTTACTACTTTAGCTAGAGGACAAGTATGAGTTTTTGAAATATCACTTACTTCTATTTTTGTTGGATCTAATTTATTGCCCATACCCATAGAACTAATTATTGGTATATTTCTTTTTTTACACTCTTCTATTAAATGAATTTTAGATGATACCATATCTATTGCATCTACTACATAATCATAATCATCATTAATTATTTCTTTGCTAGTATCTTTATTAAATATAGTATTTATAGCTTTTATATTTAAGTTTTTATTTATATCTAAAAGCCTTTCTTTTACTACTTCTACTTTGTCTTTGCCTAATTTTGAGTTAAGCCCTGGTAGTTGCCTATTAAAATCACTTTCACAAACTTTAGCATAATCTACTATAGTTATATTTCCTATTCCAGCTCTTACTAAAGCTTCTACACAAAAGCTTCCTACTCCCCCTACTCCTATAACTAGAATATTTGAATTTTTAAGTTTCTCTAATCCATCTTCACCTATTAAAATGGCTGTTCTTTTTATAAATTTATTTTCCATTTTAACTCTCCTTTTTATTTATATCTTAACTAGTATAACAAAAAAAGAAGGAACGATTCGTTCCTCCTTAATAATCTTATTTATTTAATTATATAGCTATTATTAATCCAACTACTAATGCACTTAGTACACTAACGAAGAATCCACCTAACATTCCTTTGAATGCTAATTTAGCTAATAAACTTCTCTTTTCTGGACAGAAAACTGATATTCCTGATATACATATACCCATACTTGATATATTAGCAAATCCACAAAGAGATATTGCCATCATAAGACCAGTTCTGTAGTCTAAGTTTGGTAACATTGTACCTAATTGTCCAAAAGCAACGAATTCATTTAATACTAACTTACTTCCTAAAAGCTGAGAAGCTGTTAATATCTTGTCTGTAGGAAGACCCATTAATGCTCCTATTGGTGCAAATATATATGATAATATTTGTTCTAATGATAATCCTACAACTCCTAATATACCATTAACAAGTGCAACTAAAGCTATTATAGCTATAAGTGAAGCACCTATACCTAATGCCATTTGAAGCCCGTCATTAGCACCTTGAGATATTGCAGATATAAGATTTGGGTTATCCCCTTTATTATCTATACTTATTTCTTCTTTAGCACCTTCATGTTCATGACCCTTAGCTACAAATTCATGTTCAACTTCTGTTTCTGGAAGTATTATCTTAGATACTATTATACTTCCAAGTGGCACTAATGCTCCACCTATAAGTAAGTATTCCATAGGTATTCCAAGACCTGCATATCCCATTAAAACAGTTGCAGACATACTACCCATACCAGATACTAAAACTAACATTATTTCACTTTTAGTCATTCCTGATAAGTACTTTGAAACTAATATTGGAGATTCAGTTTGTCCTAAGAACATATTAGCAACAGCAACGAAACTTTCTACTTTAGAAGTTCCAAGTACTTTACCTATAACCCCACCTATTGCTTTAACAACAGCTCCTATTATACCTAAGTAGTATAATGCAGCTACTAATGCTGATATAAATATTATGTTACCTAAAACTTGTATACCAAATATCATCCCTGTTGGAGCACCTGAATCTGCTAGTGGCCCAAATACAAATGATAAACCTTCAAATCCATAACTTAAAGTAGCAGTTACTACATCAGATACCTTTTGTAGTGCAGCTCTTCCAAGTGGGAATTTTACCAGTAAAAATGCTAGGATAAATTGTATTATAAATGCTTTAGCTATCATCTTTTTATTTATTGCTTTTTTATCAGATGATAATAGATACAATATTCCTAACAAAATAATTATGCCTAGTGCATTTATTAGTATTGTCATATTTTCTCGCCCTCTACTTTTGTTTAATTTCTGATAAATTTAGTTTATTTATCTAGTCTAAGTATTTATGATATGCACCTCTTAAAAATTAAATATTAGAAGCCTTGCCCCATACATGTCATTTTTCAATACTTTTCGACAATTAATAAAACTTTATTTACCAATATAATTAAAATGTAAATGTTATTTTTCTTTAATATTATAACCTTTTCTTATTTATTATGACAAGACTTTTATTTTATTTATTAATTATTTATTTACATTTTTATATATATTACCCATTTTTAATCTTTATATTATCTAAATTTATAACAATTTAATCTAAGTATTAGTATAAAATATATTAGCTTACATATACTTTTAATATATAATTTATTATTAAAGGAGTATAAAATGAAAAAAAACTCTAACAAAAAACATGATAATTTATCATTTTTAAATCATTTTGATGACCAATACAATCAAATAATAGATAATAACGACGTTTTTGAAAGTTCTGATAGTGAAACTACTGATTTAATAAATTTTAGAGTAATAAATACAAATAACTCTTATCCATCTCAAGATCCTAATATTTACGAAAGTAATAGTGAAGATAACAAATCATAAAGTTACTTAAAAGGCATGTAAAAACATGCCTTTTAATATTGTAAAATATTAAATTTTTATGATAAGCTAAAATTATTATATATTTAGGAGAAAATTTATGAAATTTATAAAAGATTCTTTTATAGTTAATGACTATGTTAAATTAGCAATAGTAGACAAAAGAATTACTCCTACTATGGAGAAAAATTTAAGAGCTAGAGGTATAGATTTAATAAAAACAATTGGATGTAAAAATTCTTATGATGCTATAAAGTTTCATCCAGATATAAGTATATTTAAATTAAATGATGAAAATATAGTTGTATCTCCTGATGTCTATGATTATTATAATGATAAATTAAAAAAGTATAACTTTAATGTCATAAAAGGAAATCTACCTATAGAAAGTAAATATCCAAACAATATACAATATAATGTTTGCTTGTTTGGAAAGTATGCTATTCATAATTTTGATTATACAGACAAAAACATTTTAAAGTACATAAAAGAAAATAATCTTACTATGATTAATGTAAATCAAGGATATACAAAATGTTCAGTATGTATTGTTGATGAAAATTCTATTATAACTTCAGATGAAGGTATATATAAAGAAGTAATAAAACACAATATTGATTGTTTACTTATATCTAAAGGAAATATTGATTTATTTAATATGAATTATGGATTTATAGGTGGATGTAGCGGACTTATATCTCATAAAGAATTAGCTTTTTACGGTAATATCAAGCTTCACCCTGATTATGATAAAATTTATGATTTTGTTAAATCTAAAAATAAAGAAATTATTTCTTTAAGTGATGAAAAATTATTAGACTTAGGCTCTTTAATACCTATTATGTACTAAATTTTGAAAGGTGTGACATATTTGAGCGTTGATAAATTAAAAATAACCTTTAATAATGGCTTTACTAAAATAGTAGAAAGAAATAACATTAAAAACTTTAATGCCCTACTTGATTGGATGGACAAATTTAATTCTAATCAATATGTAAGTTTACTTACTGTCTCTGGATTTGAACTTGGTAGTTCTATATCTTTAGATAAAAATAATATAAAATCTATAGAAATAATAGATTAATAAAAAGAGGACTTAAAAGTCCTCTTTTTATTATCCTTAAGTTTTTTAACTTTATTATAATTGTAGTATAGTCATTAATAGGCACAGTATATACTAAAATAGAAAGGAGTATTTTATGAATATTGTTGAAGTTTCAAATATATCTAAGGAAATATCTAAATCTATAATTTTAGATGATTTAAGCTTAGATATAAAAAAAGGTGAAATAGTTGGTCTTATAGGACCTTCTGGTGCTGGTAAAACGACTTTTGTTAAAGCTATAATAGGTATGGAAAAAATAGATAGCGGATTTATAAAAGTATTTAATAAACCCATTCCTAATTTAGATGTATTACAAAACATAGGATATATGGCACAGTCAGATGCTTTATATGAAGATTTAAGTGCAAAAGAAAATTTAGATTTCTTTGGAAAAATATTTGGATTAAATAAATCTAAAATAAAAGAAAGAATAGATTATACTTCAAAATTAGTTAATCTTGAAAATCACCTTTCTAAAAAAGTTAAAAGTTTTTCAGGAGGTATGAAAAGAAGACTATCACTTGCTATATCTCTAATTCAAGACCCTGCTCTTTTAATATTAGATGAACCTACTGTAGGTATAGACCCTCGCCTTAGATTTGATATATGGAATGAGCTTTATAACTTAAAAAATGAAGGAAAATCTATAATAGTAACAACTCACGTTATGGATGAAGCAGTAAAATGTGATAGATTAGCTTTAATAAGGGACGGTAAAATAATTGCTACTGGTACGCCTAATAATTTAATAAAAGAATTTGAAGTTAATACTATAGAAGAAATATTTTTAAAATTAGGAGGTGAAACTAAATGAGAGTTAAAGCATTAGCAATTAGAATTATAAAACAAACTATAAACGATAAAAGAACCCTAGCTCTTATGATGTTTGCACCTCTTATAGTTATGTCTTTAGTATATTTTTTATTTAATTCAAGTAAAGATGTAAAACTAAATATAGGTGTTTATAATACTAATAGTGAATTTAATGATAACTTAAAGGAAACAGATTTAAATATACTAAATTATTCAAATAAAGATAATATAAAAGATAAAATATTAAAAGATGATTTAAGCGCATTTATATATTTAGATGATAATACTTTAAATGTTACTTATGAAAATAGTTCTCCTCAAAATAGTAAACAGATTGAAGCTAAGATAAATGCTACATTAGCAAAAGACGAAATGATTAATATTAAAAATTCACTTAGCTCATATCAAAAGCAATTTGCCTTTTCTAAAAATACACCTAACTTAAGCGCTAACTTAGGTATTAGCAAAGTATCTGTTAAAAATAACTATATATATGGAGATAAAAATTTATCTTACTTTGATACTTTAAACCCTATACTAATTGGATTTTTTGTATTCTTCTTTGTATTTTTAGTATCAGGTATATCTCTTTTAAAGGAAAGAACTTCAGGTACATTAGACAAACTGCTTTCTACTCCAATTAAAAGAAGTGAGATTATAAGAGGTTACTTACTAGGTTATGGATTATTCTCAGTTATACAAACTATAATTTTAGTACTATTTTCTGTATATATACTAAATATAAAAATAGTTGGAAGTGTATTTTTAGTAATAATTATAAATATATTAATAGCCTTTGTAGCATTAACTTTAGGTGTTTTAATGTCTACTTTTGCAAATTCAGAATTTCAGATGATGCAATTTGTACCAATTATAATAGTACCTCAAATATTTTTTACAGGAATAATTCCAGTAGAATCTATGGCTAATTGGTTACAAGTTTTATCTAGATTTACACCATTATACTATGGTTCTAATGCACTTAGTGGTGTAGTCTTAAAAGGATATACCTTTAATGATATATATATGGATATAATTATATTGCTACTCTTTGCTATAATACTTTCATTATTAAATATAGTAGGTCTAAAAAGATATAGAAAAATATAAAATTCATTTTTTAATCAAATAAAGCGTACCTTATAAAATTATAAGGTACGCTTTATTTTTAGTCTACTCTTCTAAATTTAAATCTAGTTCTTTCATCAGCATTTACTGCCCTTGCTACTAGTCTAGCATCACTTTCTCTAACTCTAACAAAGTATCCATTAGGTGCCCTTAATACATATTCTCTATCACCTGTTCTATATATTGTAAACTCTGTAGCTCCTCTTCTATCAGTATCTGCAATTAAAAAGTCTCTATTATCTACTCTTACGAAACTTCCTCCTGCTTCTCTTATTTTTGCTTTATTACCATCTATTATAAGTCTAAATGTATCACCGCTATTAGCATTTTGAGCTGTTGCATATAAAAAGACATCTCTTCCAATTACTACAAATTTATCGTCAAATACTGACTTTATCTTTACTCTTGACCTTTCATTACCACTATCAGGCTGTGGCTTTGACTTTAGTTGTTGTTGTTGCTGTGGTTGTGGTTGCGGTGGCATGCTTGGTAAACCAACTTGTCCTGGTGATCCTCCTGGAAATTGTTGATTTGTTCCTTGATTTTGAGATCCTCCTGGAAATTGTTGATTTGTTCCTTGATTTTGAGATCCCCCTTGAAATTGCTGATTTGTTCCTTGATTTTGAGACCCTCCTGGGAATAATTGGTTTGTTCCTTGATTTTGGGATCCTCCTGGAAACTGTTGATTTGTTCCTTGATTTTGAGACCCACCTGGAAATTGTTGATTTGTTCCTTGATTTTGAGATCCTCCTGGAAATTGTTGATTTGTTCCTTGATTTTGGGACCCACCTGGAAATTGTTGATTTGTTCCTTGATTTTGAGATCCTCCTGGAAACTGTTGATTTGTTCCTTGATTTTGAGACCCACCTGGAAATTGTTGATTTGTTCCTTGCCCTTGTAAAGATTTATTATTCATATTATTTTTATTCATATTGTCATTATTTAATTGCATGTAAAATCCCCCTAGTTGATTTTTTTATTTTGTATATGTATATGACAATATATAATTAAAAGTTACTCTATTATGTATATCAAATAGATACTATTATTTTTTATAATATTATAAAAAGGTGTAGAATAATCTACACCTATAATATACTTATTTGAATATCTTCTATTCTTCTTTTATTAATTCTTATTAATTTAAGAATTAACTTCCCTAAATTAATCTGTATGTCTTCGTTCTCATTTGGAATCTTTCCTAGCTGATTTATAATATAACCGTTTAAGGTGTCATAATCTCCTTCTTCAATGTTAACATTAAATATTTCGTTAAAGTCACTTACACTTAATACTCCTTTAACCATAAAGTTGTTGTCATCTATTTTTTTGATTTTATCATGGTGTAAATCACTTTTGTCATAAGTTATACCCTTGATCTCACAGATTAAATCTTCCATACTTACTATGCCTGAAAATGCTCCATATTCATCTATTAATATAAATAAATTATCATTTTGTGAATCTATTGAATTGAATAATTCACTTACATTTTTAGTTTCTGGTATGAAACATGGTTTATGAAGAATCTTTCTTATGTCTATATTTTTAAATCCTTCTTTTCTAGCCTCAATCATTAAATCTTTTACATGTAAGACTCCTATTATATTGTCTACATATTCTTCGTATACAGGTATTTTCGAATAATTTATTATAGATATATCATCTAATATAGTATCTATATTTTCATTTACATCTATTAAAAATGCATCTTTACTTGATACCATAATTTCTCTAGCTACTTTATCGTTTAATTCAAACTTACTATCTACAGCTAGATTATCTAATTCATTATTTTCTTTTTTACCTGTTATAATGTGAATAATATTATTTATAAAGTCCTTCACATTTTTAAAAATTGATTGTAAGATGGTCCTTTCGGGTTCAGGTTCTAACATACTCATATCTCCTTTAAATATAAATTTTTAAATGATTTTATCACAGTTAATTATATAAGTCAATTTACCTATAGTATATACTATGACTTATGTCTGTATAAGTTGTTAGACAAATATTTACTACGTCTATACTTATATCTTATAATTTTATTTTATATTAAAATCAAATATTTTAAAACCAATTTTTATAAAATTTACTTTGAACTTTTATTCATATATTTTACTTAATAAATTCACTTTAGGATTGTTTCATCCTACAAAAATAATTCATTATACATTTTTTACTTTTATACCCTAATTTACTTAGAATAAACATTTTCCTTTACAACTTTTTTAATAAATACACTTTTATTTATCTTAATTTACATACCATATTAAATAGTATAAAATTATATTAGGGGAAAATTTTAACATATTAAACTTTTTAGGGGGTATCCATGTTCATAAAAACTACTAATCCTACCTTTAAAAATTTTGGGGAACTAGTTTGTGATAGTTTAGATAGAGATTTTTCAAAAGATATAAATATAAAAAACAAAAGTATTAAGAAGTTAAAATTAACATCTGATAATTCTACCTTTTTAAAAGTAAATAAAGGTGTTGTTATGATACTAGTTTCATTAGATGGAAAAGATATAAAATCTTTTATAATAAATAGGATAATTAACTTAAAAAAAGGAATATATTTCAATATAATATCAATTTCAGATGAAAGTGAAATAAGCATAATATCTAAAGATGAATTTAAGTCTATAAATCTAAAAGAAGAATATACTTATACTAAAATTTCATCTTCCCTTAATATTGATCAAATTTATACTAAGTTTTATCAAGAAAAGGGGACTAACTATTCTTTTGCTGGTGAATCTCACCCTTATTGGGAACTTACATATGTTGATAAAGGAAACCTATCTACTAATGTAGATGGTAAAGAATATAATTTAAAACAAGGCGATCTCATATTTTATGCTCCATTTCAATTTCATACTCAAGCTACTTCAGATAATATTAGCTCTTACTTAACTATTAACTTTAAAATGGACTCTAATGACTATGAAGTACTTTGTAATAAAGTATTTACTTTAGAAAGAGAATCCTACAATATTATAAGTAAACTTATAGAAGAACTTTCAAACGACGATATATACTCCAATGATTTATCTATTTGTTACTTAAAACAGCTTATTATACATACTGCCAGACTAAAAAATACCTACTTTCAATCTAAACCAACGACTCACATGCGACAAACTTATGAAAACAGCTTATTAAATGAAATACTTTCATTTATAGATGAACATATATACGAAAAATTATCTATAAATACATTATGTAGTCATTTTTGTATAAGTCCATCTATGATACACTCATTATTTAAAAAGAATATGGATAATACTGTAAAAAATTATATAAATGAATTAAAATTATCAAAAAGTAAAGAACTTATTAAAAACACTTCTTATACTATTAGTGAAATATCTGAGATGCTTGGGTTTTCTTCTATTCACTATTTTTCTAAAAAATTTAAGACATCATTTGGTATTTCTCCAACTGAATACTCAAAATCAATATATGATTAACCTCATTTTTATTAATTCTAAACAATTTTATACTTAACATAAATTCTATATATATGAAAAAGCTGGCTTATATGCCAGCTTTTAATTTATCTATTGATTACATTTTGATCTTTTAAAATAATTTAATCCTACTCTAACTAATACTCCTATTATTCCTATAAATAAAAATAGATATCCTATAGGTATTAAGAAAAATGGCTCTACTAAAGTACCATCTGGTGCTACTTCACTTCCTATAAAATTAAAACTTACAAAACATCCTATACCTATAATAAATGGTATTAAATTTAAAATATATTTTTTCATATTTCCTCCATACACGATATATAATTATTGTTTTTCGATAAATAAATTATATAATACATAAAGATATATTTCAATACTTTTTATTGTTTTTCGATATTTTTTATTACATATTTGCAATTATATTATCTAAAATATTTATATAACCTTATTAAAAATTCACAAAAGTTTAATAAAAATAAATAATACCAATGACTATTAATAATCATTGGTATTATTAAAAAATATTAATTTAAGGAATATCTATTTCTATTTTTTCATCTTCAAAATATTTAGTATTATTTTCCGAATAGATTACAGGAATTATGGTAATCTTCTTTTCGCTACCTTCACGTTCAAAATTATGGTATATACCATTTCCATTTGAATTACCAATTCCCCCACCAAATAATCTATTTCCACTTTCATCTTTTACAAAAACATCTGCATTATGTATTAAGGATGTTACATTGGACTCATCTCCTTCTAATTGTGTTTTAATATTCACTGAAGTAGGAGAAATTCTTACTTGATCAATTTTAAATTTAACCCCTTTACCTATATCTATAACTTTGTTAATATCGACAATTTTTAAATCACTAGATATATTAGAACTATTTATAGTTGTATTAAACTCCCAATTGCCAAAACTTTTACTTAATAACCTTCCTTTTTCAGTCTTTGATTCCCCTATATCAAAATCTTTAAATTTGATTTTTAAATTATAATCTTTATTTTTTTCTAGATTATCAAGTATCTCAAAGTCAGTATCCACAAGTCCATCTCCGTCAGTGTCAATACTAGTTAAATTAACAGTATATAAAAACTCTTTTTTATTTTCAGCTCTTAAATCTCTTTGCATGATTCCCCCTCCTTGACCAGGGAAAGACATATCTCCTATAGTTACTATTGGGATATCTGGTATAAAATCTTTTTTATTAATGCCATGCTCTTTAAAATTAAAATTAGTATAATCCATACTTAAACTTATAATTAATTGTCTATCATCAAGCATTACATCTCCTAGATTAAGAACTAATCCATTATCTTCTATTGATTGATTCCCTTCAAATTTGTACTTCTCAAATTCACCATAATCTCTATCTAGGAAAGATTCAATATGATTTACTAATCTATCAATATATGCCCATGTAGTTTCATTAGTTAGAGCCACAGAGCCTAGTATAAGTGTTGCTGATATACTTGCTGCTATTAATTTTTTATTTACTTGTTTTCTTGACTTTAACTTAGATTTCATTATATTTTTCATTTTTTCGTTATCAGTTTTTACTTCATCATATCTATCAAATTGAATTTTTTCATTATTTAATACTTTATATTTATCTATCATATTATTTTCCTCCGTCATTTAATAAAGCTTTTCTTATTTTCGCCTTACCCCTAGATAATTTACTATGTATACTTGAAATAGCTAACTTTTTATCATTTGCTATATCTACTACACTTTCATCATCTAGATAATATCGTCTAAATATTTCTTTGTCTTCTTCTGATAAGAAGTTTAATGTCTCATTTAATTCCTCTTGAATTTCTACCTTTAGTAAATTTTTGTCTATATAATATGTTTGTTCATCTAAACTAGATGTCTCTATCTTATTTAGATATTTTCTTTTGTAGTCAATTGCTTTATATTTAGCTATTGCACATATCCAGTTTTTAAAAGAGTTTTTATCTTTTTCAAATCCTTCTATATTATCCCAAATGGCTAGTAAAGTATCACTAACACATTCTTCTTCGTAATTAATAAGTGTACCTAAGTGATATCTAACTACTGAAGTAATAAGGGCATTATACTGGTCTATTAAAATTTCCATTCCTTTTTGATTTTTCTTTTTGATATATTTAATCATTAATTTGTCTTGCAAGTTACTTCCTCCTAACTATAAAAGCTTTTACAATAATTAATTCGTAAATAAAATTAAAAAACTTGCATGTTTAAATATTTTTTTATTTAATTATTTATTTGTTATATAATCAAAATTTTGACACTAACTAAATTACTCTAGCAAAATCAATACATTTAACAGTGCCATAAACTATTAATTTATAGATTTTATCACAAAGAACTTTATACCAAATGATTTATAGATACGCAAGTGTAAGTAAAAAACACAAGAATGTATTATTGATTTTTATACAGATAAGTCACTTAGAAAAGAAGTTAAAAATATTTTAAATAAAAAGTTGATATTTTTGGAAGGCATTTATTTGAAGGTTATAATTAATAATATATAACTAAAAATGTACATAAATTAACACCAACTAATATCAGAATAAATTCTATGATATTACTTGGTATTACTTATCTTTAATAAAGTTTTATAGTTTTTGAAAAATATTTAATAATAGATATTTACTATAAATATTTTATAATTTTAGCAGGATTTCCACCTACTACTACATTGCCCGGAACATCTTTTACAACTACAGCTCCTGCTGCAACCACTACATTATCACCAATTGTTACCCCAGGCGCTATAACTGAATTTCCACCAAGCCAAACATTATTTCCAATAGTAACTGGCTTACCATATTCTAAGCCAGATATTCTTAATTCTACATCTAATGGGTGAGTTGCAGTATATATGCATACTCTTGGAGCCATCATACAATTATCTCCTATTGTTACTTTACAAACATCTAATATAATGCAATCATAATTTGCAAAGAAATTTTCTCCTACATAAATATTGTATCCATAGTCACAACGGAAAGTAGGTTTTACACAAAAATTTTCACCTGTTTTTCCAAATAAAGATTTTAATATTTCACTTCTATTTATATCTGAAGAATTGTTAAATTTTCTAAGAATGCTTTGAGCTTTCTCATGTTCTTTTACTAATTCACTATCTAAAGCACAATAGAGTTCTCCTGATAACATTTTTTCTTTTTCTGTTTTTTGATGTATTATTTTCTCCTTCATTGCAAATATCTCCCTAACTAATTTTAATTATAAATTTATCTGTTTTTCCATTCTTATATCACTATACCAATTTTCATTGTAATACACAAAATTTTCAGATTTTCCTATTGCTTTATACCCATTTTTCTTATAAAAATTTATAGCTTTAGTATTGTATTCAAATACCCCTAACTCTATTTTATTTTTACCTAACTCTCTTACCTTATCTTCTAATAACTTCATTACTTTTAGTCCTATACCTTTCCCCCTACATTTATTATCTCCTACACATATACTAATCCAAGCAGTATCATCACATTCATTAAATAACATTTTAAAATTTGTATCAATAGTTACAAATCCAACATTTCTATCATTTTTAACTATCATGTATGTATGCTTGTATTCATTTATTCTAGTTCCTTCTATTAATTCCTCTAATGTTATATCTTCTATTTCTCCTTCTTTAAAATTTGGTCTAAGTAAATACTTTATACTGTTGTCATTATTCCATTTTTGTATTAATTTAAAATCATCTATATCTTTATGCGTTATCTTTTTTAATTCTACACCCATTAATTTTTCCCCCTTTATACAAATAAAGTATATAGATTAATCTATATACTTTTACCTCTATTCTTTATAAACATAATACAAACAATCATTTTCAAAATTAGTTAATGACTCATATTTGTTTTCTTTTAACTTACTTATTAATTCATCACTTGGATTATGTATATATATTTCAGCTTCACTAGAATTTTCTTTTAATAAATAATAATTTACACAGTCATTAATACCTTCAAAAGTATTATCTATACATATTATAGAAGGATTTCCTTTCACTTTAACTATACATCTATGACCATTTACTATTACTAAAGAATTACTTTTAACTAACTCATCATATATTTCTTTACATAAATTAAAATAAGTAAATCCATAAGTTATTCTATTTTTATTTTTCTTAAAATAATCTAAATTTTTAAATTCTTCATATGATATGTCCCATTTTTCAATATTAAAATCATTTATATCTTTATTGTAATTATCATTTTCTTTAAATACTACCAGACAACTATCTTCTAAATAAAAATTCTTTGCCTTCATCATATTTATGCTAGCTACAGTATCTTTATGAGTGCACATTGCTATATTAGTTATCTTATTATTTCTTAAATCTTCTCTTGCTAAATTAAACAACATATCGCAAATTGCATGTGCATATTGTCTCCCTCTATAATCAACATGTACTCTAAGCCCTTCAAGCCATCCTTGTCCATCTATTAGAATACTATATTTTCCTACTGCTACTACCTTATTATCTACAACTAGCCCTAAAAAACACCCATCTTTTTCATCTACCCATTTGTGAAATACACTAGGTAAATAATCATTGCCTTCCCAAATATTTCTTGATATATCCACTATATCATCATAGTCTTCATGTGTAAGTATTTTATAATTCATTTTTTCACCCTTTTTACTTCTTTGTTTTAATAAAATTGATTTATTTTAATTATACATCTTATTTACTTATTATTAATACATAAATATATTTTATCCTAGGAGGAACGTTTCGTTCCTCCTTCTTTAATCATGAAAATGTGTCCACGATTTTATAAATACTTATATATTATTTTGACTACTTCACAAGGCTTTATATATTCTTAAAATCAAATAAACAATAAAAAGAGCAGTAATTTTAATCTTACTACTCTCAATATAATAATTTTATTTAAATAGATAAATATTACTCCTCAATATTTTTATATAAAGTATATCCACTCATCAATATCCCTAATCCACCTATAAAAGAAAAAACAAATCCACCTGTTCTAAAATTATCTATATTAGATTTAACAATCATTTCATATTGAGATGTTTCCATTCCTCCACCACTAGCTTGAATTGCATCATATCCCATTTTTAGCCCTATAGATGTCGATAAAAATATTAATATCATACCGATAATAAACGAAATTACCATACACTTTAATGAACCAATTAAAAATTTATTTTTCATACTTCCCCCTTAGTTTGATATTAACTGCTAATTTAATTATAACACACAACATTTTTAACGCATATTCATTCAAATAGAGGTTTTTGTATTTATATTATTTTATAATTAAAAAAGCTATAAAATTTAGTATCTTCCCTAATTTTATAGCTTTTTAACTTATTTTATTTTTTAGTTTACATAACCTAATTATATTAGATTTTACTATACTCTAATACTTCTATTTCTTTAAATAACTTTTCAACTTCATTTACATCTATAAATCCAGTTTTAATATTCATAGCATTAGACATTCCACAAGCATTAGATAACCTTAGACAGTCCTTTAATGAATAATCATTTAATAATCCATATGCAAATCCTGCTATTGATGAATCTCCACTACCAACTGTATTTTCTATTTTTATACTTGGTATTTTTACTTCATATATACTATCCTTATTTACAAGAATCATCCCATCTTTGCCCATAGATATACATATATTTTCTATATTATATCTTAATAATTTATAAGCCTCTTTTATAGCATCTTCTTTATTATTTATATTACACTTACATAAAGCCTCTAGTTCATCTATATTAGGTTTTATCATATATATATGACTATTTATTGCACTTTCAAGGTATTTACCGCTAGTATCTAATATAAATTTTATATTTTTAATCCTACATATTTCTCCTAACAATCCATAATAATCAATTGGCAATCCTTTAGGTAAACTTCCACTAGCTACTAGTATTTTAGTTTCTTCTAATATATGTTCTAAATGTCTTTCAAACTTTATCATGTCGTTTTCTTCTACTGTAGGACCACTTTCAAGTATTTCTGTACTTACTTTATTTTTATCTATTATATTTAAACAAACTCTAGTTTCACCATCTATTTTTATAAATTCATCTCTAAGACCAATCTTTTTTATTTCATCCTTTATATAAAGGCCATTGTATCCACCTACAAAACCCATACATATAGGACTATGCCCTAATTGATTTAGTACTCTAGCTACATTTATACCTTTTCCACCTGCACTTTTTTTAACATCCCCTGCCCTTTGAACCTTTCCTATTTCAAAAGATTCTAGTTTGTAAAGTGTATCTATTGATGGATTAAATGTTACAACTGTTATCATAAGCTTTGTCCTCCCTTTTTATGATTACACTAATATTATATAAATTTGATTTATTTATGTATTTGTAATTTCATTTGATTAATTTGTTATTTTCTTCTTCATATTTAATATATTTTTCATATTGTTGTTCTAAAATTTTTAAGTTCTATAAATTATTTTACTTGTCACAATTTCAAATTGATTTTTATAAGTATTTGTCCTACACTTAACTTGAATACAGTTAGCAATACAATCTAAATTTTTAGGGGGAAAAGGGAATGAAAAAATTAGTTGTTACAGACAGATCTCTATGTCAAAATTGCTTAGCTTGTGAAATGACTTGCTCAAATGCATTTTATAAGCATTATGGATTAAACACTCCATGTATAAAAATAGGATTAAAGAAAGATGATTCTTTAGATGTTAAGGCATGTAATCAATGTGGTCTATGTGCTAAAAAATGTCCTCAAGGAGCAATAACTCAAAATCCTAAAGGTGTTTATATGATTAATAAGAAAAAATGTAATGGTTGCCTTACTTGTGTTGATGCCTGTCCTAAAGGCATAATAGCAAAAGTAGATGATAAGCCTGTGCCATCTAAATGTATAGCTTGTGGACTTTGTGTTGATGCTTGTCCTATGGGAATTCTTGAGATTAAAGAAGGTTAATTTTATAATAAAATATATTAATAACCCCTGTTTAATATAAAAACAGGGGTTATTAATATATTTTATATTTAATAAATATTATTTTTTAATATATAATAGTTATTAATAACAGATATACAATTTTATCTACCTAAAGGGGGATTTTATGAATCATTTAACAATTTTAATAAAGCCTAGTTCTAGTGCTTGTAATTTAGATTGTAAATATTGTTTTTATAAAGATATATCAAAAAATAGGGATGTTTATACTAATGATTTTATGGATATTTCTACACTAGAAAATATAGTTAAAAATGCTTTAAGTAAAAATGTAGATTATATAAACTTTATATTTCAAGGTGGAGAGCCTACTTTAGTAGGCATTGATTTTTATAAAAAGCTTATAACATTACAAAATAAATATAACAATAATAATATTAATATTGTAAATTCTATTCAAACTAATGGTATAAATATAGATGATGAATTTGCGATTTTCTTTAAAGAAAACGATTTTTTAGTTGAAATATCACTAGATGGTTTAAAAGAAACTCACGATTTATATAGGACATATAAAAATGGCTCTTCCACTTTTGATGAGGTTATATCAGCTATTAATATATTAAAAAAATATAAGGTTAATTTTAATATACTATCTGTTGTAACTAAAGAAAGCGCTAAAAATATAGATGAGATTTATGAGTATTTTAAATCTAATGATTTTCCATATATACAATTTATACCCTATATAAAAAACTTCGAGATAGATAATCAAAATAAATATATAGAAAATGAGTTTAAAAATTACTTAGATACTACTAGTTTTTATATATTTTTAGATAAATTATTTAATCTTTGGTATAAAGATATTAAAAACGGTAAGTTTGTAGAAATAAGAAACTTTATGGATTATATAACTGTTCTTAAAGGATATAATCCAACTAGCTGTGGTATGAATGGATTTTGCAGTCTTAATATAGCTATTGAATCCAATGGTGATGTTTATCCTTGTGACTTATACTGCTTTGATTATTGGAAATTAGGTAACATTAATAAAGATTCTTTAGACGAACTTATGGCTTCTTCTAAGGCATTAGAATTTTTAAATCGTTCTTTATACATACATAATACCTGTAAAAAATGTAAGTACTTTAAGCTTTGCGGTGGTGGATGTAGACGTAACCTAGAGCCTTTTGTTGATAATATACCTTCTTTTAATTATCAATGTAAAGCCATCAAACAATTTTTAGATAAAAACTTAAATAAGTTAATATCTATATCTAATATGTTTGATTGAATATAGTTTTATTTAAAAATTTTAAAATTTAAATATATAAAAATGTATCCTATGTAAGTAGATAATTTAAAAACTACTCTATAGGGTACATTTTTTTAATTTACTTATACATTAATTTTTACATATTTAATTAGGCTAATATATTTTATAGATTATTTTAATCTTCATCTTCTATTTTTATCTTTTTGCTAAGATAGTGCCAAGAGTTCCAAACAGATACTAACTTCCATCCATCACTTCCATATTTATTTAATATTTCAGCTGTCTTTTTAGCATTTTCATTTATTACTACACATTTATATTCATATGTTTTTTTGCTCATAAAAAACCCCCTTAAATATACTCTTATAATTGATATATTTAAGAGGGTTATAATATATGCTATTTTTACAAATTTTTAAGTTAATTTTGTTTGCTTAAATTGTCTATGTTATTTTATTTTTGTTATCATCACTTTGTATATAATATAAGCTATAAAAATATCCTTTAAGGTCGATTAATTCTTTAAAGCTTCCTTTTTCTATAACCCTTCCTTCTTTCATAACTATTATCTCATCATAATTTATTAATATATTTTTTATAAGCTTGTGAGTTACAACTATCATCGTTAAATCATTAAGACTTAACAGTGATGTTTCTAAGTTATAAGCAGTTTCATTATCTAATGCAGATGTAGACTCATCTAGTATAAGTATCTGTGTATTATTTATAAGTGCTCTAGCTATAGCAATTCTTTGTTTTTCTCCACCTGATAACTTATTTCCATTTTCTCCAACATGTGACTCTATTCCATTTTCAAGTTTATTTATGAGAGGTAATATCCCTGACCTTTTACAACTTTCTAACACTTGTTCATCGCTATAATTTGCAAATAATTTTATATTTTCCTTTATAGAATCATCAAACATAAATACATTTTGTTGTATCATTGATATATTTTTATATAAATCTAAACTGTATATTTCTTTTAAATCTTTATTATCAAAATTTATACTTCCTTCATAGTCTGTATAATACCTCATAAGTAATTTTATTAAAGTACTTTTACCGCATCCACTTTCTCCAACTATTGCATACTTTTTATTTTTCTCAAAAGTTAAATTTATATTATCTAAAGCTTTTCTATCACTAGTATATGAGTAATTAAGGTTTTTAACTTCTATAGAATTTTCAAACTCATTAAGCTTAACTTCTTCTATACTTTCATTGGATGTTTCAAGTATTTCTTCTATTTTATCTGCTATAAGAGATACTGATTTTATTTGATTTATGAGAGATATACTTGTTTTAACTGGAGATACTATATGGGTACTTAATTGTATTATTATTATGGCAGTACCTACTGATATACTTTTTTTATACATTAAATACCCACCTAAAATTAATACTCCTAGGTATATAGTTACACTAAAAGATAGAGAAAATCCTTTTATTATTGCTTCAAGTATTGCATATCTTCTTTTACTACTTTCTACTTTAATCGAACTTTCTTTAAATATTTTATTTATCTTATTACTTATATTAAAGCCTTTTATAACTTCAAATCCTGTAAACAAATCTTTCGTTAATGAAGTTATTTCTTCTAGATTTTTTGAGTATTCATTCTTTTCTATAACTAACTTCTTAGATAAAGCATTTGGTATTATAAATCCAAATGCTCCAAATACTGCTATAAATACAACTATAGATGGACTTATAAAAAATAATACTCCCAATGATATTGTAAAAGATATTAATGATGATATTATTAAAAATATATTATTTAAAAAATTATCTTCTATCATTTTTACATCATTGTATAATACTGATATGTACTTACCACTGTTATCTAGTGAAAAGTCTTTTATATCTTTATTTATTACTTTAAAAAATATATCACATCTTAAGTAATTTACTGTATTTTTTATATATTTAGACATTACAAGACCATCTAAATACTCTGTTATAAACATTATAATTATTAATCCAATTGTTGCCACTATTATTGGTATAAATTTATTTACATCCCCACTTGCAAATATGTCTACTATAAATCCCATCATAAAATCAAAACATATACTAGCTAATGCTACTAAAGATATCGTAGCTATTCTTGTAAAAAACTGCCCTTTGTATTTTAAAGCATATTTCAAAAGCATTTTCATAACTATTTCTCCTAATATTAACAATCAATTTTTAACTTATCTAAACTATTTTAATTTAAACTTTAATATAAAAACTGTAGTTTAGACTACAGTTTTTATATATCTATATTATTTAATAGTTCTTTACTCCATCCTGAAGTTGTACTAGATATCACTCCTATTTCTTTAACTATATCGTATTTTATACTTGCCATAATTCACATCTTTACCTTTATTATACAATGATTATACCACAAAAATGATTGTATAATACTTATACAAACAGTATATTGTTATATGGAATTTGTGTAATTTATTGCTCACTACAAGATTTTAAAACTTCCTGTAATGATATTTTTTCTATTTTTTTCTTAGCTGCATATGTTCCTAGCATAAATATAAATAATATTATAATTAAGCCAACTATACCTTGCCATATTTCAAATTCAAATGGCATAACCATTCCAAACTCACTAGCTAGATATCTAATGCCAAATCCTAATCCAAATACAGTTATTGGTATACTTATAATATATGAAATTATAGAATAAACTAGGTAACTACTTAACATCATAGAATTAACTTCTTTTTTAGAATATCCCATTACTTTAAGTAAAGATATTGAATAATAATTATCTTCTACAGTCATAGTTGTAAGCACATATAAAACTATAACAGCTATAAATACTGCAATAATTATCATTGAATATATAGCTACTTTTACAAATCCTTGCATTGATTTTGTTTGTTCTAATATATCATTTTTATTTATAACTAATAAATAATCACCTTTATCTAATTTATCTTTTGAATATACACCAGTATAAAAATCATCTTTATCTATATTTTTAAATGCTTCATCTTTAGTTATTATATTACTTAGATTATTTCTATCCATATATACTTTAGGCTCACCATAATCCCTAGATATCCCTACTATCTTTTCTTTATATACTTTATCATTTATAGTTATATTTATAGATTCACCATTTTTTACTCCATAAGTTAAATAAAAACTATTATTTACCACAATACCATCTTTTAATTTTTTAGTTATATCATTTTCTTTTTTATCATATACTTTATGTAATTTATTATCACTGTCTATTCCTGTAATATTTATATTATCTTCTTTGTATATTCCATTAGGTAAACTTATAAATTTCTCATCATCATTGTTAAGCTTTGGATATTCTTTAGACATATTAACAATTCCCTCATATACATATCCTACTGATTTATAATAATCTACACTCATTTTATCAAAGAAATCAGACATCATAAGACTCATTATTATAAGCATTGATGAAAATACTATTCCTAAGAAAAATACTAAAAATTTATTAGTATTTGCAAGTATAAATGAGTATTTAAATTTTGTTTGAGGTTTAGCATTTTTTAATAATTTACTAACTAATTTATTAAGTTTTCCTACCTTTTCATTAACACTTGATTTTATAAGGTTTATTGCCTTTTTAGAAAGCATCTTATTTATAAGTATAGTTGAAAGTCCTATTATAACTACTAATGGTACTACTATTGCTACTAATAATACACTTAAATTAGTTCTTATTTCTCCACTAGGTATTAAATAAAACTCTAAGTAAAAATTACTCATATATGGTGCTGTATATACCCCTAATATATATCCAGTAAGTAAAAGTGGTAAAGATATTATTGTTAGTATCATTATATATGGTTTAAGTATTTCATATTTTGAATATCCTAGTGCTTTTAAAACTCCTATTTGAGTTTTTTCATTTTTAACTATTCTATAAGTTATCATAAGTACTATTAAAACAGCTATTGTACTAATACTTACACTTATACCTATAGTCATAGCTTGACCGCCCTTTATTTCTTCATATATTGCTCCACTTTTCATTTGATTTTTTGTAAGTACTATACTAGTTATATACTTTAAATCATTTTTATCCTTATATGTTTTAATAATATCTTCATTGAAGTTTTTTAAGCTTTCTTCATTATTAGAAACTCCAGATAAATAAAAATCTTCTTTTCCCTTTATACTTTCATATTCTGTATTATTTACTAATCCTAAAGTCATTTTAGAATTATCTATATTAAAATCTGTTCCACTTATAGGCAGTGTATTATCTGCAAACAATACAAACCCTGTTATAATGTAATTCTTTCCGTTTATGTCAATACTATCGCCTATATCTAAGTTATTTTTCTTAGCATATATATTAGTTACTGCTATTTCATTATCTAATTTAGGCTTATTTCCTTTTTCTATATATGATAGGTTTATATTTTTACTATCTTTAAATAATGTTATCTTATTACTTTTACCATTATTTTTAAAGTTTACTTCTTTGTAAGATCTATTTTCTAATTTAAAACCTTTATAATCTTTTTCAAATGCATTTATTCTATTTTCTATTATCTTATTATAAATATTAATATCTGACTTTTTTATATCACTTAATGTATATATAAGCATACTACTTGCTTTCATTTTTTCTTTATCTGATAAATTATTAATATCAAATTCTGTTAAACCATTTATCATACTTATAGAAAAATCTTCTTGATTAGTTTCATTAATAAAATTTTCCAAAGGTGTTTTTAAGCTATCAATAGCATAAAACATGGTTGTATATAAAAAAGAACTAAGTGCTATTATTATACCTATAGCAAGAATTTGTAATTTCTTTTTCTTAAATGTATTTAAAGTATTTTTAAATAAAACTCTTACCCCCATTTTATTTCACTTGCCTTTCTTTTTTTGGTATTTAAGATTTCTTCGACTATTTTTCCTGAATTCATTTTTATTACTCTATCAGCCATAAATGCAATATTTGGGTTATGAGTTATAACTACTGTTGTTGTTTTAAATCTTTCATTCATATTTTGTATCATTTCTAATACTTGCTTTCCAGTTTCTTCATCTAATGCACCAGTTGGTTCATCACAAAACATTATCTTTGGATTTTTAGCTATACTTCTAGCTATAGAAACTCTTTGCTGTTGCCCACCACTTAATTTGTATGGATATTTATCTTTTTCATTTTTCATACTTACTGCATCTAACACTTCATCAATATTTAATGGATTTTTTCCTATACTTGAACCTATTTCAATATTTTCTTTTACTGTAAGATTTTGAAGTAGATTATACTGTTGGAATATAAACCCTAAATTATTTCTTCTAAATTTTGTAAGCTTATCTTCATTGTAATCACTTATTTTTTCATCATTATAATAGATTTCTCCACTACTTGGTGTATCTAATCCACTTATAACATTTAACATTGTACTTTTTCCACTACCACTTGGACCTAGTATAACTATAAATTCACTATCCTTAATTTCTATATTTATATCTTTTAATGCTACTGTTTCAACTTCTCCACTTTTATAAATTTTCCCTACATTCACTAATCTAATAGACATGACAAAGCCCTTTCATTTTTAAATTTTTTATAATTAATTATACTCATACATTTTTAAGTACTTTTAATAAAGTTATTATATATTTATATTCTCAAATTTTATTATATAAAACATCATGTATAACTTTAAACATTAAAATTATTAAATAATAAAAATCACATTTAATGCTTTGTTCATATGCTATATTAGACGCTAAAAATTACTAAATTTCAAAGGAGGTGTTTGGTATATCATACTACCAAGACAATGAATATAATTGCAGCTGCTTATCAAAATATAGTATAGTTGGAGCTAATTCTTTAGATATTGATGTTGACTACTGTGAGCCTGAAATAAGATCAGACATTGTTATGCCTGAGTACAAATCAGTTAGACTTTGGGGGCAAATAGTAAATCATAAAGGAGAGCCAGTAGAAAATGCCTTAGTAAAATTGTTAGGAGTTGAATGTTATGACGATCAAATTTACTATAAAGGAATAGCTCATACTATAAGCGATTGTGAAGGATTTTATCAATTTGATTTATCTGACTATGAAGATAAATATTCTAGTTTCAAATTATTAGTAAACAAAGCTACTTATGATTCAGAAAAGGTAGTATCACTTGAATCTAACAACTGTGATTCTTGTTGTAACCAAAATTACTGCGATGATTACTCTAAGTGTGATATTTCATCATTTAGTTCTCTAAACTATTACCCTAGAAAATTTTCTACTTTTTATGAAATAAAAAATAATTTTAATTGCATATGTAAAAAAAATCACAACTGCAAAAACAGGATAACTTGTAACAAAAAACATGATAAAAATATCTCCAGAAGCTAGTTTGCTTTTGGAGATATTTTTTGTGTATAAAATGCTATCTTAAATCCATCATAAAATAAAAATATATAAATATGCTAAGTTATCTAAGTTTTTACTTCAATATAAAAAATATATAAACTAAAATTTCTATATATCCATATTATTTAATAATTCTTTAAGAGATTTTAATTCCTCTGCTGTTAAAGTTATTCCTTTTCCCATTTTTTCATGTTCTGATGACCAATCTCTTAAATCATACTTAGGTTCCCTATTGTTCCAACTTATAATATTTAATTCTTTTTTCCACCCTGAAGTTGTAGTTGATATTATCCCTACCTCTTTTACTATATCATATTTTATACTTGACATGATTTCACCTCTTTATGTTTGTATATATAGTAATTATACCACGAAAAGTTTTATATAAAACTTTAATAAATAATTTAACAAATGCTTTAATTTACTTAATTTTTATTAAAAATATCAATCTTTATTAATTAAAAGTTATTAAATTACTATAAATGTATATTTTATTTATTTTGGTAAATAATCCTAATAGCAATATTTTATTAAAGGAGTATAATATGAGTTTATTAAAAGATAGTAGAACAAAAGAAAATTTAATGAGGGCTTTCGCTGGAGAAAGTCAAGCTAGAAACAGATATACATTTGGAGAAAGTTTAGCTAAAAAGCAAAATTTATATGTAGTTCAAAAAGTATTTAATTATACAGCAGAACAAGAAAAAGCTCATGCTTGGGTTTTTTATAATCATCTAAAAGAACTTTCTGGCTCTTCTATAACTATAGATGCTGGATATCCTGTTGAAGTATATGACGATTTAATTAAAACATTAAAAGATTCTCAACATAATGAATACGAAGAATGGGATAAAGTTTACAAAGAATTTGCTAAAACAGCTCGTGAAGAAGGTTTCTTAGAGGTAGCTAATAGTTTTGAGAAAATATCTGAAATAGAAAAAATTCATGGAGATAGATTTGGAAGATTTGCTAGTGACCTTGAAAACAATACTCTATTTAAAAAAGATACTGAAGAAAAGTGGATTTGCTTAAACTGTGGTCATGTTCATACAGGTACTAAAGCTCCAATGGCTTGCCCAGTTTGTTCATATCCACAAGGATATTTTATATTATATTCTAATTCACCATTTGAAAATTAATAAAAATCCCTAGTTATTCTAGGGATTTTTATTATCTACAATTACATACACATTTACAATTTAAGTTACACCCGCAGTTATGATCATTTGAATTACACCCACAGCTATGATTATTCGAGTTACATTCACAGTTATGACCATTTGAGCTACATCCATCATTCTCTTCATGACAATTTTTATGACATTCATCACTTTGTTTCATAAGTCTTCGAGCTTCACACATTAACTCTTCACCCTCATTTGATATTCTTCTACAATCATTCCATAATCTACGAGCTCTTTCACATTCTTCCATAGCTTGTCTTTTTAATTCCTCTGCTCTTCTTTCTGATTGTTGTGCTTGTTGTGCAGCTTGATTTGCTCTATTTATTCTTTCATTCGCTTCATCACATTTTCTTTGAGCTAAACATTTAAGTCTTCTACATTCTGAGCAATCAATATCATGATCACATTTACATTTATGATTTTTTTCACACTCTTTTTTATTTATATTTATGCCTTTACAACAAAAATTTTTATGACATCCACAATTATGCTTTTTATAATTTCCTTTTTTGCATACCATAATATCCACCCTTTTTTTTTATTAGACATGATATATTAAATATCATCTTCTTAATAATATATATATGCAGTCTTCTACAAAATGTGAGTTAACTTTTATAAATACTTATATTTTTTTGTACTTAATAACTAATTATATAGAGGAAACTCTATATATTATAAAGAATACTTATATAATCTTTTAATTTGGAGGTTTTTATATTATGAGAAAGTTATTTATGGCTTTTTTATTATTTTCATTAAGTATGTATTTAATAGGTTTTAATTCTTTTGATAATAATATAGACCCTAATTTGAAATTTGAATTTTTAGGTTATATAAGTGATAATAATTGCACAAAAATAAATATAAGATTAAAAAATGAATCGAACGATGAATTTATAGATCCAGATATTAGCTTAATATTAAGCGATAAATACGAAAAACAATATAGCTATACTATAAAATCTAAAGATATAAATAATATTACTCCAAATAGTTATGTAGATTTAGAATTTGTTTTTGAAAATAAATTCAATTTAGAAAAGTATAACCTCAAAGATAAAAATGTGATATTTAAATCTTTTATAAAAGATAAGTCTCCTTCAAATTCTATTAATATGCTTTTTAGTATAAATTAGGTATAAAGTAAAATATGAGATAGTTATAGTATAATTTAAAGCACTACTATCACTATCTCATATTTATTAAATATTTTTAATTATAATAACATCATCCCTATTGATAATATAATAGCTGATGATATATATATACAAATGATTATCTTACTTGCAAACTTAACCCATGTACTATATTCAACCTTTGCTATAGCAAGTCCCCCCATTATAACTCCAGATGTTGGTGTTATAAGATTTACAAGTCCGCATCCAGCACCAAGAGTTGATATAATTAATTCTGATGGAAATCCTAAACTTTTTGCTAATGGTCCAAATATAGGCATTGATACACTAGCTAAGCCTGATGTAGAAGGTATTAAAAATGATAAACCTATATATATTAAAAATGCTATGTTTATAAATAATATAGGTGACATTCCACTTAATGCATGTGATGCATTATTAAGAACATAAACATCAAGTCCTGTACTACTCATTATAACAGATACTCCTCTTGATATACCTATTATAAGCGCAACTCCTACCATCTCAGATGCTCCGTCTATTATAGCTGAAACTATTTCTTTTTCTTTTAATCCATATACTACACCAATTACAATAGCCATTAATGTATACCATGTAGCAAGTTCTGAAAACCACCAGTTTCCAAGTGCATTACCTGTTAAAAAGTCAGTATGCTTAAATATAGTTATTCCAAACTTTTCCCAAGGAATAACTCCACATATCATAACTACAAATGATAATCCAAATAAAGCTAATACTATTTTTCTCTTAGTTGTAAATTCTAAAGTCTCTTTTTTTGAATTTATAAATGCACTTTTAGCTGATTCTACTTCTTCTTTTGATAATAAAGTTGCATTAGGATTTTCTTTAACCTTTTTAGCATGCTTCATAACAAAGTATATAGATATTAATAGTGATGACAACCAAAGTGCTGCTCCAATTCCCATAACTACCGCTTGATTAACTTCAACTCCAACACCTTTAAGAGAATCTATACTTATTGAAACCACAAATGGGTTTACAGTTGAACCTAAAACTCCACATCCAGCACCAAATAATATAGTAGCAACTGCTGTTAAAGAATCAAATCCAGCAGCTAACATAGTAGCTGTTATTAATGCATAAAAGGCTAATGTTTCTTCTGACATACCAAAGCAAGTTCCACCTAATGAAAATGTAAACATTAGTATTGGTATTAATATAAATTCTTTCCCATTTAGCTTTTTTACTATTGAACCTATTCCTGCATCAAGTGCCCCTGTTTTTGCTACAACACCTAAAAATCCACCCATTAAAAGCACATATAAAGATACATCTATAGCATCTTTTAATCCTTTTATAGGAGACATTACAACGTCTGATATCCCTGCTTTATTAACCTGTGGTATAAACTGTGTAATTATACCTATTACTATAATTATAGAAAACAATATAGTATATGCAGTAGGCAGGTTAAACTTCTTTTTGTCAGTTTGTCTTCCCATAACTTCCTCCGTATATTTTTTTTCTAAAATAGTTATAGCATACTTAATAATAAATTAAAATACTTTACTTTTAAATTTATGTTATATTCAGTAGTTTTTTTTAATATTTTGTCATATCTAATTAGTAATAAGTTTTTATATTTTACACAACCTATATTTATATAATTTATTTAAAGGATATGGTTAATTTGGATTTTAAAAATATTTTAGAAAAATTAATAATTATTTTACAAGGTTTATCTACAATAGTAATAATATGGGGTATAGCAATTCAATTTGCTTTATGGTTAAAATCAGAAATTGTATCTAAGACTAGAAAGACTGCTGTTGAAAATGTTACTACCATCAAAAACTTTTTGGGCACATACATACTATTTGGCTTAGAAATTCTAATAGGTGCAGATATTATAGAATCAATATTAGACCCTAGCCTTAATCATATATTAGGCCTTGCTGCCATAGTTATAATAAGGACAATTATCTCTTATTTCTTAAATAAAGAAATTGAATCTATTAATAAAAACTAATATATTAATTTTTAGTATTAAAAAAAAATATTGACATAAATAAAAAATAGATTTATTATTTAAAACAATAAAGTTAATTACATAACTAAATGCAATGATAAGAAATAGTAAAAGTAAGTATCTTTAACAGAGAGTTACCGGTTGGTGAGAGGTGCAATTGATTTTACTTTGAACACATCTTTAAGCAGAGCACCGAAAAGATATCTTAGTAGGCTGTTTCCGGATTCCCTGCACCCGTTATAGTGCTAGAGTATAAACAATTTATTTGTCGTACTCAAAGAGGTTAGTGTCGTGAGGCATTAATAAATAGAGGTGGAACCACGTGAGTTAACTCCCGTCCTCTAGCAATAGCTAGAGGCGGGAGTTTTTTTAGTTTATTTCCTTATGCGCGCAAAGAAATACACTTAAAAAATTAAATTTACTATAAGGAGATATTATATGAAAAATATATTAAAAAAATTTAGTTTAATGATATTAATTATAATCCCTCTAATATTAATTGGAGGTTGTGAGAAAAAATTTACTAATTATAAAAATAATAATCAAGATAATACAGTAGTTATAGGGTATGACAATACCTTTGTACCTATGGGTTTTTTAGATGAAAATAATGAAGTTGTAGGATTTGATATAGACCTTGCTAAAGAAGTTTTCTCTAGGCTTAATATGAATGTAAAATTTCAAAATATAGATTGGAGCATGAAAGATACAGAGCTAGACTCTGGTAATATAGATGCTTTATGGAATGGTTATACGCTAACAGAAGAAAGAAAGAAAAAAGTAGAGTACTCTAATTCTTATCTAACTAACAAACAAGTTATAGTTACTTTATATAATTCTTCTATAAAAAATAAATCTGATTTAAAAGGAAAGTTACTAGGAACTCAACAAGGTAGTGCTGGCTTTGATGTTATAGAAAAAGATACTAATCTAGTTAATAACTTACAGGATAAAACACCTATACTTTATGATAGCTTTGACAATGCATTTAGAGACTTAGAGTTTGCTAGAGTTGATGCAGTTGTAGCTGATGAAGTATTAGCAAAGTATTATATAAGCAATTCAAATAAACAAAATTTTGTAATCTTAAAGGATAACTTTGGGGAGGAAAGCTTTGTCATCGGATTTAAAAAAGGAAATACTTCACTTTCCAATAAAGTAAATAAAGCTTTAACTGAAGTTAAAGAAGATAAAACTTTCGATAAAATTTATAAAAAATGGTTTAACTAGATTTAGGAGGATTTAATATGTTACAAGGATTAAAAATAGTGTTTATTGTATTTATGCTAACACTTATAATATCAATACCTCTAGGTATAATTATTTGCACATTAAGATTATCTAAAAACAATATTTTAAATGGTATTTCAAAATTTTATATATTAATCTTTAGAGGTACTCCACTTTTATTACAACTAATATTTATATTCTACGGACTTCCTCTTTTAGGAATTGTATTTGATAGATTTACAGTAGCAATACTTGCCTTTTCTCTAAACTATAGTGCATATTTTGCAGAAATATTTAGAGGAGGCATAGAGTCAATAGATAAAGGTCAATATGAAGCCTCTTTAGTACTTGGGTTTGACAGATTAACAACTTATAAAAAAATAATAGTACCCCAAGTAGTAAAAAGTATTTTAGCTCCAATGTCTAATGAAGTTATAACATTAATAAAAGATACATCTTTAGTTTATATATTAGGACTTAACGATATACTAAGACTTGCTCAGATAGCTTCTAATAGAACTTTAAGTTTAATTCCCCTACTTAAGGTTGGTCTTATATATTTAGGATTAATTTTCATACTAAGTAGTGTCTTTAAAGCTTTAGAAAATAAGTGTTCATATTATAGATAGGAGTTTTTATATGTTAGAAATAAAAAATTTAAATAAATCATTTGGTAAAAATAAAATATTAAATAATATATCATTTAATATAAATAAAGGTGAAATTGGAGTTTTACTTGGAAAATCCGGTGCTGGTAAAACAACTTTACTTAGATGTATATGTGGACTAGAAGATTTTGATAGTGGAAGTATTGTAATAGATAAAACCACTATGAAAAGCTCTATGGATATACTAAAGTTAAAAGGTCAAATTGGAATGGTATTTCAAAATTTTAATTTATTTCCACATATGTCTGTACTTGAAAACATTACCTGTGCATTAGTTAATGTACTAGGTCAAAGTGATAAAGAAGCTTTAGAAAAAGCTACTAGTTTTTTAGATTTAGTTAACTTAAAAGATAAACTAAATTCATATCCTTTTGAACTATCTGGTGGACAAAAACAAAGAGTAGCAATCGCTCGTGCAATAGCCATATCCCCAAAGATATTATGCTTTGATGAACCTACATCTGCACTAGACCTAGAATCTATAGAGGATATAATAAATATCATGTATAAGTTAAAAGAAAATGGTATGACTATTTTAATAATTACTCATGACTTAGATTTTGCAAATAAAATTTCCGATAAAAGCATAACTATAAAAAATGGATTAGTTGATAATTTAGCCATACTTTAATAAAAAATTTCCTTCACTTGAACTACGTATAGGCAAAGTGTTTCATATCACCGACAACTACTTCCGTTAATCAAGTTTAGCATTTAGTATTAAAAAAAGTATATCTTAACAATTGTTAAGATATACTTTCCTTAAAATGCAGTATTCGTAGCAGTTATTTCGTAGCTATCAAAATCATCTTTTTCACATAATATTTCAACTTTTCTTTTTTCTCCTGGTGCTATATCACTTTCATTAGTAAAAGATTTTTCTATAACAGTACCATCTTTTCCTAATAGCTTATAATCAAACTGAACATAATCTATCATTTCATTACTTGTATTTTCAAAAACTCCAACTATTTTAGTCATGTAATCTTCTTTTTTTATTTCCCAAGTAATATTTTTAGCCATCTCTTCTATTTTCTTATTTTCTTTTTCTGATTGTGATTGTGTTTCTTCTATAGCATGGTTAACACTAGATGCACCTTGTGCAAGCATTAGAGCGCAACCTCCTATTATAACTACAAATCCTATTATAACTCCTAGTAAAACTTTTTTCATAAATAACCTCCATAATAACTATTTCATTATTTATTATAAAGTTTATTTATAGCCTATTGGTATGCTCATAGCATACAACTACCCTACAATATGAGTTAATGGTATACCTAGACCCCAAAATATTATATTAGAATATAGTACATATCCAAGTATCTTTATATGTAATTTATTACTTTTTATAATTGGTAACTTGTTTTTTATATCTAGAAAATTAGTATATAATAAAAAATACATTAAAAGCATTATTACTACTATTAAGTTTTGTATTAATTCACCAATGCTACTTCCAACAAATAGTCCTATTATTAAAAATATATAAAATACTGTAGATAGTGTCATATTGATCCTATTTCCATTTCTAAACCCTGGTATATACTTAGATTTTAACCTAGTGTTTTTATTAATTTTTTTAGTTTTAATATTTATAGGTTTACTACTATCTTCATTTATAATTTTTTCTTTTAATTTATATCCTATTTTTTTTATATTTTTTTCTTTACTGGCTTGTGTTTTATAAATTAATTTTATTAGATCACTCTTTAGTGCTGATACATCTTGATACCTATCATCTGGAGATATCTTAGTACATTTCTTTATAACATTTTCCAATAACCCTTTATTTTCAACTTCTTTTATATGCTTTCCTGTAGTTAGCACATTCATCATAATACCCAATGAGTATATATCGCTTCTACAATCACTTTGTTCAAATCCAAATTGTTCAGGAGATGCATAACCTTTAGTGCCTAGTAAAATTGTATCCATATTTTCTCCGTATTTATAATTTCTAGATATATCAAAATCAATAAGCTTTAATACATTATCATTACTTATCATTATATTAGATGGCTTAATATCTCTATGTATTATTGGTGGATTTAGATTATGTAATATATTTAATATGTCACATAAAGATATTATATAATTTATAACTTCTATTTCTTCTAAATGATCTGTTTCTTTTAATTTTTCATGAAGAGTTTTACCATTTACAAACTCCTCTATTACTACCAACTTATTATCTATTTCAAATACTTCATATATTTTAGGTATATTTTCACTTTTTATATTCTTTAAAGCATAGTATACATCTTTATTACATTCTTTTAATAATCTTTTTATATATAATTTGTTTTTTATATTATTATGAACAAGTATTACTTCACTTTTACTACTTTTATGTATTGTTTTTAGTTCTTCATATAAAGACAACTCTAGTTCTGCTTCTAAATTCAAATTTAATCCCTCTTTATCTACATTTTCAGTAAAATTATATCATACATAAATACTATTTTGTTAAACTTCTAATTTAATGATAATATTATATTATCTGTAAGGAGGTTTTATATGAACGTAAAAACTATATCCCCTTTTTCTATATTATCAAAATCTATAATTTTATTTATACTAGGACTTATTATGTTATTTAGTTCTGATTTTATAGGAAGTATAACAACTGATATGATACTAACTTTTTTATTAGTTATAGGTACATTATCTATGCTAACTTATATTTTTAACAAAGAAAAGCGCCATATAAGTACACTAGTTGAAGGTATTCTTTGTATTTCTCTTGGGCTTTTTATTAAATATAATCCTATTTTTTTAACGGTATCTATTATAAGAGTAATAGTTCTGTATGCATTATTAAATTTTGTAGGTAGAATTACTGCAGCTATTATTTTATACAAAAACAATGTAAAAGAATGTGTAAGAGGCTTTATTTTTAGCTTAATATCATTAGGATTTGGTGTTGTTTTATTATTTTATCCACTAGATTATATATCTATAGTAGATAAAATATGCAGTATATATGTAATACTAATATCTCTTACACTTTTTTCTGATTTTTTAAGGGAGATTTTAGATATCAATGCCTTTAAATCTAATTTAAAAAGGAGATTTAGGATTACACTACCAATAGTTTATGCCGCATTTATACCTCAACATCTATTAGATAAAATTAATAATTTTATCAAGGTAAATCCTAATAATAAAGTTTTAGTTGAAAGTAGTGACTATGATAATCTAATAGATAACTCTTTTTCAACAATAGATATATTTATTCATCTAGCTCCTGATTGTGCTAATGGATTTGGTCATGTTGATATATCTTTTGATGGAATAACTTATTCATATGGAACTTATGATAGTAGTTCTAATAGATTATTTACACTTGTTAGCGATGGTGTTTTATTAGAAGCTAATACTAAAAAATATATTAATTTTATAAATTCTAAATGCAATCGTTCTCTAATAGGGTTTACTTTAGCATTAAATAAAATTCAACATAATGCTATTAAAGATAAAATATCATCTATTAAAAACAATTGTATTCACTGGGAATGTAATTCAAAGAAAGATCCATTTAAGGAGTATACTGATGAAACAAATCTAATGTTTTTAGATACTAATTGTAAATTTTATAAATTCAAATCTGGGTATTTTAAAACATACTTTACTCTAACAGCAAATTGCGTAAGACTTGCAGATACTATCGTAGGTTCTATAGGTTTAGATTTAATAGCAATAAATGGTATAATAACACCTGGTACTTATTATAATTATTTAGATAATTTATTTAAAAGAAAAAATACTATAGTTGTAAAAAAACAACTTTATATGAAACAATCTTCTATATAAATTGGAGGTGATAGCTTGAATAATGAAACAATAGAGTTAATGAGAGTTTTAAAAAATATAAAAGATGAAAGCTGCTTAGATGAGTATCTAGTAGATATCTATGATAAATATAAAGGCTTAGAGTTCAAAACATTTTTTGAAGATATTTTAAAACATAAACAAATTACTAAAAGTGAACTTATAAAAAATGCTTGTATAGATAGAACTTATGGTTATCAAATTTTAAATGGAAGTAAAAAACCTAGTCGCGATAAAGTTATCAAACTTTGTATCGGAGCAAGTCTAGATATTAAAGAAACTAATAAAGCTTTAAGACTTGCAGATTGTGGTGAGCTATATTCTAAAAATTTAAGAGATGCTGTAATTATATTTGGTGTAAACAAAGGAATCGGTATTCTAAAATTAGATGAACTTTTATACGATAGAGGTTTGGCTTGTTTAGATGATTAATATTTTAAAAGGTAATAAGTTTATGTTAGTACATACTTATTACCTTTTTTATATTTAGGATTAAATTATATATTTTATTTATCTATACTCATTTTTATTTACATTAGCTTCTTCTTTTATTTCACTACGCATATTACTAAGAGATTCCTCTCTTCTTTTATTTTTTTCCTCTAATTTTCTTCTTTCTTCAGGATTATCTACCTTTTCAATCATTTCATTTGCTAATCTAATATTTTTTAGAGTATGATTTATATTACATTGTATTTTCTCAACATTGTCTCTTCTATCGTCTGGATTTGGTTTCATTTTATATCTCCTTTTAATTAATTTTCATTAGTTATATTGTTCAATAGACATATTTTTATTCTAGTTTGATTAAGTCAAAAAATATATATTGTAGAAATTATCCTAAGATTTTAAATATCTAGTTTATATAGCTAAAGTTTTTAATTTTATTTTTTTTGATTTGACATTTGATATTTTTTTTTGTACTATTATAGCAAATGCAATAACAAATCAATACCCGATTGAAGCTTTATAGAAGAGATGTCATTTTGACACACCGAAGGAGTCGCACTCTCAGGTACTTTTATAAGTAGGACTGTAAAGCTTAGGGAACTCTGGAGAGACCTATATAGGCGCCGAAGGGGCAAGGCAATTTTGCTCAATCTCTCAGGCAAAAGGACAGGGATTATGTACTATACTTACTTTTTGTATAGTTTTATAGTTGTAGTTTATCCAGAGCTAAGTCTTAAGACTTGGCTTTTTTTATTCAAGCAATTATTATTCTTATTATTTAGAAAATTAAAAATTTCTAAATATCTTATCTTCCTGTCAATTAATTCATTTTCCTTTATTGATTTATTAAGGCATAAAATTCACTTCGCTTAAAAAATAAGCGAATATATAAGGAGTGTATTTTTATGAATTTAATTGATGTTTTATCTCAAATTAACTCATTTATATGGGGACCACCTTTACTAATACTATTAGTTGGTACTGGTATATTATTTACTTTTAAACTTGGATTTTTACAAATAACTAAATTACCTACTGCTTTAAAATTAATATTTAAATCAGAAAATAATGGTAGTGGAGATATTTCAAGCTTTAGCGCTTTATGCACTGCTCTTGCTGCTACAGTTGGTACTGGAAATATAGTTGGTGTTGCTACTGCTCTAAAAATAGGAGGTCCTGGTGCATTATTTTGGATGTGGGTTGCAGCATTTTTTGGAATGGCTACTAAATATGCTGAAGGAGTACTTGCTATAAAGTATAGAACTAAAAATGAAAAAAACGAAATTTCTGGTGGTCCTATGTACTATATAGTAAATGGTATGGGATCTAAGTATAAACCTCTTGCTATTTTCTTTGCTATAAGTGGTATTTTAGTTGCTCTTTTAGGTATAGGTGCATTTACTCAAGTTAATTCTATAACTGATTCTATCAATGGAAGTTTTGGAATTAATCCTAAAATAACCGGAATTATATTAACATTAATTGTAGCCTTAGTTATATTTGGAGGTATTAAAAATATTTCAAAAGTAGCATCTACAGTAGTTCCATTTATGTCTTTTGTATATATACTAATGTGCTTTTTAATTATTTTAGGCTCATTTAATAAAATACCATCTACATTTATATTAATACTAAAAAGTGCTTTTACACCTACATCTTCTATAGGTGGATTTATGGGAGCTAGTGTATCTATGGCTATTAGAAATGGTATTGCTCGAGGTGTATTTTCTAATGAATCTGGACTTGGTAGTGCTCCAATTGCAGCAGCAGCTGCTAAAACTAATCATCCAGCTGAGCAAGGTCTTATATCTATGACTGGGACATTTATAGATAGTTTGATAATCTGTTCTCTTACTGGATTTTCACTTATATTATCTGGTGTATGGAAAGGAGATTTAAATGGTGCTCTTATGACTCAAAGTGCATTTGAAAGTGTTCTTCCACATATTGGACCTTTATTTTTAACTATTAGTTTAAGTTTATTTGCTTTTACTACTATACTTGGTTGGTGTTATTATGGAGAAAGATGTTTTGAGTTTTTATTTGGTATCAAGTTTATAAGTGCTTACAGGGTTGTCTTTGTTTTAATGATACTTATTGGATCATTTTTAAAACTTGAAATGGTTTGGATAATTGCGGATATTGTTAATGCTCTTATGGCTATACCTAACCTTATAGCTCTAATTTATCTTACTCCTGTAGTTATAGCTGAAACTAATACCTATATGAATTATTTAAAATTAAAAAAAGAAGATTCTTATGCTATTAATATATAAATAAATTACATTAATAACTTATATTTTATATATGTTATTTTAAATATAAAACCTGTATCATTATCTATTGATACAGGTTTTATATTATTATATCTAAAATTATATTATACATTCTATAAGTTCTTCTTTGTTCACTCTATAGAAATACTTATTTATATCAATATTTTCTAATATATCTAATATATCTTTTTTATTATATCTACATCCACATAGTAAACTTGATATATCCTCTATTTCGCCCTCTCCAAAAAAGTCTCCATTTATCTTACATTCTTTTATCATGCCTTTATCTACATTAATCCTAAACTCTACTTTTCCTCCATCTAATCTTTTTCCTTTAGTGATTTCAAATTTAGGAGATTTACCGTAGTTCCATTCCCAAGTTTCAAATTTTTCTTTAGCTATTTCTTCTACTCTCTTTATATCTTCTTCTGTTAAATTATAAACTCCACTAGATTCTTTAAGTAAACTCTCTAGCATTATATCTTTAAACTTTAAACTATCCATATCTTCCTTTAAATAGTTTTTAAGATTTGTAACCCTATCTTTAACTGATTTTATTCCTTTAGATATTATCTTATCTTCAGCTACAGTTATACTTCTTACCATTTCCTCTATGTTAGTGTCAAATAGTATAGAACCATGGTGTAATTTACATCCATTTTTAACACATTGTGCATTTCCAGAGAATTTTTTGCCATCTACTAATAAATCATTTCTACTATTAAAGTATGCATCTATTCCTTGACTTTTTAATGCCTCAATAATTGGTGTTGTAAATGTTTTAAAGTCTATTCCATTTCCATTATAGTTTTTAGTTATAAAGCTAAATTGCCATCCATTCATATCCGTATATATAGTTCCGCCACCTGTTATACGTCTAACTACATTTATATTATTATTTTTTACATAATCTTCATTAATTTCTTCTATTGTATTTTGGAATTTTCCTATCATAAGTGTTGGATTTGTTCTCCAAAACATAAATATAACATCATCTTTTAAGTCTTTCTCATTTATAAGATAATACTCTAGTGCAAAATTAAAGTATGGATTAGTTGAATTATTTTCTACATATATCATGGTTTTATCCCCTTTTGTCTATTTAATAGCTTCTTGTGCATTATACGAACTTCTAACTAAAGGACTACTTGCTATATACTTAAATCCTTTCTCTACTCCAACCACTCTATATTCTTCAAATTTTTCTGGTGTTACGTATTCATAAACTTCTATGTGTTTGTTTGATGGTCTTAGATATTGACCTATTGTAAATATGTCGCATCCTACCTTAAGTACATCATCCATAACCTTAAATACTTCTTCATCACTTTCACTAAGGCCAACCATTATACCAGTTTTTGTTAATATATGAGGTGCTACTTCCTTTACATATTTTAAAACATCTATACTTCTTTCATATATTGCTTCTGGACGAACTGTATCATATAATCTTTCTACAGTTTCGACATTATGATTTATTACATCAGGATTTGCTTTTATAACTATATCTAAATTTTCTTTGATACCTTTTAAATCTGGTATTAGCACTTCTACAGTAGTATCTGGATTTAAACTCTTCACAGCTTCTATAGTTTTTGCAAAGTGACTAGCTCCACAATCCTCTAAATCATCTCTTGTTACACTTGTTATAACTGCATGAGATAATCCTAGTTCTTTTACTGCTTTTGCTACATTTTCTGGTTCATTTATATCAAGATTTTGAGGTTTACCATTAGTTACATTACAAAACCTACAATTTCTAGTGCATTGACTTCCCATTATCATAAATGTAGCTGTTCTTTTTTTATAGCATTCACCTAAATTAGGGCATTTTGCTTCTTTGCATACTGTATTTAATGATAACTGTTCCATCATAACTTCAATCTCTTTTATAGATTGACGTTCATAATTTACTCTTAGCCACTTTGGCTTTCTTCTTACTTTTGTTTTTTCCATATAATCCCCCTGATAAACGTTTGTCATATACCTTTCTTTATACAATATTAGATATTAACATATAAATTCCTTCATACTTATTCAAATTTTAAATAAAAGCCCTTAAAACATTAATATCATTTTAAGGGCTTTTATTTAAAATTTAATATAATTTTTATAATTAAAAGTTCATTACTTTTTTAATTATATATACTATATCTATTTCTTCCATTATTTTTAGACTCATACAATGCCTTGTCTGCTTTATCTATTGCTAAATATATATCTTCTTTCATATTTTTCTTTTTAGTATATATACCTATACTTGTAGTTACTATGTCATTAACTAATGAATATTTATGTTCTATTGCCTTATTTTTTATATCTTTTTGTATTTTTTCTACTATTTCTATGGCTTCATTTTCACTAGTGTCCTCTAGTATAATAACTATTTCTTCACCTCCAAATCTTATTCCTATCCCTTTCTTTCTAATATTCATAAGAACTGAATTTGATACTTCTTTTATTACTTTATCTCCTTCTATATGTCCATAATTATCATTATATTTCTTAAAGTAGTCTATATCTAGTAATACTATAGAAATTTCCTTTTCTTCTAGTTTCTTTATATTTCTCTGTTCATAATCATCTAGATATCTCCTATTATAAAGACCTGTCATACTATCTTGATAGTGTAATTTTTTTAATGCTTTCACACGAACTATTCTTGCTATTAAAATAATAATTAATATTACTACTATACATGTCATAATTAATACTTTTATTTGTTCGTTTTTCTCTTTCTCTTTTAATACTTCATTTTCATATGCCTTTATTGAATATTCAATATAATCATTTTTTATAATTTCATCTAAAGATTCTTTCTTTTCTTTTAGTATTTCATTGTATTTTTTATATGATTCTAGATCTCCTATTTTACTGTATATTTCAGCTATATCAGAATAGATATCAATTTCTATATATTTAGCACCTTCATTTTTTAGCTTTAGTATTTTATTATATATATCTAAAGCTTCTTTATAATTTCCTTCTTCTTTTAATATACTTGCATATGATAATCCTAAGAAAATATCTTTATGAATAAAATATTCTACTTTATCTTCTTTTAATAACTCTGAACCTTTTTTTATATATTTTTTAGCTTCTTCATAATTTCCTTTATGTATATTTATATTGGCTATATTATAATTTAGAAGAATTTCTACATCATCTTGTTCATTTTTATCTAGATATTTTATATATTTTTTTGTCTCATTTACTACATCACTACATTTATCGTAATCACCGATACTTAAGTATGCATGCATCTGATTTATATATGTATTTACCTTCGCTTCTGCATTGTTTAATTTATTTGGTATTTTTATATTTATTGCCATATCATACCAATCTATAGCTTCTTTATGCAGACCTAATTCATATACTATATTACCTATAAAAGTATATGCTTTAGCTTCATACACACCAGCTTTATCTATATTTGGATGTTTCTTTGCTAAATTTATAACATCTAAATAATTATATATAGCTTTGCCATACTTTCTATCCATAGTATATATTATAGCTAAATTTCCCCTTAATGCCATTTTAGTCTCTATATCTAAATTGCTAGTTTCTTCTATATATGATTTTAGTAATTTTATTGATTCATCCTTAGTTTTTGCATTATAACTTAATGGAAATATTACTTCCCAAACTACATTACTATTATTTTTATATGACTTATCTTCCTTTATATATGTAATTGCCTTCTTAGCATTAGTTATTAAATTTTCACTTTTGCCTTCTTCTAAAAGACAATTATTTAAAAGTATATAATTGTATACTTTTAAAAATGTATCCTTAGAATTTTTTATATCCTTTTTGGCTAATTCAAAATTTTTTATTGCACTTTTATAATCATTTATACTATAGTCTATATAACCTTGTATAAAGTAATATTCACTGTCTTTTACTTCATCCTTTAAATTAGCCCTAACTTTATTTATATAGTTTTTTTCTAATTCCTTTTTATTATATGTACTCTCTATACTATCTATTATGATATCTTTACTCAAATTACTATCATTTAGTTTTTGTGCATATACACTATTATTTTTTATTGATACACAAATTATAAATAAAATGGTAAAGAGTAAAAAAATACTTTTTATATTTTTTATCATTATATTTTTTCCCCTCATTTTCTTACTTAGATATTTTTTGATATTAACAATTATTTGGTTATTAAATATATATTTAACTATTTTTTTATTAAATTGTACAAATTAAAACACATAATAATTAACATAGTATATGTAAAAAGATTTTTTATATTGTTTTTCTTCATCTTTCCTAATAAATAACTTCCTATAAATCCTCCCATAATACCACCTACAACCATGAAAGGAAGTACCTCTAAGTTATATACACTAAATCCTTCTGATAAAAACACCGATAAAAGTTTAGACCCTTGTGAAAAAAATATTATAAATATAGAATGTATAGAACTTTCCTTACTTCCCATACCTAGTATATACATTAATGCAATTACATTTATCGGTCCTCCACCTATTCCTAAAAATGAAGAAATTATACCTAATATAATACCTATCAATGCACAAAATCCTATATTATTAACTCTAAAACCTTTAATTTTACCTTCATTAATATATAAAATTAAAACTACACCCATAAGTATAAATAATGTAGTTGATTGTATTTTTTGGCCTAGTAAATTGTTGTTTAAAGCCGCTAAAAATAAGGTAAATAAATTTTTACCTAATATCCCACCTATTATAGAACCTATTGCTAGAGATATAGTTCTCTTTCCATCTAATTTAACTTTATTTTTTATGCTTTTTAATAAAGCTACTATTGACATAGAAAACACAGTAAAGCTAGATAATATACTTATCGTACTTATATCATAATTTCCTAATGTATCAAGTACTGGCTTTATTATAACTCCTCCACCAATTCCTGATATTGCACCAATAGTCGTCGCTATTATTCCTACTAAAAAATATATGATATTCATTAATTCCCCTCCCTTATGCAAAATATCTTAATTTATGGTCTATAGTCATATTTTATCATAGTATTATTTATTTTTTATGATAATTTTATAATACCATTTCAATGAATCCTTTGATTTTAGCCAATCTGTATTATTATTTATCTTCATCTTTTTTCATATTTTTAAATTAATCTTATCTTATTAATTCTTGCAGTTTTTACAAAAAGTACATATAGCAATTCAATCGCTTTAGCTGTATCATTTATAACCCCTCTTATTATGGGCAGCGCATTCTTCTTTTTATTTAAAGGAAGTAAATTTTGTTGTTCCTATGAAAGTAGCAATTCATTTGAAAGATAGGTAAGTTAACTTTGTGTAATATGTCTAATACATTGATGTTTAAAAAATACAAACTACAAAAACTTAATAAATTAAATAATATTGCTATATAATTATAATCATGTTTATTTACTGCATCTAAAAAAGTAGATATATCAAATATTTTTTATTACTTGATATATCTACTTTTTTTAAGATTCTATACATTACTTTTTGTAAATTAAAGCATATAAGATGTATATTTTATATTCTTTAATTATTATCAGTAAACTCCATATTCCATTTATTTTCTATCTAATTTACTATAAATACATTTATAGTCTGCGTAAGCAACTATACAAAGCATCGATAATAATAATATAATTCAAAAAAGGTTTTCACTTTAGCTAGTGAAAACCTTCATGGTTTATAATTAATTATTCATTAATTTATTATATATATTTTTAAATATTATATATATCTGAAAACTCTATATTACACTTTTCTATTTGTGAATCTCTTAAATTTTTATCTAATATAGTTACTTCTTCATCTTCAATTAAAGATACAGGTATTTCAAATATAAATTCACTTCCTATATTTAATTCACTTTCTACCCTTATAGAACCTCCATGCATTTCTACTAAAGATTTAACTAAGGATAAACCAATTCCACTACCTTCTCTTCTTTTTATTAGTGCATCATTTACTTGTCCAAATCTATCAAATATAATTCCTATTTTATCCTTAGGTATTCCAGTCCCATTATCTTTTACAGATACTATTACCTTTTTACCATCTGATTTTAAACTTACTATTATTTCTCCATATTCTCCTGTATATTTTATTGCATTTGATAATAAGTTTAGCATAACCCTCTCTATTTTATCAGGGTCACATGCTAATATTTCACACTCTGTATCAGTATCAAATATTAAATTTATATTTTTACACTCTACATAATTTACAACTGATAGAGTTATATCCTCTATTATATTAACTATATTATTATTAGAAAGTTGTAATTCATAGTATCCTGTTTCTATTTTACTTATATCTATAAGATTATTTACAAGTCTTAAAAGTCTATAAGAATTTTGCTTTATTGTACTTATATGATTAATAAGTTTTTCAGTAGTTATGCTATTTTTATATATACTTTGATTTAATAACTGCATGCTCCCAAGTATTATATTAAGTGGAGTTTTAAATTCATGTGATATATTAGAGAAAAATTCATTTTTCATACTCTCTATTTCAATAGCTTTTTCTAGTTTTTTAGTTTGTTCTTCAACATACATTTCTTTTGTTATATCTCTTCCTGTAACTAAAAAATGATTTTCTTCCTCTACATACTTGCTACCTATATGTAACCATATATATTTTCCATTTTTGTTTAAATATCTATACTTAACATTTTTTCTAAATTTAGAACCTTTTTTAAAATCTTTAACTGATAATACCTTTTTCATATCTTCAGGATGTAGTAAATTTTTTAAATTAATATTTATTAATTCTTCTTCTGTCCATCCTAATACTTCACTCCATTTTGAGTTTGCTTTTTTAAAATATCCATCTTCATCTATAACCCCTACTAAATCAACTGCTGTTTCTAAAAACAATGCCAATTCTCTTTCTGTATTGCTTCTTTTTTTATTTTCTATTTTTATTTCATTAGTGAGTTTTAAGTTTTTGATTAATATAGCCATCTGACCACATATAGCTTTTATAAAATTACTTTGGTCATATTCTGGTGGTTTATTATCATATTTATAATATATAGTTAATATGCCTATAATATCATCTCTTAATTTTATTTTATAAGTTCCTATGTATTTCACTCCATCATTTTCCATTTTTTTGCATATATCTATATGGCTTACTTCATTTATATCCCTTAAGCCATCTGACATATTATTAAAAATTTCCCACTCTATTGTATCTTTACCTAGTTTTATTATACCTTCATGCTGTGATACAACAGAATAACCTCTTCTTATATATGATTTTAATTCTTTTTTATCTTTATCATACAACCATATAGATATTCCATCAATACTTAAGTATTTTAAGAGCTCATAACAACCATTTTCTAATAATCCTTTTATATCACGATTAGATCTATTTAAAATATTGTTCAAAGTTGATACTTGATTGTGGTTATTAAATACCTGCTTTTCTATCTTTTTTCTCAAACTTATATCCCTTGTAGCTCCTACCGTATAAATTACATCTTCATTTTCACCAAGTATAGGTGCCTTATACGATTCAAACTCTTTGCTTATTCCATTTACTATTATAGCTTCTTCAAGTAGCCTTGGCTTTTTTGTATTTATTACCTCTTCATCTACCTCTTTATATAAATGTGCATATTCATCTTTAAAATTATCTATATCATAATTTCCTATCATATTTTCTTTTTCTTTGTTGGCAAGACTTGCTAGATATCTATTTGAGTATAAATATTTACCATCTATATTCTTAATCCATAATCCTATCGGTATACTATCTAGTAGATTATCTAAGTCTTCTATTGTATATGATTTGCTTATTTCTTTACATAATATAAAAATTACTTCTTTTTCTTCAAAAAAATCTATTATTATATCACAGTTAAATTTGACAATGTCTTTTGTCTTTCTATAAAACAACAAATCTATATTTTCTTCTTTTTTTATACAATCAATATCTTCTATATTATATAAAATATTATTTATATTATTTTGTATTATATCCTCTTGTTTATACCCTAATTTTTCTAATAATACTTCATTACAAAATAATATATCTCCTTTATTATTTATAATTATTATATTCTCATTTAATTTATTAAATATCCTTTTCATCGGTATATTTCCCCCTGTTATATCTTTCCCTATTATAATTATATATAACTTATACCTAAATTTAAATAAAATTTTAACACATATATATAAAGTTTTTTATAAAAAAATAGCTATTTTTACATATAAAAATAACTATCTTTTATTTTGTATTAAGATATTTGACCTTCTAATTTAACTTCTAATTCTACAGATTTTTCTTCTTTTGGAAGTACTATATTTAAAACTACTGCTATAATTGCAACTAATACAAGTCCTGAATCTCCAAATATTAATTGTATAGATTCCGGCATATTAGAAAGAACTCCTGGAACAAATGATAATCCAACGCCAACTCCTAATGAAAGTGCTACTATTGTGCTATTTCTATTATTAAGAGGCTCACTAGTTATAAGCTTTATCCCACTAACTGCAATCATTGCAAACATCATTACACTAGCTCCACCTAATACACTTGAAGGCATTAAAGATATTATTGCTCCAAATTTTGGAAATATTGCTGCTAATATTAAAAATACTGCACCTGTTGCTACTACATTTCTATTTATAACTTTAGTCATGGCTATAATCCCTACATTTTGGCCAAACGAAGTATTTGGAAGTACACTAAACATTGCCCCTATAACACTTCCTATACCATCTGCCATAACTCCACCTGCTATTTCTTTATCAGTAGCATCTCTTCCTATCCCTGAATGGGCTATTGATGTTATATCCCCTACTGTCTCAACAGCTGAAACTATAAATACACAAGCTACTGCAAATATTGCGTCTAGATGGAATTCAAACCCGAATGTAAACGGCATTGGAACAGATATCATAGACATCTGAGATAGTTGCGAAAAATCTATCTTTCCCATTGGTATTGCTACTATATATCCAACTATAAGTCCTATAAGTATTGATGCTAAACTAGTTATCCCTTTAGTATATTGATTAAAAATTAATACAGTTAGTAAAACTACTGTTCCTAATATAAGATTTGATATTGAACCAAAGTCACTAGCTCCTACTCCACCTGCAAAATAATTTATACCTGTTGGAAGTAAAGATATACCCATAGCTAAAACTACTGTTCCTGTTACCACTGACGGGAAAAATCTCCTTAATTTTTTCATACTTTGACCAAACATTACTTCTATAAGCCCACCTACTAGACATGCTCCAAGTATCGTTTCATATCCATACTTAGCACCTATTGCTGTAAGTACTGGTACAAACCCAAAACTAGTTCCCATAACTATTGGTAACCTTGCTCCAAATGGACCAACTTTATAACATTGTATTAATGTTACTATTCCAGATACAAACATAGCACATTGTATTAAAGAAGTTTTATCAGCTAATGACAAGTTAAGTATATTAGAAATTATTATAAGTGGTGTAACATTTCCAACAAACATCGCTAGTATATGCTGAAGACCTAAGGGTATAGCTTCTGTTAATTTTGGCTTACCATCTAGTTGATAAATAACCGAACTTTGATTCTTCATTTTATATTTCCTCCCCTATGAAACCGATTATTATTTCACAAATTTATTTAATAATTCGTATTTATAGGTTAATTATAGCATAACAGTATTTTTTTTCAATAATTTATGAACTTTTTTTAAATTTTATCTATTTAAGTACGATTTAATAAGTACTTTATTCTTAATATTCATATTAATTTCTATTTTTTATACTAGTTATTCTTCATTTATTTCTAATTTAAGTTTTTTTAATATTAAAAGTCCGAATGCTCCTATAAAAGAAGCCAACATAACTACTATCCACCCTATAGATATAGAGCTTGAATCTATAATTTTCCCCATTATCATAGGTCCCATTGCATATCCCATTCCAGTAATTAATGGTATTACAGAACTTATCCTTCCCCTATGAGATATAGGAGTATTGTTCGCTATAAAAGCCGAACTATTAATAGCTATTAAAACTTCGCCTATAGTTAATAATATTATTGCTAGGAAAAATAATGACATCACTTTTGAAAAACTAACCACTAAAAAACATAACCCATATAAAATTCCTCCTATAGACATAATGTTCATAGATTTATATTTTTTAGTTTTACTAGTGAGTATAGGAGTTAATATAATTACTATAAATCCATTTAATCCTCCTAATAATCCATACAATCTTGCCCCATCCTCTCTAAATATTTCTCCCATTTGAAGAGGAAGAGAAAATCCCCATTGAGAATATGAAAATTGATATAATAGCATTATAATAGGAAATGCTATTAGTATAGGTCTTTTAATTAATACTTTTAAAGTAGAAAAATCTTTATATTCATCATCATATATCTCTTTTGAGTCTATTACATTGCTTTTTTTAATTTTTGTTGGCTCTTTTACATAAAATATAAATAGTGTTAGGGCTATTAAGGTAGTTATAGCATCTCCTATAAATATTAAAAATAAATAATCTTTATATAAAAATCCACCAAGTATTGGACCTATAGAAAAACCAATATTCACTCCCATATACAATAGTGAGTATGATTCTTTTCTATTTCCTTCATTAGTTAAATCTGCATTTAACGCATCATAAGCAGGTGATGATATTGAATAAAAACATGATGATAATATCATTATCTTAGCTGTTAATACAGTAGTATCCATAAGCCCACATATAATTAACATAAGTGCACCTAAAGCTTGAAATGTTATTATAACTTTTCTTCTTCCAATCGTATCACTTAACTTTCCTCCAGTTATCATACATGGAGCCTGAAATACTGCAAGCATTGTCACAAATTGACCGGCTTCAAAAGCTGACATTCCTATTTTTTGTGTAAGTATCAATGACATAAGAGGATGTACAAAAGAACCTATACTATTTACTATTTTACCTATAAACAATATGTATATCTCTTTTGGGAGTCCTTTATATGTATTAAGTAATTTATTAATAATAATCCCCCCTAAACTCTATTACCTCATTCATTAATAATTAATATTAGTATTTCTATTTATATTTTTCAATAATTTATATATCTAAATGCGCCTACTTAAATAATTTATTCAAATAAAATAGTAGGTTATTTAATATAAATATTAATTAACCTACTATTTTATAACTATATTATTGTGTTACTAATTTAATTATCACTTACTTTTTTATTATCGTCTTCTTTTTCTAATTCATTTATATTCTCAGCTATTTCTTTTATAGAGGAACTATTTGAAAGTATATATTTTGCATACTCAATTGCGTCTTTATAATGTCCATTTGAAAATTTATTCTCCATTAGTTTCCTCCTAAATTTAATTTAACATGGTGGGAAATGATGTTTTTTAGCTAATCTTTCGCCTACTATGTCACCTATTTTTTTATTAGTACTTATTTCTTTTGCAATTTCCATTCTATTTTTATTTTCTTTTAATAACTTATCCATATGTGGATTATTATCTGACCTTCCTTCATTTACTTTAACTTCTTTTTTCATAACTTTATCCTTTCTTTTAAATTGTGCTTACTTTTAAGTTCTCCATATATTGAAGTTTTATTATTATAAGTTTTTTTATATTTTAGATAAATTTGTTTAAACTGATACTCTAAATATTTCATATACTATTACATAACTATAAATAATTAAAAGCGCTACTTAAAATTAAGTAGCGCTTTTAATTATTTATTTTTATAAGTCTAATTTTTTTATATTTTCTTTCATTATCTTTATAGAATCATTTAACTTTTCTTTTTCTGTAGCATCAAGTGGTAAATGTATCACTTCTCTTACTCCATCTTTATTTACTATACTTGGAACTGCTATATACACGTCTTCATTTCCATATTCTCCATTTAAATATGATGATACTGTAAGTACTGTATTTTCATTTTCAAGTATAGCTTTAGTTATCTTAGTTAAAGCCATTCCTATACCATAATATGTCGACTTTTTACAATCAATTATTTTATAAGCTATATTTCTAACTTCATCTTCTATTTTTTCTAAATCATCAAAATCTATATTCTTATCTTTTCTAGATGCTATTTGATATATTGGTTGTAATCCACAAAGTGCATAACTCCAAGCTACAAATTGAGAATCTCCATGTTCACCCATTACATATGCATTTATATCTTTAGGATTTACATTTAATCTTTCACCTAATGTATATCTAAGTCTAGCTGAATCTAGTGTCGTTCCTGATCCTATGACTTTCGATTTATCATAACCAGATAATTTCCATGATACATAAGTCATTATATCAACTGGATTTGTAGCTATTAATAATATTCCTTTAAAGCCTGTCTTTTTTATTTCTCCTATTATAGACTTCATTATTTTTGTATTTTTATGTAATAAGTCTAATCTTGTCTCTCCTTCATTTTGTATAGCACCTGCTGTTATGCATATTATGTAGGCATCACTACAATCGCTATAATCCCCTGCATATATCTTCATTTTTCTTGGTGCAAAGCTAAGTCCATGATTTAAATCAATAGCTTCTCCTTCAGCTCTTTTTTTATCTAAATCTATAAGTACTAATTCTTCGCATGTTCCTTGGTTCACCATTGAATAAGCATAGCTCATTCCCACCATTCCTGTTCCTACTATTACAACTTTACTTTTATTCATTTGGCCCCTCCTAGTTAGTCTTTTCATATTATATACCATTTTTTGCAAATTTTAAATCTTTAAAATTGTTTTTATAATAGATTTCACTTTTTTGGATATACATATTCTCATATATTAAAATAAAATATTTATTTTTTAGTAACTATAGATATACTTACTTTTAACTCAAAAAAAGGTCTTCTATTTAAATAGAAGACCTTTTTTTTTATTTCATATAATTTTTTATATTAGCATTTTCATCTATAATACCTTCTATAGTGTCATCTTTACAAGTCATTATAACTGTTACCCCTGGCCCATGACCTGATTTCACACAATCACTATGAACTACAACTCCTATACTTACAGCACCTTTTAAATATCCTACACCATATGTGTTATCACAATCTTGAAGTAATACTAAATCACCAAATTTTAACTTATCAAGCCCTAATCTCTTTATTTCTTCCATATCAGCTGTCATTATGTCATAATCACCATCTGTAGCAGCACTTTTAGAACCTATACCAGACCCCATTAAATATGCTGGAACTTTTCCTACAACATTAACTTTAAGCTTTCCATTTTCTTCTTTTATGTTTAATTTTTCAAATAAATTAGGATCTATATTCATTATGTGTACATTTTCATAATTATTTAACTTAAGCCCTTGTCCATATGCTTTTACCATTATTTTATCATCGATTGCTAAATCTTCTAAAGTTTCCTCATCAAAATATATTAACACATGGTCTATGCCTCCATGCATACCTGTTACATATCCCTTTTTACCTTTAGCATCCCCTGATACTATTTTAGCTTCATTTCCAATACATGCAAATGTCATTAATGCTGCATTTTCTGAACTATTTTCATTTCTTATAGATACACCTGGCTCTACATGGTCACCTGCCCAATTAAAAACACTATCACCAACAGATACATTATATGATATTCCACCTGTTGCTGGAAGTATCATAGGTTTTCCATCATAACTTATTCTATAGTTTCCACCTATTGGATGATGAATTTTACCTTGTACTGACCATTTAACTACATGTTCTTTATTAGTATTTAACATATATCCCCCTCCTATTTTTAGATAATTTTTTATTTTCATTTATTTTATATTATAGCTATATTTTGGTAAAAGTTGAACAACAAAAATTGACTTTACTCATACTACCTACACTTTTTCTTAGTATTCACTAAGAAAAACCTTCGCTTAAATCTTTTAAAATTAATAGAATTTAAAATTCACTATATTATAAATAAGGATACCTAAGTTTAGATATCCTTATTATTTTCTAAGACTTTCATTTATTCCATCAGCTACGAATTCAACTTTCGTACCAACTATAACTTGAGCACTAGTCTTGTTTAATTTAACAACACCTTTTGCTCCCAATGATTTTAAACCTCTTTCATTCATTTTATCAGTATCAACTAATTCTAGTCTTAGGCGAGTTGCACAGTTTTCTACCTTAATTATATTATCATCTCCACCTAGATATTCTATATATTTTCTAGATATTTCATCTTCACTAGTTACTGCTACTTCACTATTTTGTATTGGATTTGAACTAAGTTCATCATCATCTTCTCTACCTGGAGTTGGTAAGTCTAGCTTAACTATTAAGAAGTAAAATACTACAAAGTATAAAGCACCAATTCCAAGTCCTACTAGTAATATATATATTGGATTAGTAGCTAAGTTAAAGTTTAGTAAATAGTCTATCGCTCCTGCTGAAAATGTAAATCCATGAAGTACTCCTAGAGAATCTGTAATAAACATAGATATTGCTGTAAGTATTGCATGAGCTACTAATAATGCTGGTGATAAAAATATAAATAAAAATTCAAGTGGCTCTGTAACACCTGTTAATAAAGCTGTAAGTCCTAAAGAAAAAAGCATACCTGCTACTGCTTTTTTCTTTTCTTTCTTAGCTGCACAGTATATAGCAAATGCTATTGCTGGTAAACCAAACATCATTACTGGGAAAAATCCTGCCATAAAGTGTCCTGCTGTAGGATCTCCTGCAAAGAATCTGTTTAAATCTCCTGTTGTCCCATTAAAGTTTCCTAATTGGAACCAGAAGAATGAATTAAATACATGATGAAGTCCCATTGGTATTAATAGACGATTAAAGAATCCATATAATGCTGCTCCCATAGCTCCAAACCCTGCTATAGCTGCTGATATATCTCCTAAAAAAGCTTGAATACTAGGCCAAACTATAGCTAAAGGTATAGCTACTATAGCTGATATTAATCCAGACATTATAGGAACTGCTCTTCTTCCACCAAAGAATGCTAAAAATTCTGGCAGTTGAACTTTTCTATATCTATTATATGATAATCCACCTATTAAACCTGCTAGTATACCTCCTAAAAATGATATATTTAATGTTGATGCTATTTCTGGTGCAAAATTTATACCCCAGTATTTAGTAGTAACATTAGTTAAAGTTAAATAAGATATAACACCTGCTAGAGCTGATGCACCATTTTGATCATCAGATAAGCCAACTGCAACTCCTAGTGCAAATAATAATGGTAAATTATCAAATAATGCAGACCCTGCTGCTCCAAAAAATGGAAGTACTTGAGACATAAATGGCACTGCATACAATGCTTTTATTACATCAGGTTGTCCAATTCTTAGCATAATACCTGCTATTGGTAGTGCCGCTATAGGTAACATAAGTGATTTACCTATACGCTGTAAAAATTTAAGCATATAATTTCCTCCTGTTGATGTCATTATTTATTTTAATTTAATTTTATTACATATAAAAGGTCCTTAGATATATCTAAAGACCCCCCTATTTGTTAGTTATTTAACTATTTCTATTCTATTTTCTTCTTTAGCTTCTACAGCACCTGTTACAATTTTTACAGACTGTCCATCTTCTAAACTAGTAAATATTATAGGACTTATATCCGATGTTGCATTATTTTTTATAAAGTCAACATCCATTTTCATTATTTTATCTCCTGCTTTAACTTTATCTCCAACATTTGTGAATATCTCGAAACCTTCACCTTTTAAATTCACTGTATCTATTCCTAAATGTATAAGTAATTCTAAACCATCATCAGTTTTTAACCCCATAGCATGTTTAGTATCAAATATCATCTCAACTGTTGCATCTACTGGTGATACTATAACCCCATCATTTGACTTTATAGCAAATCCATCTCCCATAATCTTGTTGGAAAATACCTCATCTGGTACATATGATAACTCTAATATTTCACCATTTGTAGGCGATAATATAATACTGCTTTTATTTTTCTTTTTGAAGATATCAAATATTCCCATTGCTCTTTGCTCCTGTTCTTTTGTTAATTTAATTTTCTTTTTAGTTGTAGTTTACCATAAATACCGTCAAATTTTATACTTTTTTTATATTTTTTTTACTTTTTATGAAATATTCCCCATTGAATTTAAATTTATATTTTAATACTTATTTATTATTATATATACTAAAAAACTATAAAAATAAATTTATTTTTATAGTTTTTTAGTGTACTCTAAGTATTTTAATTTTTATTTCTTACTTTTAAATCTATTCCAAGCTTATTTGCTAACACTTTTGACATTTCTATTTCTTCTTGCGATATTTCATCTACAACGGAAAAAGCTACTTCACTTATATACTCTTTACATTCTTTTGCAAAATTTATCATATATTCAAATGATACTTCCCCGTATTTAGGTCTTGTAACCTTTGTATAAACCTCTTTATTTGGAGCATTTAAGCTAATTGATATAGAATCTATATTATCCTTTAATAGTATTGCTGTTTTCTTTTTATGAATCAAATCACTTAAACCATTGGTATTAACCCTAACTTTTACATTACTTTTTTCTTTTATAAACTTACTAATTTCTATTACTTCGTCTAGTCTAACTAAGGGTTCTCCATATCCACAAAATACAACTTCATTATAATCGCTTAAATTATAATTTTTAAAAGCTTCCTTTATTTCGTCAATACTTGGTTCATGTTCTAGCCATAAACTTCCACTTTTTTCAATTTCATCCTTCTCATCTCTTATACAAAATATACATCTACATGGACATTTATTAGTTAAGTTTACATAAAGACTATCACCTATTGTATATAATATATTCATATCTATCTCCTTTTTATTAAAATTTTTTCTTTATTTCTAATTTATCAAAAGTACTTCCAATTAATAAAAACACTATAAAGCTTCCTATTGGTTGTACAAAACCTACAAGAGACAATACAAATGCACCTACAAATGTACCTGATATAATTCCCCCTGCTATCATATATAAAAACCATCCTACAAATCCCGCAATAAAGCTTCCTATTATATTTCTTTTAGTTATTATTTTTTCGCTATTTGAGCTTATAAATAATACTAATATTGGCTTTATTATTATTGTTGGTATTAGCCATATAGCTGCACCACTAACTAAATCTGCCATTCCAGCTCCTATTGCTGCACAAATCATTGCGTAAGGAGTAGGAAGTATAGCTGCTGCTAAATATATAAATGAATCCCCTATATGAACATACCCTCCATTAGCTCCTACTGGAATATGTAATATATATGCTGTTGTTAAACAAACTAGTGCGGCAAATAAAGATGATGTCACTAAAAATTTTGTTTTAGTTTTACTTACTTCATTCATTCTATCCATAATTATTCCTCCACTTTTAATGAATCCTAATTAAATATTACTACCTAACCCATACAATTTCCATATATGGATCTTAAATATATAATAAATATAAAATGTAATGATACAATTTTATTTAAATATTAAAAGAGCTAAATAATTTAGCTCTTTTAGGTATTTATTTATGTTCTTTTTCCATTTGTTTTTTTAAATTTTTAGCAAATTTTTTTTCTTTATATCTTTCCATTCCATCTTCCACTTGATTTTCCATATTAGCCATAAATCCTAGTACATTTTCTTTTACATCTTCTGCTTTTTCTTTAGCTCCATCAAGTCTTTTTTCCATATCATTTTTCATATTATTCATATAATTTTTCATAGTAGTCATATATCCTCCTTTATTTATATTATTTTTTGCATTTTATTAAAAATTATTACTTTCTTTTTTTGTACAAAATCTAATTTATTATTTTATAAATTATACATTTTACTTACAATTAAAAATATCCCCTATATAAAATATAGGGGATATAAATAATGGCAACCCATAGGAGGATGTGAGGGAGTGTTGCCATTATTTTAGGGTATTATATTATGGTTTTTAAGCTAGTCTTTCTATACTTATATATTAACTTTTTAATATGAATTTAATATGAGTTTTAAGTGAATGAACTTTGAAAGTTTAATTAAACTCTATAGTAAATATTACTGAATTCTCTTTATTTTTTATGTTATGCTTAAATCCATGACTTTGAAGTATTTTACTAACTAAATATAACCCTAGCCCACTTCCTCCAGTTTTTCTAGATCTTGATTTTTCTACTCTAAAAAATGGCTTAAATATCTCATTTAGATATTTTTTATCTATAGTAATGCCTGTATTTTCGACTTCTAAATATATTTTTGAATCAGTTTTTCTTCTAGCAATTTTTACACTTTTAGTGTACAGCTTCACTATTATAGTTTCTTTATTTGGTGAATATTTTATAGCATTGTTTATTATATTACTTATTGCTTTTTTTATTCTATCTTCATCACATTTTACATACAAATCTTTTTCTATATCTATTACTGTATTTAAATTTTTATCTTCTATTAAAAATGCTTGTCTTTTTATTATATTTTCAACCATATTGCTTAAATTAACAGTATCTAAAGTCAAATCAGTTTCTAATATTTCACATTTTGATACTTCTATCATCTCATTTACCAATTCTTTTAACTCTTGTGTAGTATCATATGATTTTTCTAAATATAAATCTCTATCTTTATATTTCCCTATATTATAAATCATACCTTCTAGTTGTCCACTTATTATAGTTATTGGCGTTTTTAGTTCATGAGATATAGTAGCTATAAATTCTTTTCTTTTATTTTCAGCTTCTCTTTCAGTTTCTATTATATCTATCAAAGGTTTAGTTATTACTTTTGTATATATGTATGCACCTATTATAGCTATTAATATAGCTACCCCTATAATATATGGCATAAGATTTCTTATAACCTCAGTAGCTTCATCTATAGGCTGAAGCGGCATTACTATACTTAAATTATATGGGAGTATTGAATCTTTAGTATATATAGTAATATTCTTAGGGTATTCTCTACTATTATTTATTATATATTTACTATGATTAAGTATTAATAATTCTGTTCTACCATAAATTCTTCTTCCACTTTGGTTAGTTAAAAGAACAGATAGATTTTGACTCGCTTCTAGTTGATGTAGCTTCTCTTTTAATTCATCCGTTGTATAAAATACTGATTCTTTCTTAAGTCGTGCTACACTTTTTTCGAAATTCCCTATTTTATACTCATAATAATATGTTGGTAATAAAAAATATAAGATTAGGTATATTATTATAGCTAATGCTAGTAATAACCCTGTTGTTATTGTAAATAGTTTATACTTTATATTTAATTTTTCCCATTTACTAAATATCTTTTTCAAGAGTATATCCTATACCTTTTACTGTTTTTATATATGGTAATACTATTTTTTTTCTTATATTTTTTATATGTGCATCAACTATTCTTGTATCTCCATAATAGTCATATCCCCATATACTATCTAATAAACTTTCTCTAGTTACCACTTGTGGATATTTTTCTATTAAAGTCTTAAGTATATTAAATTCCTTTAAAGTAAGTTCTATAGTTTCTTCTTTTATTTGTGCTGTATACGTATTTAAATCTAATTTTAAGTCTTCAAAGATTAAACAGTCACTACTAGTTTGTGATGTCCTTCTAAGCACTGCTTCTACTCTTTTTATAAGTAACTTAAATGAAAAAGGCTTTGTTATATAATCATCACACTCTAAATCAAACCCTTTTATCTGATCTGATTCGTCAGTTAATGCTGTTAAAAATATTATAGGTACATTTGAATTTTTTCTAATCATTTTACATACTGAATGTCCATCTAAATTTGGCATCATAATATCAAGTATTATTAAATCATATTCTTTTTCCTTAAACTTTTGTATACCTTCTACTCCATCATTAGCTGAGTCTATTTTATATCCCTTAGAACCTAAAAACTCAACTATGAGTTCTTGTATATCTGAATCATCTTCAATAACTAATATAGATTCACTCATTTTATCAACTCCATTTGATCTTTATTTATATTTAATTTTATCATAATTAATTTATAACTATATGAATTTTTTATGAAGTATATAATTTTTTCCGTAATTAAAAATAAGGAACTATCAATTGATAGTTCCTTATTTTTATAATTTGTGTACATTTATAGCTGACATTCCTTTTGGAGCCTCTACCATATCAAAGCTAACTTCTTCACCTTCATGTAAATTCTTTTCATCATTTTCTTCTTTTATATTTGTAAAGTGAACAAATACGTCTTCACCAGTATCACAAGTTATAAAACCATATCCTTTTACACTATTAAACCACTTTACTACACCGTTGAACTTTGCCATTTTGTCTACTCCTTTAATATTATTAATTAATAATATTATTTCTTTACTTATATATTTTATACTATTAACTCTTTAAAGTTCATCTTGTTTTGATTTACTAATACCAAATAATAGCTTGCCTAATTTACAAACTTTATTTTCATCATTTTACACTATTTTAAATTAATTTTTTATAAACTAAAAAGAGTTACTTAAGGTAACTCTTTTTTATTATTTGTATGTTTTAAAGTTTTTTAGTCTAAGTGCATTACTTACTACTGATACTGAACTTAAACTCATAGCTGCTGCTGCAAACATTGGATTTAGTAGCGGTCCTCCGAATATATAAAGTAGCCCTGCTGCTATTGGTATTCCTATTGTATTGTATCCAAATGCCCAGAATAAGTTTTCTTTTATATTCTTAATTGTCTCATTACTTAGTTTTATTGCATTACATACATCAATTAAATCACTTTTCATTAAAACAATATCTGCAGATTCCATAGCCACATCTGTTCCATTTCCTATAGCTATACCTACGTTAGCTTGTGCTAGTGCTGGTGCATCATTTATACCATCTCCAACCATAGCAACAAACTTACCTTCATTTTGAAGATTTTTAACTACATTTGATTTATCTTGAGGTAATACTTCTGATACTACTATATCTATTCCAACCTCTCTAGCTATAGCATTGGCAGTCTTTTTATTATCTCCTGTTACCATAACTACTTTTATTCCCATTTCATGTAATTTGTCTACTGCTTTTTTACTATTTTCTTTAACAGTATCGGCAACTGCTATTATTCCAGCTATATTATTTTCTATAGCTATATACATAGGTGTTTTTCCTTCTTGTGCTAACCTATCAGATTTTTTATGTAGAGATTCTAGACTTATATCTCTACTTTCCATTAATCTTTTATTACCAAGTAATATATTTTTATTATCTATGTTTACTTCTATACCATGTCCTGGTATAGCTTTAAAGTTTTTAACTTCTACAAATTTTATTCCTATTTCTTCACCATACTTAACTATAGCTTCCCCTAATGGATGTTCTGATGTTTTTTCTGCACTTGCTGCTATTTGTATTATATATTTTTCATCTATATCATCACTTACTATAACATCTGTTACTTTTGGCTTACCTTCAGTTATAGTTCCTGTTTTATCAAATATTACAGTATCTACTTTATGTGCAAGTTCTAAAGCTTCTCCACCTTTTATAAGTATTCCATTTTCTGCCCCTTTTCCTGTACCAACCATTATAGCTGTTGGTGTTGCAAGTCCTAATGCACATGGACAGGCTATAACTAATACAGATATAAATATTGTTAAGACAAACTCTAAATCTTTATTTCCAAATAGAGCCCAAGCTGCTGCTGACACTATAGCTATTATTATAACAACTGGTACAAAATATCCTGATACAGTGTCTACAAGTTTTGCAATCGGTGCTTTTTTACCTTGTGCATCTTCCACTAATTTTATAATTTGAGATAAAGCTGTATCACTACCTACTTTTTCTGCTTTAAATTTTATACTTCCATGCTTGTTTATACTAGCTCCAGTTACCTTATCACCAATATTTTTTTCAACAGGTATACTTTCCCCTGTAAGCATTGATTCATCTACTGATGTAGTACCATCTACTACAACACCATCTACTGGTATCTTGCTACCTGGTTTTACTATTATTATATCTCCAACTTCAACTTCATCTATTGGTACTTCAATTTCTTTATCACCTTTTAATATAAGTGCAGTTTTTGGTTGAAGTCCCATAAGTTTTTTTATTGCTTCACTAGTTTTTCCTTTTGATCTTGATTCTAAATATTTCCCAAGTAATATTAAAGCAATTATTATTCCCGCACTTTCATAGTATAACTGATGATGTCCGTGAGACATTTGTCCATTATAAGTTGCTATTTTAAATGTTGTATATACACTATATAAAAATGCTGCTGATGTACCTATTGCAACTAGAGAATCCATATTAGGACTTTTTGTTAGTAATGCTTTAAATCCATTTACATAGAATTTGTACCCAGCTCCCATTACAGGTATAACAAGTAACATTTGAATTAGTGCATAATTTAAAGGGTTTGTATTAGGATTTATTATGCTTGGTACTGGTAATGGACCAAAAGGTTTTGTTATCATAGGTCCCATCGCTATATAAAATAGTGGTATAGAGAATCCTACAGCTATTATAAACTTAGTAAATAAAGTTTTCATTTCTTTTTCTTTTCTTAATTTATCTTCATCTATTTGATTTTTATCTTTATTATTCTCTAATACTTCATATCCTGACTTTTTAATAGCTTCTTCTAATTTAGATAATTTAATCTTGCTTGGATCATAACTTATTGATGCTATTTCTGTAGCTATATTCACACTTGAACTTTCTACTCCATCTAATTTCTTAGTAGCTCTTTCAACAGCTTTTGCACATGCTGCACAAGTCATTCCTGTGACTTTATACGTTTTTGTAATTATATTACCCATGTCATTTGGCTCCTTTATTTTTTAATTATATTTTTTCTATACCCGGTATAGGTATATTAAAACATTTTTTATAAGTCTATAAATTTTTAAGTGCTATCACTTAACAAATAAAAAATATACTTTCCTAATATCATAATAATTTCCTCTTATACTTAAAATATCCATTTTATAACCTATTTTTTATCAATACTTTTATACTAAAAAATCCTTATCTGTAAAAAAATAACCTATGTATAGACTTATTATCTACCATAGGTTGTTTTTTCTTTACTAATATTAATCTCCGTCTCTTCTATTTTTTATAAAATCTATTGCTATATATAACACTACTACTATAGTTAATATAACTACTAGCTTTACTATCCACGAGCTCATTGAAAAACTATAAAACATTCTTCCAAAAGGATTAAATCCTCCGCTATAATATCCTCCTCCAAATATAGGCCTACTTGATTTAGGCTCATCATAGTCATAATATTTTTTATTGGTATTAGAATTATTTTCATTACTTTCATTTTTAGGCTTTGTAGAAAAACTTCCTGAGTCTGGTTTTATAGTGCTATTTGATTTGCTATCTGTTTTACTGTCTATATTGCTGTTATCACTTGGCTTAGTCGTAAAGCCTCCTGAATCTGGCTTTATAGTACTTTGTGGTTTGCTACTTTTACTGCTCTTTAAGCTACTACTTGGTTTACTAGAAAAACTACCAGAACTTGGCTTTATACTCTTTGGCTTAGAGTAACTTTTACTAGAACTACTTGAATGAAAAGAGCTCCTACTTCTTGAGTAAGCTACTTCACCTAAATCTTTCCCATAGGCCTCTGATTTTATCATTGAGAGTGAATTAAATGTAACTAAAAACGTAAATAAAGCTACTAATAATAGGGGAAATAATCTTAACTTATTTTTCTTCACTATACTGTAAGCCCTAGTTCTATAAATTTATTATTAAGTCTTATAAGTTCATCTTGACTATCATCAACTATTACAGAATCATAATTTTCTTCCCCTTTAAATTTAGAGTATCTTAATAAATGTTGATTATCATAGTCTTTTGAATCAATTAAATATACATATCTAAATATATTGCTATCACTTTTTTCTATTAAGTATCCTGCTACATTAAATATTATTTCTTTATTACCATCGTATAAAGTCACAGTTTCCTTTGTTTTAGTAAATGCATCAGTTTTTTTATCACATCCATATACATATTCTTCTTCTCTACAATTTAAACAAGAATTAACCATGCAATTTGATGCACAATTTATACACTTACATTTGCTACACTTTTGTAGTTTATCTATATCCCTTTTTTTATCTATAGTTAAATAATTATTAATTTTTGATTCTATATCATCACTTTTACTGAATAATTTTTTAAAAAAGCCTTTATCTTTTTTACTTTCACTTTCTAATCTATCTAAAAAGTCCATATAATCTTTTAATGTTTCAACTTTATTTATAAATGTTCTTTTATTTAATTCATTTTCATCTAACATTTGTCTTAAGTCATCATAAGAAAACATTATATCTGAGTAAATCTTTTTATATTTGTCTTTTTCGCTTTGTATTATTTCATTTGCCATAACTTTGCACCCCTTACATTAACTAATAAAAAAAATTTGCTTCGTCTATATAACCAACTTTTATGATTTGGTATTTAAACGAAGCATTCATCTACAAATATTTAAATAGATTAATATAATCTACTTATTTTTTCATTTGTTCTTTTATTCTTTCTAATTCTTTAGCTACTTCATCATCAACTGATGGAGAACTACTTATATATTCATCTAAAAGTTCATCTTCGTCTTTAGGTTTTAAATCTTCTAATGCTTTACCATAGCTTTCCTTTTGAGCAACTTTCTTTTCTAGTTCATCTAAGTTTATACCATGATCATCATTTAAACCAGCTAATGTCTCATTTATATCATTATTTATTTCAGCAACATCAAGTCTTGTAGCTAATTCTTGCTTTTTAGATTTCATTTTAGATATTTCTATTTCTAAGTCTGATATTTTATTTTTTACAAGTTGTATTTTTTCATCTTGTTCTTTTATTCTAGCTTCTGTTTGAGTTAATTTTCCTTGAAGTTCTAATTTTTGTTTTACAAAGTTTTGCGCTTTTTCATTGTCTTCCTTTTGTATAGCAACTTTAGTGGCTTCTTCATATTTATCTATTTTTTCTTGTATATCTTTTTTCTCATTTCTAATTCCATCTACTGATGCTATAAAGTTTGCACATTGTTTTTTAGCATCTTGTAATAACTTTTCTTTTTTAGTTATAGATAGTTCTAACATTTCAATTGGATTTTCATGCTTATCTAACGCTTTGTTAGCCTTTGCATCCACTATATTTTTTAGTCTTTTAAAAAAGCTCATTTTTCATCCCATCCTTTTATTATTGTGATTATACATTGATAATCATAACCTTATAATATATTGTATATTTATATATAACATGTGTCTATACTATAATTGGTATAAATACTGTAACCTTTTAACTTAATATATAAATATATGTTGTATTTCATTTTATAATATTTATATGAATTCTTTATGAAATATTTGTTAAAAATTAGTATAAATATACTTGGAGGTAAACATTTGAGATATGTAATAGTTAGTGTTTTAAAAAAAGATGCAGGCAAATTTAATAACACTTTAAGAAAGGATGTCTTTGATAAGTTTGGTGTTAAATCTTCTAAACTGCCTGCTCACTTTACTATAAAATCCCCTTTTGAAAGTGATGATATTTCGCAATTAGAAAAAACATTAAATATATTTTCTAATTCTAATAATGCTACACCTTATGAAATACATGGATATGATCATTTTGATGATCGAGTTATATATATGAAAGTTTTTATGAGTAATGATGCTAAATTTGTTCATGATAAACTTATAGATGAACTTTCCTCTATAAATTATATAAACTTTGATAGCCATGATGGTAAGGATAAAATATTCCATGTTACAATAAGTTCTAAAAAAATAAAAAATAAGTTTAATGAACTGTGGGATTATGTAAATAATATCCCTTGTGATTTCTATTGCAGTTTTGATAATATTTCAATATATAAGTGGATAGATAATAATTGGATACTTCACAAAGAATATATTCTCAAATAAATATATTTTTATATAAAATTCCCCTTTAAAAAATAAAGGGGAATTTTATAATTATATACATTTTCTACTTTTTAGGATTACCAACCCTATCTACTTCACTACTTTCGTATAAGTTTACTATCGTATTAAACCCTTTTTATATCTTAAAGTATATATTATCTATTGATAGATTCATATTCATTCTTGCACTTTTATTTTGTAGTACTACAAATTGATCAACATTTGAAGTTTTAGTAGAGCTACATCCTACCAACATAAGTGACGAGATAAATGTAATTCCAAGAACTGTTTTTGCCTTCTTTGTTCATATTACCCACACTAATATTTCCCATGTTTTTGTTTTAATTTATATTGTATATTTATAGATAGATTTTTTTATCGATTTTCTGAATTATATATATATTAATTAATTTATATATATCCCTTTCCTTTTATATATGATAAAAAATTTACTTCGCCTAAGCGACGTGTCAGAGAAACACTTCGTGTCGCCAATGACTTCCTCCGTTGCTCAAAATATCTTTTTTTCGATCAACTAAACTTATTGGTATTACTTGACTACAATAATTATACACAGTTTTTAAAGTATCATAATTTCCTTAAGCATAAAAAAATACCATGATTAATCATGGTATTTTTTTATTTTTTTATAATATCAAATAGCTCTTTTTCTGTTTGCTTTATAACAAGATTTCCATTAATCTTAGCTACAGCCTCTTTTGAATACATTCTACAAACACCTATACATCCTGTACTTACATTTTCTCCTCCAGCTATTTCTTTTAATTTATTAACATCAACGTTTGAGCAATATGGACACACTCTAATCATTTTCATTCTCCTTATTTAATTAATTATTTTAAATTATTATTACCCTATAAAAATATACAGTAAACATTTGTATATTTTTATAAATTTTATTCAATTTGAATTTTTTTGAATTTTCTCTTGCGTTTTTGTCAATAAAGATGTTATTATAGTTTAGTCTTTGTTATGAATAAAGTATATTGTATACAAAGATGAACTTATATAATTATAAATAAATTTTTTTGGAGGCAATCATGAACGAAACTAAAGTTAAAGTTGTAACTGCTGATCCTTCAGCATTAGGGCTTTTTGGATTAGCAATGATAACATTAGTTGCATCATCTCAAAAGTTAGGATTAACTTCTGGTGTATCTTTTGTTATACCATGGGCAATATTTTTAGGAGCATCTGCCCAATTAATGGCAAGTATAAACGATTTTAAACATAACAATACATTTGGAGCTACTGCATTTGGTGGATATGCATTTTTCTGGTACTCAGTTGGATTAGTATGGTTAATTCAAAATGGAGTATTTGGACAAGCTTTAGCTTCTACTATAGATGTTAAGCAATTAGGTTTTGCATACTTAGGTTACCTAATATTTACTTTATATATGACTATAGGCGCAATGGAGACACATAAAGTATTATTTATAATATTTGTACTTATAGACTGCTTATTTATAGGGCTTACTTTAAGTTCATTCGGTATAATGTCAGAAGCAACTCATACATTTGCTGCATACTCAGAAATGCTTATAGCAGTATTCTCATTCTATGGTTCTGCTGCTTCAGTACTGAATGCTCATTTTGGAAGAGTATTTTTACCTGTTGGTAAGCCATTTGGAATATTCAAAAAATAATTTAATATTAACTAAGATTTTTAAATTTATATTATAATAATTTTTAGACATATTTTAGACATTAAAATCCTACCTATATATATAGGTAGGATTTTTTCATTTAATTAATATTTTTTTATTTGTATTTATTGATTTTCTCATTGTTATTTTCATTAAACTTAAAAATGCAATCTAAATTCTATTCAAAACTTTTAATACATATCTACCCTTTACCACAAACATTTTCCCTTAGATAAAAAAACTAACTTTTATTTTTTATCTTTAAAATTAACTTTAAATTATTTTTTTTTACATAAAATATATTCATTGTTATACTTTTATTTTAAGTTTTAGTATCTTGTATACACAGTTATACTGTGCTATACTAAATAAGTTATTTTAATGCGAAAGGAGCATATTCAATGTCAAAAAACAAAATAATAAACATAGCGGTTATAGCCCACGTTGATGCTGGTAAGTCAACTTTAGTTGATGCTTTCTTGCATCAATCTGGAACATTTAGAGATAATGAAGTAGTTAAAGACTGTGTAATGGATAGTAATGACCTTGAAGCAGAAAGAGGTATAACAATATATTCTAAAAACTGTTCTATAAACTATAAGGACTACAAGATAAATATAGTAGATACACCAGGACATAGTGACTTCTCTTCTGAAGTTGAACGTGTTATAAAGACTGTTGATACAGTTATATTACTAGTTGATGCTAGTGAAGGACCAATGCCTCAAACAAGATTCGTTTTACAAAAATCTTTAGAAGCTGGACTTAGACCAATACTTTTCATAAACAAGATAGACAAGCAAGATCAAAGAGCTGAAGAAGTTGTTGATGAAGTATTTGACTTATTCGTTGACTTAAACGCAACTGATGAGCAATGTGAATTCCCAATAATATACGGTATAGCTAAACAAGGTATAGCTAAGAAAGAAATGGACGATGAAAGTACTAACTTAGCTCCATTATTTGAAACTGTTGTTGAACATGTTGAAGCATACCCTGATTACAGTGAAGAACCTCTTCAATTACAAATATCTGCACTTGCTTATGATGACTATGTAGGTAGACTTGGAATCGGTAGAGTTTACAAAGGAACTATAAAAAATGGTTCTCAAGTTTCTATATGTAAAGCTGATGGTTCAGTAGCTAAAGGAAGAATATCTAAGCTTACAGTTTATGAAGGATTAAACCAAGTTGAAAAAGATGAAGCTTATGCTGGAGATATAGTTGTTATAGCTGGTATAAGTGATATATCTATAGGTGAAACTATATGTGATAGTGACAATCCAATTCCAATGGAAATGATACACATAGAAGAACCTACTTTATCTATGAACTTCTTAGTTAATGACTCTCCATTCTGCGGAAAAAGTGGTAAGTTCGTAACTACAAGACACTTAAAAGATAGATTAGACAAAGAATTAGAAGTTAATGTTGGTCTTAAAGTTGAGCCATTAGACACAACTGATGGATACAGAGTATCAGGACGTGGAGAGCTTCACTTATCTATCCTTTTAGAAAACATGAGACGTGAAGGATACGAAATAGGTGTTTCTAAACCAGAAGTTTTATTTATAAAAGAAGATGGTAAGTTATTAGAGCCAATGGAAAGAGTTATAGTTAACTGTCCAGAAGTTTACTCAGGAACTGTGATAAATAAATTAAACCTAAGAAAAGCAATGATGGAAGCTATGGAAATAGAAGGTGACTATGTTAAAATAACATTCATCGCTCCAACAAGAGGATTACTTGGATACAGAAGTGAATTCATAAACGATACTCGTGGAGAAGGTTCTTTAGTTAGATCATTTGAGAGATATGAAGAACATAAAGGTGAAATACCTGGAAGAACTAACGGAGTTTTAATAGCTCAAACAGCTGGTACTACTATGGCTTATGCTCTTAATGCATTAAGCGAAAGAGCTCAAATGTTTGTTGACCCTGCTGTTGAAGTTTACGAAGGTATGATAATAGGTATGAACTCTAGAAAAGATGACATGACTGTTAACCCTTGTAAAAATAAGAAATTAACTAACGTTCGTGCTTCTGGTACTGATGAAGCAGTTAAGTTACAAGCTGCTAGAACATTCACATTAGAAGAAGCTTTAGAATTTATAGAAGATGATGAGTTAGTTGAAATAACTCCAGATGCTATAAGACTTAGAAAGAAATTCTTAAATGAGCATGATAGATTAAAATACAACAAATCTAGACAAGCTAATAAATAGTTTATAAAAAGAACACTTTAGTAATTCTCTAAAGTGTTCTTTTTTATATTTCTAAAATATTAATTCTAGATACTATTTATTATTCAACATTTTTAACTTTATACACTTTAGTCATATAGAAATAGAATGGTACAGCTATTAGTAATCCACCTAGTCCCCATACTATCTTCATAGGGTCACTAATTCCTGCTTCTATTAATAGCCATAAACTAATTAATACTGCAAATATTGGTACAAATGCTCCACCTGGTATTCTAAATCTTACTTGCTTATCTTTATATTTCTTTCTAAATACTAATACTGCTATACATGTTGGTATATATTGTATAAATCTAGATATAACACTTATTTGTAATAAAAATTTAAATGAACCTGACCAAGCTATTAAAAGAGTTCCAACAACTGTTATTATTATTGCTATATATGGAGCACCTTTTTTATTATTTTTAGCTATGCACTTTGGAACTAATCCTTGTTCAGCTAATGCAACCCCTGATCTTGGTGTTAAGAAAGATGCTGCTATATTTATACCACCAACAGATATTACTGTTCCTATTGTTATTATATAAGTTCCAATATTACCTACCATTGATTTAGCTGCATCTGCTACAGGTGTTGCTGCTCCACTTAACTTAGGGCCTAATACACCAACACTTATAGCTAAAACAAACACATATACAATTGATACTATTGCCATCACTGTAATTAAAGCTTTTGGAACGTTTTCCCTAGGATTTTCCATATCCTTTGCTGCAACTGCCAAAGATTCAAATCCTGTAAATGCATAAAATAATGATATTGCAGCTGCAACAAATGCTGTTGTTGTAGCTTCACCAGATGGTACAATTACAAACGGTTTAAAGTTACCACCTTTTACAAAGAAAATTCCTACAACTATAAAGAATATTAATGGAACAAGTTTACCTATAGTTATTATATCATTTAAAACTTTTGATGCTTGTACACCCATTATGTTTACTATTCCAAGACCTATTAATACTACACCTATTATAACATTTTTAGTAAATGGATCTGCTGCTTGAGGCCAAACAGTAGAAATCGTTATTGCAAAAAAGTTTGCCATAGCTGCCCAAGCTATCATACCTATAGCCCACTTCATAAATCCAACTTCAAAACCTATAAATTGACCAAACGCTTCCTTAGCATAAAGATATGGTCCACCATTTTCATCAAACCAACTTCCTGCCTCAGCAAAACAAAGCGCTATAGATACTGCAAGTACTGTACAAAATACTAGTACAACAATACTTGCAGGTCCTATCATTTTATATGCCTCTCCTGGCAATCCAAATATACCTGAACCTATGATTGAGTTAATGCCTAGAAGTACTATACTCCAAAAACCTAATTTTTTACTACTTTCCATAGTCTTCCTCCACCAAAATATATATTTATAATTATTTAGTTGCTTCTGTTATTAATGCCTTAAATAGCTTTTGCATGATAGGATAATCCTTTGTCATCATTTCTGGATGCCATTGAATTCCTAATACAAATTCTTCTCCTTCTTTTTCTATAGCTTCAATTACTCCATCTTTAGATTCTGCACAAACTATATATCCATTAGCTAACTCATTTACAGCTAAATGGTGAAAACTATTAACATGTATCTCACTTTCTCCTAATATATTATGTAACTTCGTACCTTCTCTTATTATGGCTGTATGTGTAGCTACATTTGATAAATGACCTTGATTATGTTTTATATAACATCCATCTATTAGAGATAAGTCTTGATATAAGCTACCTCCTTCACATACATTTATAACTTGTTCTCCTCTACATATACCTAAAATTGGCTTCTTCATTTCTAAGGCATATTTTAATAATTTAAAATCATAAGCATCTCTTTTAGGTAATATTCCACCTAATTTTTGATGTGGTTCTTCTCCCCAATTTAAGGGATTTACATCATGCCCTCCAGATAAAATAAGAGCATCTATATTTTTTACTTGTTCTCTTATTATTTCATCATTATAAACCATTGGAACTATGTAAGGTACACCCCCACACATAGCGACTGATTGAACATAGTCATTATTTACATATGCTCTTTCGTATCCTGGAAACATTCCTCCTTCATCTATTATAAGGCTACCTGATATACCTACTATAGGCTTTTTGTTTGTCATAAATTAATGCACTCCAATTCTTCTATTATTTTTAGATTATAACTATAATCTTTTGTACATCAATTACTTTAAGCAAACACTATGCCAAATTTGTATTTTATTTTTTTATATTTAGATATTTTGTATAATTTTTAAGTCCATTAACTTAATATATTTTTTAATTTTATACATTTTCAGATGTTCTTCTAATAAAGGTATACACTCATTTTATGAGTTAATTTAGTCTAGTTTCATGAATATTTTCAATAGAAAAATAGCAATAATCATAAAAATTTTTTCAATATTTGTTTTAGGAAAACTTTTACTTTACTTATTAAATAATACATAATGTTAAAATATATTTATAGGTTAAATAGGCAGTTAAATCTGCCTACTTAACTGCCTATTTTAATAACTTAAGCACCTCTATTCCCTTTTGACTTAATTCGCTTCCTTTCCTACCACTTTTTGATACTACAATATTTCTTCCTTTTAATACTTCTAATATATGTCTAATTTCACCTTCACTTATTAGTATATCTTCTTTTATAAGTTCTTTAAGTATAGCACTTCTTCCTAATGATTTATTTAAGTCATTATGATTTTTGATACATTTCATTACCTTTACTGTCTTTTCTAAAGATGTTCTATTTTTTATATAATCTATATCTTTTTTATAATCCTTTTTTATATTAGTTAGATTATGAGGTAAATCATTTGTAGTAACTTCATCTTTTGATGCCATAGTATCTATATACATAGCTGTATTTCTTAACTCTCTTATATTACCTGGCCAATCATAATCATTTATTATAATTTTTACATCTTCACTTACCTTAATTTTTCTTTTTATAAAATGTTTAAGCATCATATCTATATCTTCTTTTCTCTCTCTAAGTGGAGGTATGTGTATAGGTAATACATTTATTCTATAATATAAATCTGCCCTAAACTTTTCTTCTTTTATCATTTTAAGCAAATCTCTATTTGTTGCTGCTATTACTCTAACATCAATATCTATTACGCTTTGTCCTCCAACTGGCATAATTTGATTTTCTTGAAGTACTCTAAGTAACTTAGTTTGAAGATACATAGGCATATCCCCTATTTCATCTAAAAATATAGTTCCATTATGAGCTTGTTCAAATAGTCCTTTTTTACCACCTTTTAATGCACCAGTAAATGCTCCTTCTTCGTATCCAAATAACTCACTTTCTAATAAATTTTCAGGCATAGCAGCACAGTTTATAGCTATAAAAGGTTGTTTACTTCTATTTGAATCATTATGTATAGACTGAGCTAACAACTCTTTTCCAGTTCCACTTTCACCAGTTATTAAAACTGTATAATCTGATTTAGATATCTTTCTGGCTAACTTTTTTGTATTTTCCATATTTATAGAATTAGTTTTAATATCATCAAAAGTATATCTAGCTACTTGACCTTTATCTTTAAGAACTTTACTTAAATTTTGTTCTAATTTTTTTATATAAGTTACCTCTTGTATACAAAAATATGACCCTATATTTTTACCAAAGCTATTTATTGTGTGCTTGTTTATTGTTATATACTTATCTTTATATTTAATAACATTATCATCTTTTGTCTTATCTTTATTTAATATATCTTTTAATTCTTTATCATCTAAATTTTTAATGTTTTTACCTATTATATCTTCTTTTATATCTAAAATATTTTTCACACTTTCATTAAGGACTTTTATAATACCTTCATTTGAAAGTAATATCATACCATTTTTAGATAACTTTATAATAGATTTTAGCTCATCATTTTCTACTGTAAGATTTTTATAGGTATGATTTATTCCTGAATGTATACTAATAACTTCTTCAGAGTATTTTATTAGTCTTTGTGTTACTTCTTTTTCATCGATTTTTAGTTTGGTTATTATTTGTAGAAATGTAGATATGTCTATAAATCTATGCCCTATATCAATTACTTCTTCTATATAATCAGGAACTAAGTGTGTTTCACCAGGAGTTACACAAACTTTAATATCCTTGTATTCTTTTTCTTTATCATAGGGAATTAAATTTAAGTGATTTATACCTATGTGGTATAGCATGGATATAGTTTCAAGTATTGTTTCCTTGTTATCGTTTACAACTAACACATCTATATTTTTAGGTAGTGAAAACAGTCTGTATATATCTTTTTGCTTTACACTTCTATTTATTATTATTATTTTCTTGCTATCATCTATATAATTTTTTAGTTTTATAGACCTATCTCTAAGCATGACAAGAATTATATCATCATCGATTTTTTGACCTTTTTGTAGATTATTAAAAAAATAATTGTTTATTTTTAATTTGTCTTTGAATATCATCTTTATATTGTTGTTTAAAAAGACCTCTAATGTGGATAATCCATCTGTAACTATACCTATTGTTTTCATATTAAGTCTCCCTTTTTACTTTGTATTATATATTTTTTAATTTTTGTTATCTAATTATCCACTATTATATCTAATTTATACTTAATTTGTCTTTTATAAAAAAGAAGTTTGCTATTTTTATAGCAAACTTCTTTTTTATGTTTATTCTATATCTATTTAATATTTTATTTTATGTCGTCTATTGGTTTATATCATCTAGTATGTGATTCTCGCTTAAACATGATAAGAATGTTAATCCATACATAACACAAACTATTACTGCTGTTATAAGTATTATACCCATATCTATCACTCCTTTGCTTATATTATATCTTTAATATATGAAGTATTTATGAATTTATTTTGAAATTTCATGTATATTCATTAGTTTTTCCTATTTTTTACTATGTATACATTATAGTACTTTTTTATTATTTATTTATAGTTTAAATATTGTAACCTTTTTAAATTTTTATAATATATCATTATACAATATCTTTATTTTTCTAAAAATTTACTTGTTGTTTTCTTACAATTTATTATATAATATTATTAGTACCTGGTATTAATATTTGATATAATTTTTTTTATATTAAGGAGGCGTTTTTTATTAAAGCATTAAAAATTGGAGATTTAATAGCTAAAGTTCCTATAATACAAGGTGGAATGGGTATAGGAGTATCTAGATCTTCCCTTGCAGCTGCTGTAAGTCGTGCTGGTGGTATAGGAGTTATATCTGGCGTACAAATTGGCTATGATGAAAAAGATTTTGAATATAACCCTCTAAGAGCTAACTTATCGGCCCTTAGAAGTCATATAATAAAAGCTAAAGAAAATTCTAATAAAGGAATAATAGGTGTTAATCTAATGGTAGCTATGAACTACTACGAAGAACATGTAAAGGAAGCTATTTCCTCTGGTGTTGACCTTATAATATCTGGGGCTGGTCTTCCTATTAAATTACCTTCTTTAATTAAAGGCTCTAAAGTAAAAATTGCACCAATAGTCTCAACTGCTAAAGCTTGTAGTGTTATCCTAAAAATGTGGGACAAAAAAGACAAAACTACAGCTGATTTAATAATAGTTGAAGGTCCAAAAGCTGGAGGTCATTTAGGTTACAAAAAAAGTGAACTAGAAAATATAGATAGCATTAATTATGATAAAGAATTTGTAGATATACTAAAAATTACCAAAGCTTATAGTGTTAAATATAATAAAGAAATACCAGTGGTAGCCGCTGGCGGCATATTCAGTGCTGATGATGTTTTAAAATATATAAATCTAGGTGCTAGTGGTGTACAAGTAGGTACAAAATTTGTTACAACTTATGAGTGTGATGCATCTTATGAATTTAAACAAACCTATATAAATTCTACTAAAGACAATATAAATTTAGTTGTAAGTCCAGTTGGAATGCCTGGTCGTGCAATACACAATAAATTTATAGAACGTAATTCTATATCATCACCTAAAATAACTAAATGCTATAATTGTTTAATTCCTTGTAATCCTAAAACTACTCCTTATTGTATATCAGAAGCTCTTATAAATGCAGTAAAAGGAGATGTTGATAATGGATTGCTATTTTGTGGTGAAAATGCCTACAAAGTAGATAAATTATCTTCTGTTGATGAGGTTATAAGAGAATTAACTTCTAAGTTATAGATAATTAAATTTTAGCTTTAATTGTATTTAAATGCTCTTACACTCCTAAATCTAGGGCTATTTCCTAATTCTAAAGCTAAAAATTTAAAATAAAAATAGACTAACATATGTTAGTCTATTTTTATTTTCTAAAACTAATATATTTTTATCATTTAAATGTATCTTTAACTTCTTTTAACTTTTCTATTATATTTATATGTTGAGGACATTTCTCTTCACATAATCCACATTCTACACATTTTTTTGCATCATTTCCCGACCCTACTAAAAACATATTGTATTGTTCTTTATTTTTTCCTATATCATTAAACATGAATGCATTATTTAATAATTCAAAGCAGTTTGGTATTTTAACACTGTTTGGACATGGTATACAATATTTACATCCAGTACAATTTACTCTTATTTTGGATTTAAACATATCTCTAAGCTCTTTTATCGTTTCTTTTTCATATTTACTCATAGATTCTTTTATACCTTCCTTAGAAGCTATATTTATATTCTCTACAACTTGTTCTAAACTTGACATTCCACTTAAAACTACATCTATCTCTTTCTTATCATATAAAAACTTAAAAGCCCATCCTACAGCATTTCTACTAGTTAAGCTATTATTAATTATATTTGTTATATCACTAGATAAATTATTTACTAATGCTCCTCCTCGAAGCGGTTCCATTATAACTATACCTAATCCTTTTTCTCGAGCATACATAAGTCCATCTGTACCTGCCTGATAATCTTCATCTATGTAATTATACTGTATCTGGGCAAATTCCCAGTCATAGTCATCTACTATTTCTTTAAATACATCTAATGTATCATGAAATGAAAAACCAATATGTTTTACTATTCCTCTTTCTTTTATATCTTTTATAAAATCAAATAACCCATTTTCCTTTAATCTAGTATAATCTTTCTTATTTAGATTATGTATTAAATAAAAGTCTATATAGTCAGTTTGTAATTTTTCTAATTGTTCATATATATATTTATACATATCTTCTCTTTTATTTACTAGCCATGAAGGTAGCTTTGTCGCTAATTTAACCTTTTCTCTATATCCATCTTTTAATACTTCTCCTACAAATATTTCACTTTCTCCATTATGATATGGGTATGCTGTATCTATATAATTTATACCGTTATCTATTGCATATATAAGCATTTCCCTTGATTTTTTCTTGTCTATTTTATTATCCTTTAATGGAAACCTCATACACCCAAATCCTAATATAGACACTTTTTCACCAGTATTTCCGATTTCTCTATATCTCATATTACTTCCTCCCCCTCTAAAAATATTATCTACTTATATTATATTTAATAATTTTTCCTATATATTACAATTTTTTATTATTAATCAAATAAATCATGCTATATTCTTTATTTTTTTAATATATTTTTAACTGAAAACTTGATTTATGTTTGATAACAAGGTATCCTATTTAAAGGATATAAAATTTTTAATATTATTTTTAATAGGAGAGTGATGGAAAATGGATCAAAGTCCTTTGGGGGATATTGATTTAAAAAGCATCACTTATTATTATCTTTTAAATGGCTAATTTACTTATCTTCTTATATAAATCAGTCATTTAATTAATAATACTAAGTGATAAGATTTATATAAAATTGAATAAAGGATGTGTTGCCATGATAAGATACTATAAGACTATTGACAACAAATTAGAAAAGTTAAATTCATTTGAAAATGGCTGTTGGATAAATCTTGTTGAACCTAATCAAAATGAAATAAGTGAGATAGTTAATTTATTAAATATAGATGAAGATAGTGTAAGATCTGCTCTTGATGAGGAGGAACGCTCTAGAATAGATGTCGAAGATAATCATACACTTATACTTATTGATATCCCAGTTGATGAAAGTGATGTAAATTCAACTCATTATACTACTATTCCTATTGGTATAATAATGTGTGAAAATGCAATACTTACTGTATGTTCTGCTCAAACTAAAATTATAAATGATTTTATTGTAGGCCATATAAAAGAATTTTACACTTATAAAAAAACTAGGTTTATACTTCAAATTCTTCATAAAAATGCTAGTTATTATTTATATTATCTAAGAAAAATAAATAAAATAACTACCGTTATAGAAAAAGAAGTTACTAAATCTATGAAAAATAAAGAACTTATACAGCTTCTAGAACTTGAAAAATCATTAGTTTATTTTTCTACTTCTTTAAAAGCTATAGAACTAGTTTTAAATAAAATGGTTCGTACTACTAGTATAAAAAAATACTCTGACGATGAAGATTTGCTAGAAGATGTTATAGTTGAAAATAAACAGGCTTTAGAGATGGCCACTATATATGGAGATATATTAAGTAGAATTATGGATGCTTTTAGTGCTATTATTAGTAATAATCAAAATAATGTTATGCAGTTTTTAACATCTGTTACTCTTATAACTACTATACCTACTATTGTATCTGGTTTCTTTGGAATGAACGTTGGAGGTATTCCTTATGCAAATCATATTAATGGATTTTGGATTGTAATGGTTATTACTGCTTTAATTTGCTTAGTTGTTACATTCTTTATGTCTAGAAATAAGCTATTATAATATAACAATTAATTTTAATATATTCTATAATATAATTTTCATATATTATAGAACCCTTGTAAAATAACTTGATTAACAAGTTTTTTATAAATCAAGACCTTCGAGGCAGACATGCTCTACCTTGGAGGTTTTTTATTATAAAGTTGCGTGAACTTATATTTACTTATTTATTTTTGGGAGGTAATTGTATGAATTACATATTACTAATTTTCGGTTTTTTACTGCTTATAAAAGGGGCTATCTACTTTGTTGACGGTTCATCAGATATTGCCACTATACTAAAAATTCCTCCAATTTTAATTGGACTTACTATTGTAGCTTTTGGTACATCATTACCTGAAGTTTCAGTTAGTATAATAGCTTCTATAGATAATCAAAATGGTTTATCTCTAGGAAATATTATTGGCTCTAATATATTTAATATATTGATGGTTTTAGGTACAACTGCTTTTATTAAAAATTTACAGGTTAGAAAATCAATAGTAAAAAAGGAGATGCCAATACTTATAATTACCTCTATGATAGCTTTATACTTGTCAATAGACTTAACTATAAGTCGTATTGATGGTATGATACTTTTATTGTTATTTTTACTATTTTTATATGATATGATAAAAGAAGCATTAAGAAATAGAAACTTGTCACTAAAAGAAAGTTATGAATTTTTAGAAGCAAATACAAATATAGCCTCTATATCTATAGATAATTCTTTAGCTAAGTCTTTATTAATTTCAGGAGTTGGTCTTATAGCTATTATAATTGGTGGGAAAATGGTTGTAAGTTGTGCAACTAATATAGCTTATTCCTTTGGCGTAAGTGATCACTTAATTGGTATCTCAGTTGTAGCACTTGGTACTTCTTTACCAGAATTTATTACATCTGTTATTGCAGCCACTAAAGGTGAAAACGATATTGCTGTTGGGAATGTAATTGGTTCTAATATATTTAATATTTTATTTATTTTAGGTGCATCAGCATTTATCTCTCCTTTATCTCTAGAGCCTGCACTAATATTGGATAGTATATTTATGATATGCGCTATAATACTTTCTTATATATTTGTTGTTCAAGATAAAGAAATAACAAAGTACGAAAGTTTATTTTTAATAACTACATATTTTATATATATGATATATTTAGTTTCAAGGTAAAAATACCTCAAAGTAATATATTTTACTTTGAGGTATTTTCTTCTATTATTTATCTATTATCATTTCTTCTAATGGTTTTTCAAATTGTAATTTTAAATTCTCATCTTTTTCTAATATATATATTGGTACATACTCTTCTTCTTCCTCATTTAAATCAATTTCTTTAAATGGCGGAGTAAGTACTTCATCAAAGTTTATGCTCAGATCTGGCATTGTCTTTAATATTTGCTTAGAATTATCATATTCTTCTTCTGCTAGACTTTTATACATATCTAAACTTTTCTTATAATATATACCAGCTAGCATGTATTCACATTTTTTATTTCCTAAATTAAAACCTTCTTTATAGTATTTTTTAGCTTCTTCATCTTCATTTAATTTTAAACTTAATTGCCCTAAGTTATATATAGATTCTTCGCACTTTTGGTTTCTAGCCTTTTCGTACCAATACTTTGAATTTGTATAGTCTTTATAGAAAATATCATATATAAGACCTAGCATGTGTTGTGAATATATATTTGAATCATTCGCTGGTGTTTCAAACATTTTCTTTGCTTCTTCATAATTTTCTTCTGCAAAGTATATTCTACCTAAATGTATTCTTGAATTTATGTGATTTTTTAATATGGCAATATTAAAATACTTCTTAGCATTTTCTATATCATTATTAGCTTCATATATACATCCTGCTTTATAGCTAGATTCTACATCTTGATTTTCACTAGCTCTTTTATACCACATTAAAGCTTTCTCAAAATCACACTTATCTTCATATATCTTCCCAAGCTTAACTTGACATGATAACTTATTTTCTATTTTTCTATAACAAGATATGGCATTGTCTATATCATTTATCTTATGATATAAATCACCCATATTTTCAATAGATTCTATTAATCCTCCTTCTATACATTCCTCATAATATTTTTTCGCTGTTTCATAATCCTCTTCTTCAAAATATAAACCTGCTAAATTATTTTTAGCTTCTATTATATCTGAATTTGATGCTATCTCATAATACTTTTTAGCATTTTCTATATCATTATTTCTATTATATAAGTTTCCTAATCTATAACTTGCTAAAGCACATCCATTTTTTATACTTTCTTCATAATATTCTATAGCATTTTTATCATCTTCATCTCTATCATATATATATGCCAATCTATATTGAGACTTTGTACAACCTTTGTCAGCACTTTTTATATAATATCTTTCGGCCTCTTCAAATTCTTCATTAATCTCCATTATAAGACCTATATTAAAGCACCCTTTTAAATTTCCTACTTTATGTAAATGTTTATATAAGCTTATTGCTGACTTATCATCACCATCTATATAGTTTATTATCGCTAAATTATACTTAGATTCTTCATTTAATAATACTGAACCCTTCTTATAATATTCAATAGATTCTTCTTTTTTTCCTAATTTATCATAAAGTATACCTAGATTAAAGCAAGCTAAACCAAAATTACCTTTAGCTGCTTCTTTTAACCACTTTTCACTTCTTATATAATCTTTAAGCTTATAATGAACAACTCCTAAATTATTTTGAGCTTGTAGATCTCCTAAAATAGCCAATTTTTCATACCAATAAAGTGAATATTCATAAGCATTAGATATAAAATATATATTGCCTAGATTAAGAGCAGCTTCTTCTTGTCCATTCCTAAATGCCATAGAATACCACTTTTCTGCTTCATTGTATTGACCTCTAGATTCAAATATATTACCTAATGCATATTGAGATTTTACATATCCTTCTTCTGCAGATTTTATATATACTTCTATAGCTTTATCTATTTTACCCATTTTCTCAAGCAAACTTGCTTTAGTATGATGTATTGCTGGGTCTTTTGGAATATTTTTTATATTTTGTATTGAAAATTTTGTACTTCTCATATTTAACTCCCTATTTAAACTTTACTTTTATTTTAGTAATCTGTTTTAATAATTATATATTATATAACAAACTTACAATTTTTAGCTAATTTTTTGTCTTTCTGTAATAATATTGTAATAGTAGATATATTTAATTAATTTTTATGTAGTGTATAGCCATGCATACTAATATCTTATATAATTTATGTATAAATTATATTTATTATGAGTTTAAGTGGCTTGTTCATTTATGTATTAGCATTATAATGTTTTTTAATAAATATTTATAACTTAGTAAATAGGAGTGATTTTATGAGTATAGATTTAATTTTTAAAATAGTTATGGCTATTGTATTAATTGGTATCGCTATAAAAGCAATTAAGTTTTTAGGTGGATTAGTCTTTAAGATAGCACTTGTACTATTTATAATACTTTTAGTTTATAGAATGTTTATCTAAAATAGAAAATACCCCACTTGATTTACTTTAAGTGGGGTATTTTCTATTTTAATGTTTTTAAATCTATATATGCTTCAATTTGAGGTATATACAACATATGATTTTCTTTTATATGTGTATTACCAAATTCCTTAAGTTCTTTTCCTTCTTTATCTTTAGTTATTTTATATCTTACAACTTCATTACCTTCATTTATACTTGCATTAAAAAACATTCCTTCATACTGCTTAAATCTAAAATTAAAATTATCTCTTGTAAGTTTTATAGTTATTTCTGCCATAACTCTTCCTTTCTTTATATATTTTAATTTTGTCTTATTATATCATAATTATAAATCATAAAAAAGAGCCATCTAATATTAGATAGCTCTTTTTTATATTAAAAATATAGCTCTTTAATCTTCATAGCATCATTTGTCCAACCATTGTTTTTACGTATTAATTTTAAATTTTTACCTTTACTTACTAATATTGTAACTAACTCTTCTTTCCCCTTTTCTTCTACAATAAAATCCTCAACATTTTTTAAGGGTATCTTTGATAAATTGTTTCCCTCGGATAATCCCCCTAATGGTACATGATATATTCCTTCTAAGTATAAATTTTTATCTGTTAATGTAACTATGTATTCATTAACGATTTCTCCTGCTGCAACTAGTGATTGACTCGCTACAAACATATTGGTTAAAAAATTTAATACTAATTCAGTATTGCTTACTTTCCTATAACACTTCATACTAGCTCTTACTATTTCGTTGTCTTCTAATTCTAACTCCCTACTCATAAGACTTTTCCTCCTAATGATGTGATTATTATGATTAATAATTTATAGCTAAGTACTCTTATATAAAATAAGCTTTTACTCCATTATACAATGTATAATTGACTCAATCAAGTAAATTATTTTTTTATGTATATTTATATTCTTTTTGTCAATAATATAAATGTTATTACGTTACTCTCAGAATTTATAACATTTAAGAGGCTGTTGCAAAATGATTAGATTTAATCATTCTACAACAGCCTCTTTGCATTACATATATTTTTCTGTATCTTCTGGCAGCCCTTTTTTCTTTAATCTATATTCCACTATCTCTTTTACTATAGAGTATAGCCAAGCAAATAAAGGAACGCCTATTATCATTCCAACTAATCCTAATAACTTTCCTGCTACTAATAATGAGAATAATATCCAAAATGCTGATATTCCTATTGAATCTCCTAATATCTTAGGTCCTATTACATTACCATCTAATTGTTGTATAATAATTATTATTAATATAAACCATAATGCTTTAATTGGAGATACAAACATTATTATTATAACTGAAGGTATAGCTCCAAAGAACGGCCCAAAGAATGGTATTATGTTAGTTATACCTATTATTACTGATATAAGTAATGTATATGGCATTTTAAATATTGTAAGTACAATGAAAGTTAATACACCTATTATAGCTGAATCTATTATCTTTCCACTTAAAAACTTACCAAATGTATCATTAGCTCTATTTGTTAACTCAATAGCTTTGTCAGCACGTGCTTTATTAAATATCGCATAAGTTACTTTTTTGCTAAGTCCACAGAACTTTTCCTTATCTATTAACATATAAATAGATATTATTAAGCCTAATACTATATTCCAAACACCTGATGCAGTAGTTTTTAACATGCCTCCAAGTACCGGAATTAAATTAGATATTATTTTTATAGTATAGTCTATAAATTCGTTCCACTTACCTACAGCTATAGTCATATATTCATTGTTTAAATCTATATTTTTAGTTAGACTTTCTATGAATACAGTTACATTATTTACATATGTTGGTATGTCATTAACAAGTCCTACCACACTATCTACTAACTGTGGTAACACAAATTGTATAAATAAATAAAGTATTATAAAAGCTGTTGTGTAAGTTAATAATAAACTTATAGCTCTTTTACCTTTTTGTTTCATGTTTTTAATTGAATCAAACACTAAAATTTTTTCTTCAAAAAATACTAGTATAAAGTTAAGTAAATATGCTATTACAAATCCTATAACAAAAGGTTGTAATGTTGACATAACCCAACTTAAGTTTTCAGTAAATGCTGGTAGTTTGTCTAATATATTAAAAAACAATAAACTACAGCATATAACTATAATCGCATACACCGATATAGTAGTATATTTGTTATTCCATTCAACTTTCATTTACTTTGTGATTCCTCCTAATTAAATTTACCTTCTAATAGATGATTATTTTTTACCTATCATATAATTATAACCAATATAACATATTTATTGTCAATAAATTGATATATTTAATATGAATTTATCTTCATATTAAAATTTAATCTTAACTACATAGTGTTTCATCTTTGTCTGTTTTAGTAAGACCACTTATATATTTTAATATTATTGATTTACCCACATCATTTATTCCAAGTAATGCTGTTATCTTTCCTTTTTATATATTTTCGTTTTATGTTGAAATACAATAAATTCGACTTTTGCTTTTTTACTAAGCTTAATTTATATATTAGTAATTTGTTAAATACTTTTTGTATAATTTTAAATATTTTTGTCGAAATTAGTAACTTTTTCTGTATTTAGTACATATTATTTATTAGATATATGAAAATATATCTTTTGATTTAAATCTTAAATAATAAAAATATAGTGGAGGTTTTAATATGTTTGGAAACGACTTTAATGGATTTGGAAGAAATAATGGTTTTTGTGATGATAACTTTTTAATAATATTACTTTTATTACTTTGTAACGATGGATTTTGCTGCGGTCACGGTAGAGGCCATGATGGAGACAATTGTGAAGATAACAATAGAAGATGTAATAATAACGAATTCTTTATATTTATAATAATCATTTTATTCTTCTGTAATAAAAAAGGACATGGTAATTGCTTAAGATAATGTAAGTTATAATATATATTAATTAACAAAAGGCACCTATTATAGGTGCCTCATTTATATATATATTTATTTTTTATTTAAATTAATTACATAATTCATTAATTTACTCCAATCACTTTGTCGAAATTAGTAACTTTTTCTGTGTTTTATACATATTATTTATTAGATATATGAAAATATATCTTTTAATTTAAATCTTAAGTAAAAATATAATGGAGGTTTTAATATGTTTGGAAATAATATTTTTTGTAATGATAATTTTTTAATAATATTACTTTTATTACTTTGTAACGATGGATTGGACTGCGATCATCATAATGAATGTGATCACCATGATAAATGCAACGATAGAAATGTATTCTTTATATTTATAATAATTCTTTTATTCTGCTGTAACAAAAAAAGACATGATCATTGTTAAGATAATATAACTTATAATATCTATTAATTAAAAAAAGGCTCCTATTATATCATAGGTGCCTTTTTTATATACAATTTTTTATATTTTTAATTGATTTAATTACATAACTAATTCACTCTATTTTTTTGTCGAAATTAGTAACTTTTCCTGTATTTAGTACATATTATTTATTAGATATAAAAAATTATATCTTTTAATTTAAATCTTAAGTAAAAATATAATGGAGGTTTTAATATGTTTGGAAAAAATAATTGTTTTTGTGATGATAACTTTTTAATAATATTACTTTTATTACTTTGTAACAATAGATTTAACTGCGACTTCGACTGCGATGATAATAATAAATGCTTTATATTTATAATAATAATCCTTTTATTCTTCTGTAACAAAAAAGGACATGATCATTGCTAAGATAATATAACTTATAATATATATTAATTAATAAAAGACACCTATAATATTATAGGTGTCTTATTTATATATGCAATTATTTTTTAGATATCTTTTTTATCATTCCCATAATTTCTTCCATAGACTTTCCTTCTACTTCTTGCTTTAGTTTATTTATATCTATGTCTTCTAATATATTACTTATATCATTATTCATATTTGGTTTGCTTTTATCATTTTGTACATTATCAAAATCTATATTTGATGCTATTTTTTTAGCCATTTCTACAATTTCTTCCATAGACTTTCCTTCTACTTCTTGCTTTAGTTTATTTATATCTGCATCTTCTAATATATCACTTACATCATTATTCACATTTGATTTATTTTCTTCATTTTGTCTATTATCGAAGTTTATACTTGATGATACTTTTTTAGCCATTTCTATAATTTCTTCCATAGATTTTCCTTCTACTTCTTGTTTTAATTCATCTATATTTACGCTTTCTAGTATTCTTTTTAAATTTTCATTTATATCTTCATTATTTTTATTACTTTTTTCATTTCCATAATCTGGTTCCATTTTTGATATTCCTCCATTCATTAGTTTTATAATTTCGCCAATTGAATTATTATTACTTTCGTTTAGTTTATAATCACTCATTAACATATTTGATAATAAACCATCTAATACATTTACACCTTCTAAATTAGATTTTGAATATATATTTTCATCTAAACTCATTATGGTTAATGGATTAATTTTCTTATTATTAATATATTGTAGTAATAATTCTACCAACTTGTTTGTGTTAATTTTCTTGCCTGACTTTTTGTTGTGCTCTTCTCCTTTATGATTTTTATTACCATTAATTCTAGTATTGTTATGCAAGCCTGTTGCTTTATATCTATTGCTACTCTCGATTGACTTTTTATTGTTCTCTTTTTCTTCTTTATCATTTTGATTTACATTACTTTTAGTGTTATTATTTGATTCTATTACTTTGCATTTGTCACTACTCTCGTCTGATTTTTTGATTTGCTCTTTTTCTTCTTTATTATTTTGATTTACATTACTTTTAGTACTGTTATTTGATTCGGTTACTTCGCAGTTATCACTACTCTCGTCTGACTTTTTATTATATTTTTCTTCTTCTTTACAATTTTTGTTGTACTTTCTTTCAACACTCTTGTTCAAATTGTAAAAAGGAGATCTTTTAGAAATGCTATCCATTAACATATAATCTTCATAGTCTTCATAACCTTCTATTCTATTATTTTTCTCTTCAGAGTTCACAAAATAAGCCTCCTTTTATTAATTAAAGTATCTATACGACACCTTACATCATTATATGTATTAAATTTCTTAAGGGTGACTTATTTAAAATGCTTGATAAAATGAATATCTCTTATATTTTCCCATCACTTATTGTATATATATTTTACTTATTTTGGTGACTTATTGTTTCCTTTTAAATGTTTTTATCATATATGTATATTATGTAGTATTACTACTAAATTAAAATATTTGACATGGGGTGTTTGTATGCATAAAGATTGTATGAATAAAACTAAGAAGTGTAAAAAGTACTATGATTTAGATGATTGCCATTGTGAAAAAGAATATAAAAAAGATAAGGGTGCAAATTTAAAAATGTCCCCTATGTTTGTATATCCTGTCGATTTGTGCAACTGTGAAATATTTCATATATTATGTAATTGTATAGGAAGGATTGTTGGATTAAAGTTAGTAGATAATAATTGTATATTAAGACTTTGTATATGTGATGTAAATAGTTGCGGAGTTGTTGGTAAAACTCCATCCGGTAAGGGACCTATATACGTAAAACTTAATGCCATTCAATATATAGATTTTGGTAAAGAAACCTATGTTAATCCTCTATGTGGTACAAATTTGAGTATAGGTGTACAAGTACCTAAGGGTGAAATGGGACCTATGGGGCCTGCTGGTCCTAAAGGCGAAATGGGACCTACTGGGCCTAAGGGGGCTCAAGGTGAAATGGGACCTATGGGACCTGCTGGACCTAAAGGCGCTAAAGGCGAAATGGGACCTATGGGACCTGCTGGTCCTAAAGGTGAAATGGGACCTATGGGACCTTCTGGACCTAAAGGTGAGATGGGACCTATGGGACCTTCTGGATCTAAAGGTGAAATGGGATCTATGGGACCTGCTGGTCCTAAAGGCGAAATGGGACCTACTGGGCCTAATGGGGCTCAAGGTGAAATGGGACCTATGGGACCTAAAGGATATGAAGCTCCTGGTAAAAAAGTAAAAGAAAAATATATGCCTCCTAAAAAAATCCCTTATAAAAATTAATATAAAATATATAAAGAGGAAGCTTGATTATTTTAAAGCTTCCTCTTTATATATTTTATATTCTTCTTTATCTTCTAATTCATTTACAAACTCTTCATTATTTTCTATTAGCCAAAGCTTTTTATTTCTAGAAAGTTTTTTTATATAACTTTCTAATTTCATAGCTTTACTTTTCGTATCACTTACAAAACATACTTCTAGTTTTAAAAAACCTCTTGATCTTGTGTATTTAGAATTTATACCTTTTTCGTGTTCTTTCATACGTCTTATTACATCAGTTGTGTATCCTGTATATAAAGAATTATCTCTACATCTTATTATATATGTAAAATGCATAAAATCATCCATCCTTAATTTTTAACTTTATAATATATAATAACATGTTTTAGATATATTATGTTACTTTTTGAGATTATCTTATCTTCACAACTTTACCAGGTATTCCAACAACTGTAGCTCCATTTGGTACATCTTTTAAAACAACTGCATTTGATCCTATTTTTGAATTTGATCCTATATTGATAGGACCTAAAACTTTGGCTCCTGCCCCAATTATTACATTATCACCAACAGTTGGATGTCTTTTTCCCTTTTCTTTTCCTGTTCCACCTAAAGTTGTTCCATGATATATAGTTACTCTACTTCCAACCTCAGCAGTTTCTCCAATAACTACCCCCATACCATGATCTATAAGTATTCCTCCACCTAATTTAGCCCCAGGATGTATTTCTATACCTGTTAAAAATCTTGAGATTTGTGATACTAACCTTGCTAAAAAAAATCTCTTATGTCTATATAAAAAATGAGAAATACTATGCCCTATCCTTGCATGTATAGATGGATAAAGTAAAAATACCTCTGTTTTGCTTCTTGCTGCTGGATCATTCTCCATTATATACTCAATATCTGCTTTAATTTTCTCAAACATATAATCATCCCTCTATGATTTAATTAAATATATTCAAAGACATATATTTATCTAACCCATCTGGTGATACTGTAACTATTTTCTTATTAGGAAATCTCTTTGATAATTCTAGTGCACCATAAACATTTGCACCTGATGATATTCCTACTAATATCCCTTCTTTTTTAGCCATTAATCTTACTCCTTCATAGGCCTCTTCATCACTTACTGTAATAACCTCATCTACTATACTATCGTCATAATTTTTAGGTATAAATCCTGCTCCTATACCTTGAATTTTATGAGGTCCTTTAATATTTTTAGATATTACAGGTGAACTTTTTGGCTCTAATGCTACCACCTTAATGTCTTTATTTTTTTCTTTTAGGTATCTTCCTATTCCTGTCAATGTTCCTCCTGTCCCTACACCACAAACAAAAATGTCTATATCTTTAACATCATTTAATATTTCAACTGCTGTTGTATTGTAATGAGCATATGGATTATCTTCATTTTCAAATTGATTTAAACTTATATAGTTTTCATTATTTTCTATTAACTCTTTAGCTTTATTTATAGCACCATCCATACCTAGCTTGCCATCTGTTAATATTAATTTGGCACCATAACATTTCATAAGTGTCCTTCTTTCTTCACTCATAGTGTCTGGCATTACTATTATAACTTCGTATCCTTTTAAAGCTCCTACCATTGATAGAGCTATACCTGTATTCCCACTTGTAGCTTCTACCAATACACTTCCATTTTTTAATATATTTCTTTCTTCTAGCCCTTTTATCATATTTAAAACAGCTCTATCTTTTATACTTCCTCCTGGGTTGTATTTTTCTAGTTTTACATATATATTTTTATTACCTATATTGTTAAGTTTTATCATAGGAGTATTTCCTATTGTAGATAGTATATTTTCATTAATCATAATTTGCTCCTTATATTTTAGTATTTATTTCTATTATTTTATAATATATAAATATAAATTCCATAAATATATATATTTATACTATAAAAAAAATCACTTACTTAATCTTAAGAATATCTGCCTATAAAATAAGTTAAGCTATATCATAAACTTATGATACATCTTAACTTATTTTATAGGTAATTAATTCTATGGTCTTCTGGCTCCTCTATAGTGTTTTTCGTAATAACCTGTTAGTTTAGATTTTTTAACTCCATCTTTTGGATTAGATGCATGTATAAATTCACCATTTCCTACATACATTCCCACATGACTAACTCTGCCTTTATTCATAGTATCGAAAAATATTAAATCTCCGACTTGTAAATCCTTTTTGTCAATAGCTTTGCCAAACTTACTTTGTTCATAGGATACTCGAGGTATATCTTTACCTAGTGCATTTTTATAAACATATTGAACTAGCCCAGAACAATCAAAAGATTTTGGTCCTGTTGCCCCCCATACATATGGCTTTCCTATTTGGCTTTCTAGCAATTTTATTGCATCATTCATCTTATTATTACTTTTTTGATCATTATTTATATTACTACTATTATTAACTTTACTTACGTTAACATTACTTAAAAGTGTATCTAAACCATTAAGTTTATTTTGATTCTCATTACTACAGCTACAACTACAGCTACATGTTGGACTATCATTAAGTATACTATTAAATGTACTTTGTAATACAAAATCAAATACATTTGAATTATTGTTTGTACAAGCTTTATTTTTTGAATTAGATTTGCTTATAGCATTTAAAAGCTCTATCATAACTATTTGGTTAACATTCATACTAAATCTCCCTACTTACTTATATATAAAAAACCGTACATTAAATAATACGGTTATCATATATATATATTTAGTAATTATATAATATAATTAATGAAATAGTTTTTCACCTAAGTTTATAAACATTTGAAGTAGTAGATATGATTTTATATCTATTTTTTCTCTTCCGTTTATTATTTCTTTAGCTTCTTCCTTTGATACTAAAAATGCTTCTATATCTTCATCTTCTTCTAAAAATTCTTTACTTAAATTGCCATCACATAAACAATATACAAATGCTACTGATTCATCAGTCATTCCTGGAGATAAATATAATTTATCATTACTATTTATATTATTTATACTTATAAGTTCTAGACCTGTTTCCTCTTTTAATTCTCTTTTTACCGCTTTTTCTATACCCTCTTCATTATCCACAAGTCCTGCTGGAAGTTCATATATATAACTATTTATAGGTACTCTAAATTGTTTTATAAGTACTAACTTCTTTTCGCTTTTATGATATGCTGCTATTACTACTGCATCTATTTTATCTTCTTTATCGTTTATATATATTTCCTTTAGATTATTTTCATCTTTTCTTGATGCTACCATCCAGTGTCTTATGTCATTATTTTTATTTTCATATTCAACATCATAAAGTCCTACAAATTTAGTTTTAACTAATGTGGTTACATCTTTTATTTTAGTCATGTTTTACACTTCCTTTTTATTTATTCTATGTTAATATTATACTAATGTATAATATATTTTTATAGTATATAAGTTATTATATTCATTTACGATTATTAATATTTTAATTAAAAAGAAAGGATTATATATGGAAAATTTATTTTTATTTTATATGTTAATTATAAATATAGCTTCTTTTTATTCAATGTATATAGATAAGAAAAAGGCCATAAATCATGAATATAGAATAAGCGAAAATACTCTTATGATGCTATCATTAGTAGGTGGCAGTTTAGGTATATTAATTGGAATGTATAGATTCCACCATAAAACGCAAAAAAACAAGTTTAAAATAGGAGTTCCAATAATTTTAATTATTCAGATGCTAATTTTAACATAATAAAAAAGCCTACAAGGTAATAAATACCTGTAGGCTTTTTATAAAATTAAGATAATGTTTTAAATTCATATCCATTTGATTTGAAATATTCTATTATTTGAGGTAATGCTTTTGCAGTAGCTTCTTTTCCATATGTATCATGCATTAATACAACTACCATTTCTTTACCTTGTGCTGTCTTTTTAGCATATTCTACTAATTGAGCTGGAGTTTTTCTTCCACCTTCTGCATCTCCACTTAAAGCATTCCAGTCTATAGATGCCATTTTATTTTCGTTTAAATACTGATCTAATGGTTCCATACCTTTCCATGACATATGTCCACCTGGACATCTTATAACTCTTGTTGAGAAGTTTGGACCTAAAGTATCCTTTAATATCTTATCAGTTTTTGCAAAGTCACCTTTAAAATTATCTAAATTTAAAACTCTATTAGGATAAAGTATTTTATAATCATGGCTATAAGAGTGATTAGCTATTGCATGACCCTTATCAAATTCTTCTTTTATAAGTTCTTTAGCTTTTGATCCGCCACGTTCAATATTTTCTCCTGTTAAGAAAAATGTTGCTTTAACTCCGTACTCATCTAATATTTTTAATATTTGTGGAGTAACTGTTGTTGATGTTCCATCATCAAAAGTTAAAAATACTACTTTTTCTCCATTGTTGCTATAATCGTATTTCTTTAATTTGTCAGCCACTTTTAATGCATCATAAGTATATTTTTTACCTTCATGATTAACTCCGACCATTCTCTTTTTAGCTTCTTCTTCTTCTTTACGCTTCTTCTCAGCTGCTAATCTTTCTGCCTCAGCCTTTTTTTGCATTTCAATTTTTTCTTGCTTTTGTTCAGCTATAAATGATGCTGTCGCTCCGACTAACTTATAGCCTCCAAATATTATGACTATTGATGCTACTGAAACTAATGCTACTTTTTTAACATCAACGCGACCTTTTTTCTTAGAACCAAAGTTTATATTGTTCTTTTTCGGCATAAAAAATTCCCCCGTTCTGTCTTTTATTGTCTATAATTGTTCTACATTTAATTATATAGCACTTATTTGTAAAAAACCACATGATAAAATTTACAATTTTGTATCCAACTATTTTATACTAATGGTTTTTAATTTATCAAATAATGGTATCTAATTTCTTTAATTTTCATTATATCTAAATATTTTAAATTATAGAAATCTTACTATTTTATTCCATATTGTTTACAAAAATTTTTTTTAGTGTTATATTGATGTTGAAAACTTAACAAAACGTTTTCAAGAAAATTGTAAGACACTACTATTTAATCAAATTTAGGAGGGAATTACTATGGAAAACTTAAGAGGGAAAAAATTTGCTACAAAAGCTATTCACGGAGGACATCATAAAGATCCAGTATCTGGTGCTTTAACTACACCAATATTCCAAACATCAACTTTTGTATTTGATAGTGCTGAACAAGGTGGTAGAAGATTTGCTCTTGAAGAAGGTGGATACATATATTCTAGATTAGGAAATCCTACAAATTCTCAATTAGAAGAGAAAATGGCTTTACTTGAAAATGGAGAAGCTTGTATGTCAACAGCTTCTGGAATAGGTGCTATAAGTTCTGCTCTTTGGACTGCTTTAAAAGCAGGAGATCATGTTGTTGCTTCAAAAACATTATACGGTTGTACATTTGCATTACTAAATCATGGTATAAGTAGATATGGTGTAGATGTAACTTTCGTAGATGCATCTAATATAGATGAAGTTAAATCTGCTATGAGAGAAAATACTAGAGTTGTTTATTTAGAAACTCCAGCAAATCCAGATTTAAAGATAATGGATATTGAAACTATATCTAATATTGCACATGAAGTTGAAAATTGTATAGTCATAGTAGATAATACATTCTGTACTCCATACATACAAAGACCTCTAGAATTAGGTGCAGATGTAGTTGTTCATTCAGCTACTAAATACTTAAACGGTCACGGAGATGTTATAGCTGGTTTTGTAGTTGGTAAACAAGACTTTATAAATCAAGTAAGATTATTTGGAGTTAAAGATATGACTGGTGCTGTTTTAAGCCCTTTCGATGCTTATTTAATACTTAGAGGTATGAAAACTTTACAAATTAGAATGGATAGACATACTCAAAATGCTATGAAAGTTGCAGAATTTTTAGAAACTCATGAAAATGTTATAAAAGTAAATTATCCAGGACTTAAAAGCTTCCCTCAATATGAACTAGCTAAAAAACAAATGGATATGCCTGGTGGTATGATAGCCTTTGAAGTTAAGGGTGGATTAGAAGCAGGTAAGAAATTATTAAATTCTTTAGAATTATGCACTCTTGCTGTTAGTTTAGGGGACTGTGAAACATTAATTCAACATCCAGCTTCAATGACTCATTCTCCATATACTCCAGAAGAAAGAGCTGCAGCAGGAATTTCAGATGGATTAATTAGAATATCTGTTGGATTAGAGGATTGTGATGATATAATAGCAGATTTAAAACAAGGTCTTGATAGACTATAGTAATTTTTCTTTAATATAACTAGAGAGGTAAACGCCCTCTCTAGTTTTTATTTAGATAACTTTTATAATTTAAATACTAGTTGCTTACCATTATCTATATAATTTTTATTACCATTTTCTATTTTTTCTTTAAGCTTATTTATATCACATTCATCATTTATAACTATACAATTTTTATTATCTATAATCTCTACATTTCGCTTAATATTTATACAAGATAAAATCCTATTTTGATTTATGCAAAAATTAATGGTATGATTTGTACCAGAATTTTCATTTGTCTCACATACTATTAAAGCATTGCTTAATCCACTTTGAAGTCTATTCCTTCTTATAAAATTGCTTTTATGTATATTACTTCCTAATGGATATTCGCTTACTAAGCACCCTTTATTATCTACTATATCATTTGCTAACTTTACATTACTTTTAGGATATATATTATCTAAAGGACATGGTAAAACCGCTACTGTACTTCCAAATGCATCTAAGCAACCTTTATGTGCTTGTTCATCACAACCTTTAGCTAGTCCACTTATAATACTATATCCATCTTTCCCTAGTAAATAGGCCATATTGTAAGATGACTTTAGCCCTTTTACACTAGCTTTTCTACTTCCTATTATAGCTATTGATTTATTATTTGTCATAGCACTATAATTTCCTTTATAAAAAAGTAATAATGGTCTATCATTTATGTGTCTTAACTTTTCAGGATAGCTACTTTCTAGTATGCTTACAATTTTTATATTTTGTTTTATACAAGATTCTTTAATTTTATATGTTTTATTAATAGCTATTTTTATATCATCTAACGTATATATTCGTTTTGTTTTACCTTTCAAATTTGCCTCTTCCAGTAAATGTAAAATCTCTTTTTCATTATGTTTTGTACTTTTGCTAATATGTAGTATGTATTCTATTGTTTTATTTCCTATGTATTTTAAATTAAGCAACGTAAGAATTAAATCATTCATATCTTTCTCCTGATTTATCGTTTTAATTAGTTTAACCAATCTAAATAGTAATTTTTGCTTTTCAGCAAATTTTTTTGCATAGTTGCTTATTTTTTTGCAATAATGCGTTTTATATTTTTATAATTTTTTTAATTTTTAGATAATTTTCTAATTAATTACATATATAATACTTTTTTATTTATTATCATATACATCTGGCATATTATTTGCTTTATTTAATTGTAATCATATTTTTATTTACTTCTAGTGAAAATTATAAATTTCTAAGGGGGACTTTTATTTTATGAGTAAAAGAGAAAAAAAGCAAGCTACCTTAGTTGATGCATTAATACCAATTGTATGTTTAGCTTTATTTCTAGGTATATCTATATTTAAATACGGAGCTTCTCCTCATGTTCCTTTAATCGGTGGAGCTATAGTCGCTGGCTTAGTAGCTGTTTACAGACTTGGATTTGAGTGGAGCGAATTAGAGGAAAGCATGTTTTCTTCTATAAAAATGGCCATGCAGGCTATTCTTATCATAATGATAATAGGTGTGCTTATTGGAACTTGGATAATTAGTGGTGTTGTTCCATCTATGATTTATTGGGGATTAAAAATCTTATCTCCAGGAATATTCTTAGCAGCTACTACTATTATCTGTGGTATAGTTTCTTTAGCTACTGGTTCATCATGGAGTACTATGGGAACTGTTGGAGTTGCTCTTTTAGGTATTGGGCAAGGTCTTCAAATTCCAGCACCTATAGTTGCAGGAGCAATAATATCAGGTGCTTATTTTGGAGATAAACTTTCTCCTCTATCAGATACAACAAACTTAGCTCCTGCTATGGCTGGTGCTACTTTATTTGAACATATAAATTATATGCTTTATTCAACTATACCTTCTCTTTTAATATGCCTTGTACTTTACAGTATAATAGGTATGAGATATGGAGGACAAGAATTAGACATGTCTAATATTAATTTAATAAGAGATACTTTGGCTAGTTCATTTAATACTCTATCACCTATATTATTTATACCTCCAATAGTGGTTATTGGTCTGGTAATATTTAAAGTTCCTGCTATACCTGGGCTTATATTTGGTGCTATTTTAGGATTTGTATTTGCTATAGTATTTCAAGGTGCATCAGTTGGAGATATAATAAGTGCAGCTCATACTGGTTTTGTTTCTAATACTGGTGTTGCAGAAGTTGATGAATTATTATCTAAAGGCGGATTAATGAATATGATGAGTACTGTTTCTTTAACAATATCTGCTCTAGCTTTAGGTGGAATACTTGAAAAAACTGGTATGTTAGAGGCTTTAGCTTCAGCTTTACTTAAATTTGCAAAAGGTACATTTGGAGTTGTTTTTTCAACTATGGTTACATGTGTAATGACTAATACAGTAGCTGGTGAACAGTATTTATCTATAGTTATACCTGGAAGAATGTTTAAAGATGAATACGCAAAAAGAGGTCTTCATCCTAAAATGCTATCAAGAGCGCTTGAAGATAGTGGGACTATGAGTTCTGCCTTAGTTCCTTGGAATACATGTGGAGCTTACATCTATGGTACATTAGGAGTTAGTACTTTTGCCTATCTTCCATATGCATTCTTAAACTTAATAAATCCTATTGTTTCACTATTTTTGATAGCAATTAAATTTAAAATAGCTACAATCCCTAAAAAAGAAGTAAATAAATAAAATACTAAAAAATAAAAGCATCCATATGGATGCTTTTATCTATATATATCAGAAAATTCTATATTACACATTTCAATCTTACTATTTTCTGATATAAATTTCTTTATATTTGTTTTGCTTTTTACTAACTTGCTTGGTAAATAAAATTCAAACTTACTACCTTTTCCTACCTCACTTTTTACACTTATATCTCCGCCATGAAGATTTACTAAAGATTTAACTAGTGATAAACCTATTCCACTACCTTCATAACTACTTGCTATATTACTCTTTACCTGTGTAAATCTTTCAAATATACTTTGTAATTTATTACTATCTATACCTTCTCCATTATCACAAACAGATATATACACTCTATCTCCTTTGCTTTCTACATTCACATAAATACATCCATTAATACTTGTATGTTTAATAGAATTAGATAATAAATTTAAAAGTATTCTTTCTATTTTTTCTGGATCAAATGCAAGTATCATTTCCTCACAGTTTGTATCAAATACCAAATCAATTTGTTTATTTTTAGCATAAGGAGTTACAGATAAACTTATCTCTTCTACTACATTTACTATATTATAGTTTCCAAGCTCTAATTCATAATATCCTGCATCTATTTTTGTTATATCTATGATATTATTTACCAATCTTAGTATCCTATATAGGTTTTGCTTAAATAATTTAATATAATTTTCTAAATCTATCTTATCATTAAATTTTATATTTTCTTTTACTATATTAATATCTATTAACTGTATTATTCCAAGCATAATATTAAGCGGTGTCTTAAATTCATGGGATATATTTGCGAAAAATTCATTTTTCATTGACTCTAAATATATATTTTGCTCTAATTTTTGCCTAGCTTCTACATCTTCTTTTTCTTTATCTATATCTCTTACAGAAAATGCTATGATATCTCTTTCTTTTATATATTTTAAGTGCCATCTCAGCCATTTATAGCTATTATATTTACATATCATTTTATTTTCTATTACCTTTACATTTCCATCCTTTAAACTTAAGATATTTAAAAATTCTTCTTTATGATCATCATATATTTTATCTATTATACTAGTTGATGTTAATTCTTCTTCATTAAATCCTGTTATTTTATTACATTCTTTTGTAAAAAGTTTAATGTAAGCATTTCTATCTATAGCTCCTATTACATCTGCAGATATACTTAAGAATACCTCCAAATCCTTTTTTATAAATTCTACTTTTTTTATTTCATCTATAAAGTTAATTATAGTACCTTCTAAATCTATATTTTCTAAGATTTTATATATATCGCTGTCTTTTTTTATTTCATCTAAGATAGCACTCATATCATATATTAATTTCTCTGAATTTTTAAACTCCCTTTTTCTATTGTTATCTATATTAATTACCATATTATCTATATTATTGTCAGTTATATCTCTTACTAATATATATGTACCATTATCTTTCGTTTTAGTTATATTAGTGCTTAATTCAAATTCTCCATTTGATGTATTTAGTTTTATACCTATATCGAAGTAGTTTTTAAACTCTAATTTTTCTATTTTTACTTTACTACTTATATCTATGTTTAAGGAATTAATGTCTTTTTCATTTATATACTCTAATAACTTATTGTTACAAAATATTATATTAAAATCTTTATCTAATATAAATATACTATCACTCAAATTATTAAAAAACTCTTTCATTCTTATCTCCCCCAAATATAACCCTTAATAAGTATTCTACACTTTTAGGCAATTTCCTTGAATTGTATTACCTTTTTAGAGTTTAATTTATAATAAAAAAGAAGATACTTTTAAAAGCATCTTCTTTTTTTATATTATATAACATCCATAAATTTTTTAGTTTGACCATATATATCATCATATTTTAATATCTCTGATACTATTGCATATCCATCTATATTTTCATTTTTTAAAGCAGATATATTAGATAGATTTATACCACCAATACATACTATTGGTATATCTATATTTTCTTTTATACTTCTTAATTCTTCTATACTCACATGTTTTGCATCCAATTTAGTAGTTGTAGTAAACATTGATCCTACACCTATATAATCTGCACCATCATTTTTTGCCTTAAGTGATAATTCTAAATTTTGAGTAGATACCCCAATTATCTTATCATTCCCTATTAAATGTCTAACTTCACTACATGGTATATCACTTTGTCCTATATGAACACCGTCTGCACCTACTAACATTGCTATATCTACTCTATCATTTATTATAAAAATTGCATTATATTTTTTTGTAAGTTCTCTTAATTTATAAGCTTTTTCTAAAAATTCTTTTCCTGATGCTTTTTTCTCTCTTAATTGAACTGTTTTTACGCCTGCTTTTAATGCTTCTTCTATAGACTCATAAAAATCTCTACCTTTTAAAATATCTGAGTCTGTAACTAAATATAATTTTAATTTTTCTCTCATCTTTATCTCCTATATTAATTTTTTAGTATTTATTGGCTAATTGATATATTTAAAACCTTACTAAACCTCTTTATAGGTATAAATAATATTAATATGCTAGTTAATAATCCTTCTACACCTGCACTTGATATATTATATACACATGAATATACTATAGGATTCATTCCTTTAGGTGCATATTGTGCAAAATATAATACTCCTGATATTATATACATTAAAACACTAAGGCTAGTTGCTAATATGCATCCTGCAAATATATTAAATTTTTTATCTCTTCCAAATATTCCTGCTAACCCTAGTACCATCATTGGAAGTATATAATCTAATAAAAACTGAGCTGGATGTATTATTGTTGGTCCACTTATTAACTTTATTAAAGCAAAAACTAAACCTGCAGTTATCCCAACTTCTTTACCGTAAAGTATAGCAAGTAGCATTGTAGGTAACATTGAAAATAAAGTTATTCCCCCGCCTTGAGGATATTTTATAAATTGAATCATAGAAAGTATATAAGACATTGCTGAAAACATACCGATTAGTACTATTTCTTTTGTGCTTAATTTTCTATTTTTCATATCTTTTAGATACAAGCAAAACCATCCTATACTAACGATTAATATAACTATTCCTAATATATTATTTAAACTAGACATAAGTCTCCCTCCTTAGTTTCTTTATAGGCCATATTCCAAAATTCTAATTCATGTAAACTTGATTTTATAAATATTTCTTTTAAGTTTTCTCTTTCTTCATTACTTATATCTCTACATAAATAGTTAACATAATCTAACCACTCCCTTAGATTCTCGTCAAATTTTCCTTCAGAGTACATATCTATCCATTCTTTGTAGTAATTTCCTTCTAATGTCTCTTTGTAATTATCTAGTAGATAGTGTCCTATATAATTATAGCTCCAGTTACAAGGCATTGTAGAGATTACAATTTCTCTTAAATTTCCTTTTAAGGCTATAGCTTGCATATAACTAGTATAATTATCTGTTGTTATTTCATATTTACATGTTTCTGCTATTTTTGGTGGTACTCCTAATTTGTTCATATAACTAACATGTACTGCTGTTTCATATTCTATCGATGCACTTATGGCTCTACTGAAAAAGTTTATTTCCTCTATAGTCTTTGACTTTATTAAGCACATTGCAAATACTTTACCAAATTCTTTAAGGTATAAATAATCTTGTACTAAATAATTTTTAAATTTCTCTTTAGGTAAAGTACCTTCTCCTAGTTCTTTTATAAATGGATGTTCTAAGTATTCTTGCCATATATTTTTAACTTCTTCAAATAAATAATCTGTAAATTTCATTATATAACCTCAACCTTTCCAAATTTATTTAGCTTTTCTTCATCTAGGTCATATATATTATTCATAAGCTCAACTTTGAAGTCTCCTATAGATATATTTTCTTTATCAGCTAGCTGTCCGCATAAACTCATCGTCATTATCCCCATAGAGATAGCCTCTAAAGTTTTATCACTACTCCCAAGATATGATCCCATTAAGCTAGCACACATACACCCTGTACCAGTTATATACTTTAACTTAGGTGTTCCATTATATATTTTAATTATTCTATTTCCATCAGTTACACTATCTACTTTTCCAGTTGCACAAACTACACATTCTAATTTGTTAGCAATCTTTTTTATAGCTTCATCAATATTTTTGTCATCATCAAAAGAGTCAACACCCTTGCCTTTAACATCAAATCCACCTATATATTTAATCTCAGCTACATTTCCTTTTATTGCAGTAAATCTTACTTCATTTAATAATCTTTTTACAAAATTTGCCCTAGTTTTTGTAGCAAATACTCCTACTGGGTCAAGTACAACAGGTTTATTGTACTTATTGGCCATTTTACCTGCTTGTAAAAATAATTCTAAGTTAGAAGATTTCATAGTACCTATATTTATAACCACTGCACTTGCTACCTGAACAATCTCTTCTACTTCTTCATATGAAAAACTCATTAAAGGACTCGCTCCTAGTGCCAATGTTATATTAGCACAATCATTTATAGTTACTTCATTAGTATAATGAAGTACTAATGGATTAATTTCTTTAACTTTATTTATTAAACTATACATATTCTCTACCCCAATACTATATTTTCTTATTTTCTATTTCATAGAAATGATGAACAGGTCCTACTCCACTTCCTATATCAAAACTATATCTTATTGCGTTTGTTATATACTCCTTACTTCTTTTTACGCTTTCACATATATCATATCCTAATGCTAAGTGTGCAGCTATTGCTGAAGATAGTGTACATCCTGTTCCATGCGTATTTTTTCTATATAGCCTTTCACTCTTATATACTTTAAATATATCTTTGCCTATAAGTATATCTACAGCATCACCGTCTAAGTGTCCCCCCTTCATAAGTACAAACTTCGGACCTAATTCTAATATTTTTTGACCTGCTAATTTCATATCCTCAACATTGTCTATTTTAATACCTGTTATTTCTTCTGCTTCTGGTGTATTTGGTGTTATTATGTAGGCCATTGGTATAAGATACTCTATCATACTTTGCTTAGCTTCTGGCTTAAGTAGTGAATATCCACTCTTTGATATCATTACCGGATCAATAACTAGATTTTCTGGTTTGTATTTATCTAGAGTTTTTGCTATTTCTTTTATTATTTCTTCACTAGATACCATACCTATTTTTAAAGATTTTGGACGTATATCATCAAATACAACTTCTATTTGTTTTTTAATTATCTCTTTGCTTAAATCTTCTACCATAAATACACCTTTAGTATTTTGGGCTGTTATAGCTGTTATAACACTCATCCCATAAGTTCCTATTGCACTAAATGTTTTTAAATCAGCTTGTACACCTGCTCCACCAGACGAGTCTGAACCTGCTATTGTCAGTGTAGGTATTTTGTAGTTTTTCATATGATCTTCTCCCTTTTATTTATTAAATATTTAATTTGCTAAAGCTTGTTATCTCCTCAATTAACTTCAATATCATATATTTTTGCAATTAAAAAGCTATACCCCAACATTGGAATATAGCCTTAATTTCTAATTTAATATATAATATAATAATATATTATCAAGCTTTCCTACGCTGGTATTATCCAGATCAGGTACAAGGGTTAACGTTTCGTCTCTCAGCCTTTCGGCACCCCTAGCAAATATTTTATTTTATACTTATAGTATATTTCTATAATCTAAATAAATCAACTTTAATTATAATTTATAAAATCTTCTGTATATTTATAAATACTAACATTTATTTAATACCCATTAATATATAAAACTAACATTAATATTTTATATTAATAAATAATATTATTAGTATTAATTATAACTATATGATATTATTTATTAATACGGAAAATATAAATAAAAAGTTTACTTCGTTTAAGCGATATTCAGGATAACTATTTCTATGTCGCAACGATATAACGTTCACTAATGCTTTAAGCAACGTGTTGGCAAACTATTTCGGTCAAATCCGTTGCTCAAATTATAAAGATATTAAGAGGTAATATAATGAATTTTGAAGAACTTGGAATTAGTAAAGATTTAGTAAATGTACTAAAAAATAGGGGAATTAACTCTCCTACACCTATACAAAAAGAAAGTATTGGATTTATAAAGTCTGGAAAAGATGTTATAGCAGAAGCTCAAACTGGTACGGGAAAAACTCTAGCATTTTTACTTCCTATATTTGAAAATATTAATCCAAACGCTAATTATGTTCAAGCACTTATATTGTCACCAACAAGAGAGCTAGCTATTCAAATAACTGAACAAGCCATTGAACTTTCAAAAGGTAAGAATATAAATGTATTATCAGCTTATGGTGGAAAAGATATAGCAGGTCAATTAAAAAAGTTAAAGGGAAATATACACCTTATAGTAGCTACACCAGGAAGACTTTTAGATCACTTAGATAGAAAAACTGTAAATCTTAGTAAGTTAAAAACTTTTGTACTAGATGAAGCTGACCAAATGTTATTTATGGGATTTAAAAATGAAGTTGAAGCTATATTAAAGGAAGTTCCTAAAAAGCGTCAAACATTGTGTTTCTCCGCTACTATGAACTCACAAGTTAAAAAATTAGCTTATAGATATATGACTGATCCTGTTGTTGTATCTATAGAAAAAGAAGAAATAACACTTGAAAATATAAATCAAGAAGTTGTAGAAACTACAGATAGAAGAAAACAAGATGCACTATGTTCTGTACTTGATAAAGATAATCCTTTTTTAGCTATAATCTTCTGTAGAACCAAAAGAAGAGCAGATGCTTTAGATGAAGCACTTTGTCAAAGAGGGTATAATTGTGCTAAACTTCACAGCGACATCCCTCAATCAAAACGTGAAAGAATTATGAAATCTTTTAGAAATGCAGATATACAATATCTTATAGCTACTGATGTTGCATCTAGAGGTATTGATGTTACTGGTGTTACTCATGTATATAACTATGATATACCAGAAACTTCAGAAGACTACATACATCGTATTGGTAGAACTGGTAGAGCTGGTGAAAAAGGTTATACTTGTCTATTTGTTGCCCCAAAAGATGAAAGATATTTAGAGCAAATTGAAAATGCTATTCAATATACTATCCCAAGAAGAGAAATAGATAATAACTAATAGTAATGTTAATAAAAATACCTAAAGGAATTATTCCTTTAGGTATTTTTATTTTCTATATCAATATTCTCTAATTCTTCTTTAGTCAATATCTTCTTTCTAGATATAAGCATATTGCACTCCATGCAATAATAATTAATAGTACCTCATCCATCTAGTACATCTAATTTAGATTTACAGTATGGGCAATAATAATCCTTGTTCATATTGTCACTTCCTTAATGTTTATTATGATTATTATTTTACTAGTCATGGAAATGCTATTCAATATTTATTTGTTAAATAATTACCATTATTTATAACTATAAACCAGACTCCTTAAACTTATCATTCATAAATTCAGTTATATTATGGAAAGTTTTCTTAAATATGACTAATGATATAAATATTACAAAGAATATTGCTAACATAGATAAATCATAATATACAGCACTCATGCTAGGTCCTGCTATAGCTTCTCTAAATCCATCTATAGCATAAGTAAATGGCCAATATGGTTGTAATATTTCAAATATCTTAGGGTTAGTTTGTATAGGATATATCCCTCCAGAACCTGCTATTTGGAAGACCATAATAACTATAGCTATAGCTTTACCTAAGTTCCCAAATAAAGAAACTAATGTAAATATAATTGTAGTAAATAGTATAGAAGATACTATAGTAAATAAATACATTAAAGGTATACTAACAGGCTTATCAAATATAAATATATTACCTGTTGCAATTATTAAAGACTGTATTAATGATACTGTCATAAATGTAAGCATTTTACCAAAATGTTTTTGAACTAAATTAGTTTTTTCTCCCGCTAATTCTTCACACTCTGTTGTAAGTAGTGATGTAGATAAAAGTGCTCCTACCCATATTGCAAGTACTGAATAAAATGGCATTAAAGCGACTCCAAATATACCTGCCTTATATAACTCTTCTGTCTTAACATTAACAGGTGATGATATAAAAGATGCTATCTCTTTTGAATTTTTATCTAATATTGAAATTAACTTGTCTAAATTTTTATCTGTTAATATCTTAGTTTTTTCTACTAACTTATCTAAATCATCTTCAAACTTATTAAGTTCTTTTGATATATTACCTGCTTGTTTTACAAAAACATCACTACTTGATATTCCATAAGTAGAAAGTGCATCTATTTGAGGTATTATAACATTTATACTTTCTAATATGTTGTTTATATCAGAAGAGCTAGAAATCATAGCATCTCCTACACTATCTAAAACATTAGATACATCAGAAGTAAATATAGTATTTGTTAAATTTAACTTATTGTTAAATGAATTTTCTAATTCTGATAAAGAATTAAGTTGTTCATCTATTTGTTCTTTAGTTCCACCACTTTCAATTACTGATTTTAACTCACTTAATTTATCTTTTTCTGAAGAAAGTATAGTTTTTAAAGTATTAAGTGAATCTATTATATTTTGTGTCTTAGAACTTTCATGTTTGCTATTTATATTTTCAAGATCACTTATAACTTTATCTATCGTATTTTCCATAGTTGATATCAATTTTAATACCGACTCTATCGTATTTTCTACATTTTCAATTGAAGAACCATCATTTATATTTTTTAAATTATCAATTTCATTTTGTAATTTAGTATTTATATTATTTATAGTATTCATATTATTATTCATATTTTCTGATGCATTATTCACACTATCCTTTGTAACTAATACTAAATTTTTACTATTTTTTACTACATCTTGAAGACTATTTATTTCTTTTTTTATCTGAGGAAGATTTCCTTTTGTATTATTTAAATACTTTTTAAGTGTATTTGCATGAGAATTTGCTTCTTTTACATAATTATTTATTTTCTCTAAATTATTATATGTACTATCTAAAGCATTTTTTAATTCTATTATCTGCGGTTTATTGTCTTCTAACTTAACTCCTAATGTTGATAAAAATGAAAAAGCTTCTTTATTTAAAGTATCAACAAAATTAGCTTTTATTTCTTCTACTAACTTATTTTTAGCAACATCTGTTATTTTAGTAGCTATTGCATTAACTTTTTCATTAGCCTTATATATAATATTTGGCTTTTGAGGGTCTTTCGTTGTAAGTGTTGACAAATCTTTAGAAAAATCAGGTGGTATTTCAATTAATGCATAAAATTTTCCTTCATTTAACTGATAATTTCCTTGCCACTCATCTACAAACTGCCACCCTATGTCTTTATTCTTTTTAAGCTCTTTAACTATTTCATCACCTACATTTATAAACTTTCCATCAACGGAAGTTCCCTCATCTTGATTTACTATAGCTACTGGAATATTTCCCGTGTTTGAATAAGGATTCCAGCAAGCCTCTATATTAACCCACGCATATAACGATGGTATCAAACAAAGCCCTCCGATTATTATAAAGGCTGACTTAATAGTTAATATATTTTTTAAATCTCTTAAATAAATTTCAAAAATCTTTTTCATATGTTCACCTCTATAATTATTCTGATAAACCAGATTCTTTAAATTCTTTCTCAAATTTTCTAACTGATTTATTAAGCTTTTCTTTAAGTAAATATCCTATGAGTATAGTTACTACTCCAAACACTATAAGTATAGACACATTAAACATAACTGTACTTAAAAGTGGACCTGCTATAGCTTCTCTTAAGTTGCTTAGTGTATATGTAAATGGGAAAAATGGTTGCATTATTCTAAATATTAAAGGGTCTACTTGTATAGGATAAGTTCCTCCAGATCCAGCAATTTGTATAACCATAAGCACTATACCTATTGCTTTTCCTATATTCCCAAATAGAGAAACCAATGTATATAAAATAATTGCAAATGCTGCTGATGAAAGTACTGTAGTAAATATAAATAGTCCTAGATTTTCAGTTTGAACGCCAAGTACAAATTTATCTCCAAGACCTACTATAAAACCTTGTATCATTGCTAAAAATACAAATGTAATCATTTTTCCAATGTATTTTTCTTTTATACTTAATTCTTTAAATTTATCCACTTCAGTTGTAAGAAGTGATGTAAGTACTAATCCTCCAACCCATAGTGAAAGTGTTGTATATATAGGTGCCATACCAGATCCATAATTTTCAATAGGATATATTGGTTCTGATTTTAAATTAAATGGATTAGATATATAATTTCCCATAAGTTGTGGCTTACTTTGAAGTATTGATATTATAGAATTTAAATCATTATCACTAACTTTTTTTAATTCTGTACTTAATATATGTATAGTATCTTTAAATTGGTTTAATTTAGAGTCTAAATCCTTAGACATTTCTGCAGTTAAACTACTTCCTTTAGATACATACCCTAGCATATCATTTAAAGCTTGAACTAATCCCTTTGAGCTATCTACTAATGTAGCTGCATTTTTAGCTGCATTTACTAAACTATCCGCAGTATTGTTTAGTGCTGGTCTAACCTTAGAATCATAGGAATTTATTGCATTATTTACATTACTTGATAAATTACTTGCAGTTAAATTTATAGAGTTTAATGTATCTTTCATAGATTCTATTGATCCATTTAGTTGATTTTTAAGATTCCCTATGTTTTCTTGCTGTTTACTTAATTCATCTTTTATTATATTTAATTCATTAATTAATTTATTTATATTTTTATTAGATTTAACTTCATTAAATTCTTCTAAATATTTAATAACTGAATCTATTTGGTTTTTAGTACTATTAATTTGATTATTTATCTGCGATATCGCTGATGCAACATCTGCTTTTGAAATATTACCAGAATTATGACTAATACTATTTACTATATCCTTTGTCTGATTATTTTCATTATTAATCTGGTTTAAAGTTGATTTAATACCATTAAATGAGCTATTTAAATTATCTTTTATGTTTTCTATGTTTTTACTTGTATTCATATTATTATTAGATACTGCATCTAGCCCACCTGTAACTTGTGGCAGTGTACTTTGTATACTTTTTAAATATGTAGCTAAGTTCTCAGAATTATTATTGACACTATCAAGTATAAAATTAATAATATCCATGTGTTCATCTAAACCTATCACAGCTTTTTTTAATTCTAATATTTTATCTTTACTATCTTCAATATCTTTTCCATATGTATTTAATGAAGAGAATAAAGTTTTATTTACAGTGGCTATAAAATTTGAATTAATCTCATTTACAAGTGTTTCCTCAGCAACCTCTGTTATTTTACCTGCTACTGGATTTGATTTAGTGTTTACTTTATAAATAATGGTTGGCTTTATAGGTTTTCCACTTGTAACACTAGTTAAGTCCTTTGAAAAATCGCTAGGTATTTCTATCATTGCATAATAGCTTCCATCTAATACACCCATATTACCCTTTTTAGAGTCAACGAATTTCCATCCAATGTCCTTATTTTTCTTAAGTTCACTTATGACATCGTCTCCAACATTTAATTTTTTGCCATCTAGAGTCGTTCCCTTATCATTATTTACTATAGCAATTGGAACTGTACTAGTATTTTCATAAGGGTTCCAACAAGCTTTTATATTTACCCATGCATATAACGATGGTATGAAGCATAATCCTATCACTATTATTAGAGCTATAGGATTTTTAATTAGATTCTTCATATCTGTTTTAAAAATTTTAATGGAATTTTTCATATTTACCTCCATTTTAGTTTGATTCCTAAACATACTTCATGTAGTATTATATCACTTTTCACGTTATAATTAAATTTTTTTAAAATCATAAATATACTTATTCTATAAACTTAAAAGCCATTTTTATATAAAATATTATAAAAAAAGCTATCTTTAAAGATAGCTTTTTACCTATACAAGTTGTATTTGAGTACTTAAGTTATATACTACTTTTTTTTCTACATAATTACTTGTGCAAGCTGTTAATATTCCACCATAGCTAGTAACTACAAACCCTAGTATATCTCCTATATTATATATACTTTCACTATTTGTTATATCTAGTATCATATGATCAGAACTTGCACCTATTATCTGTATATTTTCATCAGTTGGAAATATTGATTCAATATCTATATCTTGCTTTCCTATGCCAACTATTGCTCTTTTCATTATGCCCTTATCCTCATAATGAGGCACTTTTCCAAAGGCATCTTTACCTATTTCTCCTATTGGCATTGACGGTTTATCTTTTATTTCTATAATTTCACAATATAATTTAAAACTATCATGATATGTTTCTTCTATGAAGTTTCCATATGCAGTTTCTTTTCCAAGAAGTATGGCTTCTCCTAGTCTTAGATTTGTTATACCTTTTGGCAGTTTTCCTTCTTGAAGTAAATATATAGAACTTGAATTTCCACCAGATATAAATTCTAATTTTATATTATGTTTATCTTCTATATTTTTAGCTATTTTTACTAACCCTCCTAAATTTTCCTGTGATGGAAGTATAGCTCCATAGCAAGTTAAATTAGTGCCTATCCCTATAAGTTTTATATTTTTTAGGTTTAATACGTTATCTACTACATTATATAGCTCTTCTTCATTAAAATATCCTTCTCTTAAATCCCCTAAATCGACCATTAAAACTATATTATGAACTTTATTAATGTTTTTAGCTTCTTCATTTAATCTATATATAGTTTCTATTTCAGAATTAAAACTTATATCTGAGTATTTAACAACTTCTTTTGATTCACTTATCATTGGTATTCTAAGTAATATTTTAGGAAGTTTTAGACTTTGAAGTTTCTTTAAATTTTTAATTCTTGAGTCAGCTATATAATCTACATATTCGTTACTTATTTCTTCTACGACTTCAGGAATTGCACAATATACTTTTGTTACTATAACCATTTTTAAGTTCTCTTCATTTAATATACTTTTAAGCCTACATACATTGTGTTTAAGTTTAGTTATATTTATTTCTAATCTTGGATACACAAAGTTTCCTCCTTAAAATTTAAACTCTTTAACATAAGCTTAAGAGCTGCATCTTCGTATTTTTTAGATAATACTCCAAGAGATGCCATTATATAGTCATTATCTACTAATACCTTTACAGTTTCTTTTGGAAACAATAAGTCCTTATTTTTGTTGTTTTTAGGTATTTCTTTCATTATTTCAACTCTGTTAGGAAGCCTAGTTAAAGCACCACCAGTTCCTACAATATATCTAACTTCTGTTAAGTCCTTACCTTCAGCTATCCTACTTTTACCACTAGTAGAATATATACTCCTTATAATTCCTGAATGTCTTTTAGTGGCACGAAGAGCTGCTTCTTTAGTAAGTCTTTCTACTAAAATTATTTGTTCTTTAGTTTTCGGTATTGGTAAATAATTTTCTATAACTTCATCTAAGTTTATATCACTTAATTCTTCCTGTAGATTTTCTTTTCCTATGGTATTTACTATATTTCTCATATTAACGTAAACTCCTAAGTCACCTTCAACACTTCTTTTAGCTATTGGTTCTGGATTTACAAGTATTCTACTTATTCCATCATTTCCTTCTGTTACAGAATGTATATCAGTAGTTGCACCTCCTACATCTATAACCATCAAATCTCCTATATTTTTTCTAAGTAGCTTTGATGCCTCCATAACAGCCCCTGGTGTTGGCGTTATATGAGAATTGACTAATTCTTTTATATGTTCCATACCCGGCGCATTAGTTATATGTTCTTCAAATACATTTTGTATAACGCATCTAGTTGGTTCTATATTTAGATAATCAATTTTAGGATATACGTTGTCAACTATATATAGCTTATAGTTTGTATCTTCAAATATTAATTTTATTTCTTCTATATTTTCAATATTTCCAGCATATATAACAGGTATTCCTAGATTAAGTCCTGCTATTAATTCTGCATTATAAATTGCAGTATCTCGCTCTCCATAGTCTACCCCACCAGCTATAAGTATTATATTAGGGCTTATCTCTTTTATTTCTTTTAAATCCGTTCTTCTTAGTTTTCCCGCTGTTACCTTATGTATAACAGCTCCCGCTCCAAGTGCTGCTTCTTTGGCAGCTTTAGCCGTCATATCATATACAAGTCCATGAACAGTCATTTTAAGACCACCTGCTGCACTAGATGTAGCAAAAAAGTCATTATATTCTATACTGTCTACTCCTAACTTCTTAGCTAAATCATCTATTGCTCCATTTAGTCCATTTCTTACATCTCCACCTTCAAATACAGTTGTTGGTGCTTGACCTTGACCAATAAATTTTGGACTGTCTGTATGTATGCCGAAAAAGGCATTTACAACAGTTGTTGTAGAGCCTATTTCAGCAACTAATACATCTACTTTCATGTTTAATTATTTCCTTCTAGTGCTAATTTTTCTCTTCTTTTTTCAACTAAGAACGTAGCTACGTTAACCCCTCTATCACTTCTTCCAAATCCAGCATCCATTCCATTTTCAACTGCTATATCAGGCGTTACTTGAGTTCCTCCTGCTGCTACCATTACCTTATCTCTTATTCCCTTTTCTACACAATATTCATGTAATTTTTTCATATTTTTGTAGTGTATATCATCATGACTTATTATAGTTGATGCAAGTATAGCATCTGCATTTAACTCTATTGCTGCATTTACTAATTTTTCAACTGGTACTGATGTTCCTAAGTAGTGGCATTCTATACCATATTTTTCTATACCACCATGTTTTATGTCTATAACTTCTCTAAGTCCAACAGAGTGTTCATCTTCTCCTATTGTTGCACAAACTATCTTCATAGGCATTTTTTCTATATCTTCTCTTATTTCATCATCTGTCATTACCTTTTGCTCTTCTGGTATATCAAGTTTAGCTATATCTATGCTAAATGGAACTTTACCTTTTAACTCTATTCTAGTTCCTTCTGCACTATGCATAACTTCTCTGTGGATAACTTCTACTTCTTCTAGATTCATTTTCTTAGCAAATTCTATAGCTGCAAATTCAGCAGTTCTCTTATCTGTTGGTAGCATCATAGTAAGCATTACTGTACCATCTGCACACCATTCCATTTCTGGCTTTATCTTAGTAGAATTTCTAAATTCTTCTACCTCTTTAAGTCTTACGTTTACATTATCCATATCATCTAGTTCATCTATATATATTATTTTATCGGGTTCTTCAAAAGTACATCCATCTATCAACTTAGAAGGATTATCTACTAAAGTTTCATCATATTGAGCTACATTATTGTATCCAAAGTGAGCTGTAACTGGAGCTAGATAATCTTCATCTCTTTCATATACACTTCCTGCTCCTACTCCTTCTCTTATCTTTCTACTTATTCCGTCTCCATTTCTTTCTGGGTAGTTACCAGAATCAACAAAGAATCCTTTTTCAACAGCTTCGAAATATCCACCTTCTTCTAATATTTCTTCCATATATAATACTGCTCTTTCTTTTAACTCTCTTGCTTTATCTCTAAGTGGACCTGTTTTTTTAAGTTCTATCATATCCATAAGTCCATCCATACCAACAAGTGCTTGTTTTGCAGTATCACAAGCTTCTATGTTGTACATATGCCAAGGAACGTTTCTTCCTTCGTCTGGAGTTATAGTAGATTGTATATCCGCTCTTGTTAAAACTGAAGTCAATAAGTTAAGTACATGAGTTACTGTTGCTTCTCTAGTTGATGAATCCATATATTTAGTATTCATTTGTGCTCTCATTTTATAGTCACTAAATAACTCTCTTAAAGCTACTGCATAAGGTAGGTCTAGTGTTAAACATGGTGCTGGAGGTGCTGTTGGTGGTACTGTTGATAGGCATATATTGTCTTTATTAATTCCTACTTTTTCTGAGAATACTGAGTTTAGTGCATGTTGAACCATAAGTTCAGGCATAACCTTCCAAGCTTCTCTAGCTGTTGCATTTGCATTGTGTGCTCCATCTATTTGAGCCATATTAGCAAAAGCCATTATATTTTTTGCTTCACAAGCATCAACAAATGATCTTATCATATTTATATTTCTATATAATACGTTGTATTGTGGGTCTTGATGAGCTCCGTTTATTCCTTCTTCTGCAAACATTACAGCAACCTCAGGTCCTGCAACTCCACTTACATAGGAATGATAGTTTATTGGTCTTCCAACTTCTTCTTCTATAAAATCAAGAGCTTTTCTTTGTGCTCTAACTTGCTTTCTTGTTATAGGAACTCCTCCTATTCCCTGTGGTGTTCCTTCTATTAATCCATCAAAGTGAGATTGACCAGCCGTTCTTATAACCATTAAATGGTCTGCTCCATGATGTGCTGCCATTCTCATTCTTCTTATATCATCTTCAAATCTTCCTGATGCTATTTCTGTTGTTATAACTGCATTAGGTTGAGGGTCTATATTATTAAAGTATTTAGCTGAAGGAAGTGCTACACTTTCTTTTAAAGGTGCTGAACAATCCTTATATTTAAAAGGTCCCATTTCTAAATCTTTTTCATTTTCTCTCCATGTCCAGCCTCTTCTTTTTGGTCTATAATTTTCTAGATCTTTTAATATATATTCTATATCTAATTTTTTATTTTCTTTTAACATTGTGCTCCCTCCTTCGCAAATAAACTAACTGCTTCATCCCAATACTTATTTTCTATAAGCATAAGACCAGCTTCGCGAACACTTATATTTTTTTCTTTGGAAAATTTATAAACAACATGCCCCGCACCTTTTCCTATAAGTCCATTTTCAAGTACACCATTTACTATTTCTTTAGCTTCTAAAGAAGAAAATCCCATTCTTAGTAGTACTGATCTTTCTATTGATGGTGTGGTATTTTTTCTTCCTAGTTCTATCATCGGTTCAACTATTTCACTTGCTAAGCTCCAAAATCTATTCTTTAATTCTTCATCACTTAAATTTGCTAGATGAACTCTTCTTTCATTAAAATCATCATTTCTCTTTTTCATACGTCTCCCCCTATTCTCTATTACTTTCTATTTATGAATCTCTATATTATAATTTTAAACCCTAATTTTTAGTTTTTTACACTCTATACCAACTAATCATGATAAGTGAAATAATTAGTATGTAAGGCTATTTCCCTTTAACTAGTACTTCATTAGCAACCTTTTTTACAAACTCTATATCACACTTACAATCTTTAGCTAAAAATTCTATATCTTCATTATTTAACTTACTTACATTATTATTTTTTATTGCATTTTTTATATAAGATTTTTTTATCTTATTCATATCCAAATCAACTGCTTTTATCATACTTGGATGTGATGGTAATATTAAATTTTCTCCACAAACTTCATCTTGTGGATTTCCGAACTTAATTTCTATCCCATTTTCACGCGCAAATGTAAGTTGTGGATTTATATGTTTTCCAGCTCCTGTATACTCTGTTTCTTGAACTACTATTATTTGGTCTTCATCTAGTTCTCTAGCTAAACTAAATGCTACTGCCAAAGATGTATTTCCAGCTGGACCTCTCTCTATACCTTCAAGTTGTGCTAGTAGTTCTGTCATATAAAATACTTCCCCTTGACTTACTGTTAAGTATCTATCCATATATCTTAGTGGTCTTGCAGCTGATCTTGGTACATCTGAACGGTCTGGCCAAGTACAAAATGGTATTCCAAACCCAGTGTGCCCTGTAGTAAATGATTTTTTATTAAATTGAGTATCACTAGCCATATGAAGTCCTTTTAGGTTGACGCTTGCACCTACTACTTTAACATCTGTAGCCCCAGCTTTTTTTAGTCCTCTAGCTGTTCCCGTTAAATTTCCTCCCCCTGCATTAGTGCATACTACTACATCTGGATCTTTTCCTAATTTTTCTCTACACTGCATAGCTATTTCATATCCTAATGTCTCAACACCAGCTATCCCAAATGGAGAATAAAGTGATGCATTAAAATATCCTGTTTCTTCTAATAATGTTAAAAATGTATAAAATAACTCAGGTCCTACAGTTAATTGAACAACTTCTGCACCATAGGCTTCACATTTTCTTGCTTTTTCTATTATTTCAGGCTGACCTATTCCATTACTGTCATAACACTCCTGAACTATTATACATTTAAGGCCTTGCATAGCTGCTTGAGATGCAACTGCTGCTCCATAATTTCCACTAGTTGCTGCAATTACTCCCTTATATCCCATCTTTTTAGCATGATATACTGCTGTTGCTGCACGTCTTGCTTTAAAACTTCCAGATGCATTACATGCTTCATCTTTTACAAATATCTTTGCACCTTTTCCCTTTGGCGATACTTTTCTAGCAAGTTTAGTTATATTTTTAAGCTCTATTAATGGAGTATTTCCTACTGCGAAATTTCCTTGGATTTTTTCTATTTCGCTTAAAGAATATCCTGTTTCTTTCATCATTTTTTCATAATCAAAGGATATTCCTTCGTTTTCAAACTTTGTATAGTCTATCCCTATTGCATTTTTCATTATTTCATTTTTTCTACTCATTACAGCACTATAACTATTATCTTTCATTTTCTTCACCTCCAAATAGTATATTTCTTGCCTGTAAACCTATTTGAAGTAATTCTGGTATACACTTTCCATAATCATGTTCATAATATGGTTCTACTTTTAGTAATTTTCCACTTACATTTCTTCCTGTTATAGTTTTTATATTAACTAGTTCCCCAATATTAGCATCTTCTTCTATAAATCCTTTAACCCACATTTCAAGAGGATGTAATTTTGTATCATCTGGAACTTGTGGCGCCCTTTGGCTAGATTCTAATACTATGTTGTGAATTATTACCCAATTTCCACGCTTAGCATCCATAAATCTACTCTCCTTTTTTTCCAATACTAGTAAAATTAATTTACTAGTATTGGTTTGTTATATTCTTTATTTATAAATTTATATTTAAGCCTTAACAGTTTCTTTTAAATTAACTAATTCTCTCATATCGCCCATTATTGCTCTTGGAACAGGTATATCAAGCATTGTTCTAAGTCCTGGTATTGCATTTATAACATGTGGTATAGAATTTACACACATTGCTATAGTACCTATCCCTCCTGGTATCTCTGGAGTTATTTGTAAATTTATATTTGGAGTACCTTTTATAGTTACATAATCTCCTGTTGATTGCCCTTCTAAGTGAGGTAATATTTGTTGTGGATGTTCCATTTCTATTTTAACTTTTCCATCAACATATCCATATCCACATTGTCTACAACCTGCAACATTTCCTGCTTCTACCTCAGCGTACTCGCTCTTTCTATATACACTACTCATTATTGGTTCTCTAGTTTCCTCTACTTTTTCTAAATTCCATCCTATACCATGTGTTATCATGTTTATAGATTCAGGAAAACCTACATGACCTGCTATTGATCCATCTTTAACTCCATTTTCAAATTCATCTTTTGTAACTCCAACCCCCTGTTCTATCATAACTGCTTTACCAAATGGAGATAAGTCATTTACTCTAGCAGCCTTTATATACTCTACTTCTTCGCAAGTTCCAGTTAAAGCAAGTATTAATAAATCAAGTACAAATCCTGGGTTTATTCCTGTACCAAGTACACTTACTCCATTTTCTTTAGCTATCCTATTTAATTCTTTAGCTAATTCTGGTTCTTGTGCTTTTGGATAAGACATTTCTTCTGCTGTTGATATAACGTTTATTTTTCTTTCTAATATGTATTTTATCTTATCAAATGCTCCTTTAGTGAATGAGTCAGTTGCAAGTAACACAACATCTGCACATTCATCAGTGAAAGCTTCTTTATAATCAGGCTTTATTATAACTTCTGGCCTTTCTCCTCTTTCACACCCTAGTACATCATATACACTTTTATTTACTCTTTCTGGATGCATATCACAAACTGCAACTATATCTACTCCATTTTTTTTAAGTAACATTTTTGCCATTCCACTTCCCATTGCTCCAAATCCCCATATTCCAACTTTTATATTTCTCATATATACTTCCCCCTTATATTTATTTTTTATGCTTTATATATAAAGCAAGAGTAATGCCAATTTTTTAATTTTTCCTATTTTTTAAAAATTTATCTATTTTTCCCCTCGTAATTTTTTATACATAGGGTATCTTTCCTTTTTTACATGCAAGAATTTTATATTAATCATAAAACTGTTGATACCTTATACAAATGATATATATCAATAGGTTTGAAAATAAAAAAAAAGAGCATTAAATTTTGCATGTACTGCAAAATTTTTTGCTCTTATACTATCTATTAATTCTTATATTATATTTTTTCATTTTATACTGAAGGTTTTGCCTTGTTATTCCAAGTATAGCAGCTGCTTTTGTTACATTTTCTCCCGATTTTTCTAAAGCTTCATGTATATATCGTTCTTCTATATCTCCTATTATCCAATCTAAAGGCTTTGAGCCTATATCTATTATATATGTATTTTCTGATAAATTGGTTTTATATTCATTTATATTTATCATATCTTCATCTAAAACATCTTCATTTTCCATAAGGCTCATACTAGAGTATATAGTATTTTCTAATTCTCTTACATTTCCTTGCCAAAAGTGATTTTTAAGTACCTTAGCTCCCTTTTCAGATATACCAATTAAGTTTTTATTTAATTTATAATTATATTTTTTTATAAATTTATTTGCAAGCAATATAATGTCTTCACCTCTTTCTCTAAGAGGTGGTATTTCTATATAAATTACATTTAATCTGTAATATAAATCTTTCCTAAGTTTTCCTTCATTTAATATATCTACAGGATTTTCATTAGTTGTAGCTATTACCCTTACGTCAACTGGTATATCCTTTGTTCCTCCAACTCTTCTTACATATCCTTCTTGAAGCACCCTAAGTAGCTTTGCTTGAAGTTGAAGTGGCATAGAATTTATTTCATCTAAAAGTATTGTACCCTTATTAGCTTGTTCAAATAAACCTGGCCTATCTATTGCACCTGTGAATCCTCCTTTTACAGTTCCAAATAGTATTCCTTCTAATAAGCTTTCGGGAAGTGCCGCACAATTTTGTGCTATAAATGGTTTGTCTCTTCTTTTACTTTCATAGTGTATAGATTGACTTATAAGTTCTTTTCCTGTTCCTGTTTCCCCATATATAAATACTGTTGCATCACTTTTAGTTGCTTTTTTTGATATGTTAATTGCTTTTTTTATACATTCACTTTCACCTATTATATCGCTAAAATTATATCCTTCTTTTGTCTTATTTTTTCTATTATTTTCCTTAATATCATTTAATTTTATAATCTGTTCTGATAATGTTTGAATTTGAGTCATATCTTTTGAAACTTCTAATGCGCCAATTAGCTCCCCATTAATTTTAACTGGTATTGTCGTATTTATAGTAGTTATTTCTTTTCCATCTTTGTTTAAGTATTTTTGTACATTATCTTTTATCTCTTTTTTATTTCTAATAACCTTAAGTAGCGTACTATTTTTTATTTCCATATTTTTTAATACATCTTTGAAAGATTTATTTAATACATCTTCTTTATTCATATGTTCTAATTTTGCCATAGCATTATTATATATTAATGTTTTTCCATTTTTATCTATAAAATGTATACCTTCATCTATGCTTTCTATTATTTTTTCTATAACTTCTTTATATATATTATTTTGCATAGCCCCTCCACCTAAATATCTATTTTATAATATAAAAATTTTTTGTATCAAACTTTTTCTTAAAATTACAACATACTTTTAAGAATTTAACTTTTGCACCCTATTTTCCTTTTTTATCAAATATATTTATTAGATATATAATTTTATATTATTTCAATTATTTATATATGTGTTATAAAATATCTTTCTATTTTTGATGTAGGTATTTATACTTTTTTCTGCTATAATTTCTATATAATTACAATTTTTTTCAAAAGGGTGTATAAAAATGTTGAATAAAGTTAAAAATAATTTTAGGTATTTAATATTACCTACAATAATAGTTTTATTTTGTCTAAATACTACAAATACAAATGCAATTTCAACAAAAAATGTATTATTCATCAGTTCATACTCTCCAAGTTTTATAACATTTGATGACCAATTAAATGGTATCTGTGATTCTATCGATAGTAACTACGAAGTTCAAATAGAATATATGGATATAAAAAAATTTAATGATGAAGAATTCAGAAAAAATTTCTATAATTTAATAAAATTTAAAACTAAAAATTATAGAAAATATGATGGCATTATTCTCGGGGACGATGCTGCTTTAGATTTTGCACTAAATAATTTAGAGTTATTTAAAAATACTGCTGTGGTATTTCTTGGTATTTCAGATGAAGATAATATAAAAAGGGCAATGGAGAGTAATATAAATGGGGGTGTTATTGAAAAGCCATCTATATCAGAAAATTTAAATCTAATACATAATTTATTTAATGAAAATAAAAACTTAATCTTAATAAGTGGTGATGAAAGTAAGTATAAAAAAGAGATTGATGAATTTTATAGCTTTAAATCTAAATACAAAAATTTTAATTATAAAAATATTGTAATACCCGATAAAATTGATGAATCCTTTTTATCTAAGCTATCTAATATAGATAAAAATAAAGATGTTGTTTTGTATCTACATCCATATATAATCAACTCACCTAAAGACTTATATATATATGAATCAGTTGAAACAATCTCTAAGTATATAGATGCACCTATGTTTACAACCTTAAACTATAATCTTTATGATAATATGGTTGGTGGGAAAGTAGTAAGTCATTATGAACAATCTACTCTTGCAAGTAAATTACTTAAATCGATATTAGATGATAAAGTAAATACAAAACAACTTATAACCAGTGATGAGGCTAATGTATGGTGTTTTAATTATGATAATTTAGTTAAATATAATATACCAAAAAATAAGCTTCCAAAAAACTCAATAATAATAAATAAACCCATTCCATTTTTTGAAAAACATAAGGAACTTATTTTTCCTGTTACTTTGACTTTAATTGGACTAGTATGTATAATAATTGCTTTACTTATACATGCCCATAAAACTTCAAAACATAAAGAGGAATTAAATAAATCTAAAAAGATTGCTGAGGATGCTAATATTGCAAAAAGTAATTTTATAGCTAATATAAGTCATGAACTTAGGACACCAGTTACTGTTATTTCATCAGCTAATCAACTTTTAAGTATATTATTATCTAAAGAAACTTTACATAATGATGATAAAATACTTAGCAACTTAAATATTATTTCTCAAAATTCAAATAGACTCATTAGACTTATAAATAATGTTATCGACGTAGCTAAGTTTGACTGTGGGTTTTATAACTTAAAACTTAAAAATATCGATATAATATCATTTATAGAAAATACTGTTTTATCTGTAATTCCTTATGCTAAATCTAAGAAACTAAATATAATATTTGACACTAATATAGAAGAACTTAATATGTGTGTTGATCCTGAAAAAATTGAAAGGATAGTACTAAACCTTCTTTCAAATGCTATCAAATTTTCAAGTGAAGGAGAAGATATATTTGCAACAATAATTTCAGATGAAAATAATTTTAATTTTATAGTTCAAGATAATGGTGTTGGTATAGATGAAGCTAACTTAAATAAAATATTTGAAAAGTTTACTCAAATAGATAGTGTATTTACCCGACAAAATGAAGGAAGTGGAATAGGACTTTCTATTGTTAAATCATTTGTAAAACTTCACCAAGGTACTATAAGTGTTAACTCAAAATTAGGTGAAGGATCCTCTTTTATAGTATCATTACCTATAAATTCTACATTAACTACTGGTGATGATTTAGAAATACCTTCTAACTTAGATGGTGCTAGCATTGAACTATCTGATATATTTAAATAAAAAGATACAAGTTAAAACTTGTATCTTTTTATTATATTAAAATTTCATCTATATCTCTTATAAACTCTAATTTCTTAGTGTCACTTATTTCTTTATTAACTTCTATTTTCTCTTTTAGTGCTAACAATTTCTCTTTTTTTATATCTAGTCTAGATTTTCTTATGTCCATTTCATCAAAACTTTTACTTAACATATTTATAAGAGACGCCATTTCATCAGAACTTCCTGCTATTCTATTTAATAACATTAAATTTTGTTCTAATAACTCTGGTATTTCGCTTAATGAATATCTAAGTTGATGATCTATTTCTCCATATCCTTCTTCAAATATAGTTCTAACTTGTATCTCAGATATAACTTTTTGCGTCGTAGGGTAAGATTCTATAAGATAATGTACTGACCTATACCCTGATATTCTTGAACACACTTCTATACCCAATTCTTCAAATTGCTTAGTATTATCCCCTTCTCTAACATTTGCTACTATTTCATTAACACGCCACATAAGGCTTATAAAATCATGTATTTCTTTCCAATCTTCCTTAAATATATGTATAACTCTTATTCCTAATAAATCTGTTATTTCTTGTTTATAGTTTGATACAGTAAAATTAAAATCTTCTCCATACTTTTTTCTTCTGTCTGGTGTTTTTCTTATTACTTTTTCTAATAAGTGCTCTTCATCTTTAACCCTAGTTTTAACTGAGTGTACTTTTTTATGTGCCCTTAATATATTTGCTATTAATTCAGCTTGCGTTTCATAACTTTTTCTATAATTTTTAAAATCCTCATATATATCTACTAGATCATTCCAATTTATATTATTTTCAATTAAAAAATCTTCACTTATATTGTAACTATTTAAAAAGTCTGTTTTATTAATCATTTCAGCCTCCACTTAAGTTCGTATAAATAATATTATAACCTATAAAAAACTTTATTTGTAAGCAATCTTTCTATAGGCTAATAGATATATTATTTTGATTGTCTATAATAAATCCATATTTTTTATATAAATTTCTTAAATCCTTTTCACTTATAATATTCTCATCTGCTACTAATAGACCTTCTATAATTTTTATTTCCTTTAGATTATTCTCTTTAAGTACCTTATTAATATCTCTAATTATATCTTTTAAATTAATAAGTATCTTTCTACCATATCCTTTTTTTGATTTAATAGCTCTAAAATTATTTATGTATAAACTAGATCTTTCTTTGTATTGATAGTATACACATTCCATATATGCCTTATTTTTACTGCCACTTAATGTTTGTATATTCACAGGTATACCTACAGATATAGTATTTATATCTATACTAATAATAATATACATTAGTCTATCTAAATTATCTTTATATTCTTTAATTATTATATTTTTTTTATCATTTGATTTTATATACCTTTTTAAATTTCTTAAAAATTTAACATAGTAATTATACTCATCAATATATTTAAAATCATCTTCATTTAAATTGTATTTATTATTATCTTTAATCACACTAAGTTTTAGTTTGTTTATAGCACTTATATCTTTAGTATTTATATATTGTTTCATTTTATTTATCTTAATATCTAAAGTTTCCATATGCTCCCCCCCTAAAAATAGTATTTTTACAATTTTATAGGAGTATAAAACAAAAAAGAACTTACTCATATGAGTAAGTCCTTTAATTTATTTAATACTATTTATATTTTTGAGCTACTATAATATGCTTATAAGTATTGCACCTTTTGAAGTATATGTTCCCATAACTGATCCAACTTCACTTATAGTTATATTTTTAAAATCATATTTATCTTTCATTATCTCTTTTATTTTTTCTGCTTTTTCTATACAATTTGAATGTGCTATTGCTAATGATTTTTTATCATCATTTATATATTTACTTACACTATCTATTACTTTTTTTATACAATTATTATCTCCTCTTGCTTTATCTACTGGTTTAACTACACCATCTATTACCTGTATTATCACCTTAAAATTAAGCACATTTATTATTTTTCCAGCTAAAGGATTTACTCTTCCTCCCTTTATAGCATTTTCTAGAGTATCTAGTGCTCCAAAAAATATAACTTCATTTTTTAATTTTTCAATTTCACTAACTATTTCCTCAAGAGATTTCCCTTCCTCTGCTAATTCACATGCTTTAACAACTAATAATCCTTGACCAATTGAGCCATTTAATGTATCTATTATTTCAATCTTTTTGTTATTTTCTTCTAAAAACATATTTTTAGCAAGCAATGCTGTTGAGTATGTAGCTGATAATTTAGATGTTAATGTAAGTACTAAAATTTCCTCTTCCTTGCAGTCATAATGCTTTACAAACTTTTCAGGAGATGGACAAGAAGTTTTTGGAAGTTCATTAGAATTGTCCATCCTTTTATAAAATTCACTTTTTTCTATGTCTCCATCTTCATAAACATCTTCTCCAAAAGAAACATTAAGTTTTACTATGCCTATATCATATTTTTCTATTGTATCTTTATTTAAATCACATGAGCTATCTGTTATTATTTTTACCCTTTTCATAGATCTTTCCTCACTTTATTATTTTTAAATTCACCATAATATTAAAAATATAAATCAGTCGGTCGGTTGACTGATATATATTTTCATTGTATATTTACTATATATAAAAGTCAATAGTTAAAATATATTATTGAGATCTTCTCAATTATATGATTTATTGACAATAAAATTTTATGATATTATAATTTACTTGTTATAATAGTAGTATTTGAAAGGGATATCACATGAAACCAAATAATATGAAAGAAAATATTTTGCTTACTGCAACAGATTTGATGATTAAAAATGGTATTAAAAATACAAGTCTAGCAGATATAGCAAAAGCTGTTGATATAAGTAAAGGAACTTTGTATTATCATTATTCTTCTAAAGATGATTTAATATCAGATATAGCCAACATGCATTTAATGGCTATTACAAATGCTGCTCTTGATTGCGTATGTAATATAGATTCTGATGCTTCTAACGAGCAAATGATAAATCTTATAATGGATAAAATATCAACTATTGAAGGAAGAGGCAGAATTCACATGTATATACTTTGTGAGGCTATAACTAGTAATGATAATTTAAGAGAAGAAATAAAACTTAAATATATTGAATGGAGAAATACTATTAAATCAGAGCTTATAAAAACTAATAAAAAAGATGCAGAAGCCCTTTCTTTTTTACTAGTATCTATAATAGATGGTTTAGTTGTACAAGGTTTATTAAAAACTGAAAAGATACCATATGAATCTATAGCTAACTTTTTAGTTAGTCGTTTTATATAAAAGACATCTTAAATTTAAGATGTCTTTTTTATATAATAGTGATTTTCCTATATTTAAAATACTGTTTTTATATTAAGAAAATAATCTTACATTATAGTATAATAGTACTCTCGTCTTCAAATACTATAAGCTTGTCTAGATTTTTTATATCACTCACTAATCTTTGTAGTGCTAAATCTTTTTTCTTAGCCTCTATCATTACATCTACATCCTTATTTACATTATCTTTTATTAAATATATAAACTTTAAGAATTCTTTAGCATCTATATAATCAGAATGTCTTCTATCATTTTCAAATTCTCTAGGCGTAGAAAAATGTATCTTAGGTTGCAATTTTTCATTTTTCCACGTATTAAATATATCATTTAACAATCTATCTATATTTTCACCATTATTGTTACAATTATGGTGATGTATGTCTAAAACCATAGGTAAATTCAGTATTTTACATATATACAAAACATCTTTTACAGTAAATATTTTATCGTCATTTTCTAAGATTAACTTATTTTTAACTATAACTGGAAGTTTATTAAAATTTTCTATAAATCTTTCTATAGCTTTTTCTTTTTCTCCCTTTGCTCCACCAATATGAATAACCATCTTAGCATCCTTACAATTTATATCTTCTAAAAAATTAGCTTGCATAGTTAAATTCTTAGATGTATTTAAAAATACACTTTCTCTATCAGTATTTATTACATTAAATTGGTCTGGATGAATATCAATTCTTAAGTTATTATCATTTATGATCTTACCTATATATTCAAAATCTTTTTTAAAATACTTTCTATAGTCCCACATAACTTCTGGATGAGTTGCTAATGGTATAAGATTTGAAGTTATTCTATAAAAGTGTATATTATTTTTTATATTATATTTTAATATTTTCTCTAAATCAATTATATTTGAATATGTTACTTTTTTTAATTTGTTCAATCTTTCTTCATCACTATTCATACTAGAATATCTTTTAAATGTAAGAGTACTTGATGAAGTTACTTTTGGTAAATTAAGTGCTATAGCAACATATCCTAGCCTTATTCTCATATCTATTCTCCTTATCATCTTTTATATTTACTATTAATTTTTGCTTTTTTTTTAATTTTATTAATAGATAATATTTACTATTAATTTTTCATATATATATACATGTCTATATTAATATAATTATTTTTATAGACTATATATTAACTTAATGAGGAGATAAATTTTATGAACATAGTTAAAAGAAGAAAACTTTTAATAAATGCGTTTATTTTAACGTTTACCACCGTTACACTGGGATTTATAAATACTGGATTTCGAGTGTATATTTCTAATGAAATTGGTGCTGAAGGTATGGGGTTATATCAGCTTATAATGAGTATTCATATAATGACTTCTACTTTTGCCATATCTGGTATTAGAGTAACTACCACTAGGCTTATAGCTGAAGAACTTGGAAAAAATAACAGAGCTAATATAAAAAAAATTATGAACAGAGCCTTTGTATATAGTCTTTTCTTTAGTTCTTTAACTACATTTATAATTTACAATAGTTCAGAGTTTATAGCTATAAAATTTATCGGAGATGAAAGAACTATATTCCCTCTAAAAATATTAGCTTTAAGTTTACCTTTTATCGGTATTTGCTCTTGTCTTCATGGATATTTCTATGGAATGAGAAAAATTGTAAAAAGTATAACTTCAGATATTCTTGAAGTATCTTCATCAATGATAATAATAATAACTTTTTTAGGTTTATATTTGCCTAAAGGTCTTGATTATACTTGTATTTTAGTAGCTATAGCTATGACTGTGGCTAATATACTAGCAGCTGTTTATTCTTACATTCTATATTTATTTGAAAAAAAATCCGGATTTAGGCGCATTGATAGTACTAGTTCTAATTGTAGTTTATTGACTATTTCCAAAATAGCTTTTCCTATTGCTTGTAGCGCTTATATACAAACAGGCCTTAGGACTTTAGAAGATATTTTAATACCAAATGCTCTTAGACAATTTGGTTCTACTACTTCTGCTTCTTTATCTATATTTGGTATGATTAAGGGTATGGTACTTCCTATTCTCTGCTTTCCATCTATATTTTTAGCTTCGTTTTCTACGCTAATAATACCTGAAATAGCCGAAGCTAAAGCACTTAATCAAACTAATCGAGTAAATAGTATAATATCTAGAGTTTTTAAATTTACACTTATGATAGCAGTGTTTGCATCAGGACTTTTTATTATATACTCTAAAGAAATGGGCATTACTATATATAATAGCGCTAAAGTTGGAGATATGATGAGAATTCTTGCTCCTTTGATACCTTTTATGTATCTAGATAGAGTTGTTGATGGTAGTTTAAATGCTCTTGACCAACAAGTTAGTACATTAAAATATAACCTTATAGATATGAGTGTTAGAATTGCATTAATATTTTTTGTAATCCCTAAAAAGGGTATTGAAGGTTTTATATTAGTATTATTTGTTGGTACTTTACTAAATGCAACTTTAAGTATAAATAAACTATTAAAAGTTACAAAACTTGAGTTTCTTATAGGTGATTGGATTTTTAAACCAGCCATATCTGTTACTTTGTCTGCTACTATAGTAAAATATATTTTTGATGTTACAAATATAAAGACTCTAATTATACCACAAGTATTACTAGTTATTTTGTTTTATTTTATATTTTTAATATTATTTAAATCTATAAGAAAAAATGATGTTATGTGGTTTATAAATGCTTTTAGAAAGGATATAAATCCTACTAAAATTAGTGACGTAGGTTTTTATAAATTTTACAATAATATGTAAAAATAAAAATACTATAGGAATCCTATAGTATTTTTATTTTAATTTATCTCTTTTAAGAATTTAATTATACTCTTAGCAGTTTTGTTAATTTGCTCTTTTTCACTTATTAATGCTTCATTATCTCCATTTTGAAGTCCATAATCTCCAAAATAGGAATGATTAGCACCTTCTATTTCTACATAAGTAGTATTGTTGGGTAAATCTTTTTTAGAATCTATTAGTGATTCAAAGTTTACTACACCATCCTTACTTCCCCATATAGACAATACGTCTTTTGTCATATTTTTTAACTTATCAGTCATAGGATATGATGAAAGTAATACAACTCCATCTACTAAGTTGTTTTCAGCTGCAAAGCTTGAAGCAACTACTCCTCCTAAAGAATGTCCTCCTACTACCCAATGTGTTATATTTTTATATTCCTTCATTACTTTACTAGCTTCATTTTCTCCAAGAAAAGCTATATTAAGTGGCATTTTTAATATAACTACTTCATATCCAGCCTCTGCTATCTCTTTGCATATTGGTGCATAAGCTTCTGGATTTATTTTAGCTCCTGGATAAAATATAAACCCTTTAGTTACATCCTTATTTTTTGGAGTAAATACTATATTTTTATCTATTTTAACTTCTACCTTCTTATCACTTATTAACGCTTCTTTTGCCAATGTTCCTGGTTCATATGTATTTCCTATCCATATAAAAAATCCTAAAAGTGATATTCCTAACATTATAGAAATTGTTATAAGTATTTTTCTTTTGATATTTTTTCTTCTTAATTCTTTTTCCTTTTGTTCAGTATGCTTATTTATCTGATCTATTATTAGTGGTCTTTCTAATTCCATAGTTATGCTAAAAGTATCGTCTGATATTCTTTCTTTTCTGTCTTTTCCCATATGCTCCCTCCATAACTCAAAATACTATTATAGTTTATCATATATAAAGTATATTTTCATTAAATTAAGTAACTATTTTTTATTAAACTATCCAGTAAAATCTTTTATCCACTCTTTTATAGACCTATCCATTTCTATTGAAAATTCTGAACTAATTTTATTTTTGTATATTAATTCACCAAAGTTTTTAGCATTTTTTTGGTTATTTTTTATCATTTTTTCTTCTTTATATTTATACATTTTATTTAAATCATCTTCATTTAATCTTTGGTATTTTTCTTCAAAAACAACATATTCTTTTTCAAATCTATCTCTATAAATCTTTTTAAAATTATCAGGATAATAGCCTAGTGTTATCATACAAGCTGGGAATGTATAGCTTGGTAAATCTAATATTTCTTTATGCTTTTCATAATTTTCCATAATATCTCCTATATAGCAACTTCCTATACCTAGGCTTTCAGCAGTTAAAACTGCATTTTGACATGCTATTATAGCATCATTTACTCCTAACATAAAATCATTTATTCCTGGTGTTTTTATACCTTTAATATCACATATCTTAAAATAGTCAAACCATTTTCTCATATCTGCTAAAAATAATAATATTACTTGTGCATTTTTTATAAATGGTTGATTATCACAAGTTTTACTTAATAATTCTTTAGTATTTTTATTTGTTATCTTTATAATAGAATACATCATCATATTTCCTGCTGTTGGCGCTTTTATTGCACTATTTATTATTAAATCTAAATGTTCTTTCTCTATCATTTTATCCTTGTATCTTCTTAATGACACTCTTTTATTTATAGTATTTATTACTTCATTCATAATATCCCCTCCCTATATAATTATATATCTATATGCAATTTATATTAATAAAAAATAAGCACCACGTAAAATTTACGTGATGCTTATTTTTTAATTTATTTTATTTCCACAACATGTGCAATATATGGAATCTATATCTATATTCATATTACATATTTCACAAGTTATATATTCTTTTTCTTCTAGCTCAAGTTCTACCTTTTTGCCACATTCTGCACAGAACTTAGCACCTTTACTTATTGTGTTCCCACACTCGCATATACTCTCTTTCATAGATTTATTCAGTTCTTCTATTATTTTCATATTTTCATATATTATTTTATCTATTTTTACTATATCATTACTTATTTCATCAAAGTCAGTATCTACGATTTCATTTTTTCTTATCTTATCATAAAGTAATATTCCCATATCTAAAAATAGCCTTGCTTTTAATTCTTGATTTTCATTTATAATCTTATTTATACTATTTTTTTCTTTTATTAAATCTACTTTATCTTTAATCTTTGATACTTCACCTTCTATTTTCTCTTGTAAATTTTCCATATTTATCCTCCAATTATACTTATTCAAAATTATAAAGTTTATATCCTATAAAGGCTAATATATAGCTGTATATAAATGAACTTATAATTGTAATTATAATAGGTAATCCAAATGTAATAACATTATGATTATTTGCATTTGTAGTTAACATTCCCACACCAACATCAATTTTACTTAACATAGATATTAATACCATAATAAAAGAATACATTGTACTAAATATAAGCAATACATTTTTATCATTATTTTTAAAATTTTTCTTTAAATTACATCCAGCTATTAATATTATAAGACTTACTAATATAAATACTATTATAAATATAATCTTAGTATCAAAAAATAAATCAGAATTAAATATATTAAATATAGATATTGTATAATCACCTATAACCATAGGAATTAAATTTGCAAATCCCCACATATAAACAGATAATTGACTTACAATTATTCCTGTGTTTATATATTTCATATATTCAGATATACCAAACTCGTATAAATATGTACTATCGGATATAGTAAGTATACCAACAATTATAAATACTAATATGTAACCTATTATAAATATATTTATAACTTTTTTAAATATATTTATATATATGTTTTCTTTGCCTATTCTTTTTTTATATCCTATAGTAAATGTAGATAAAAATCCTATTAAAAAACTATTTATAAATATACTTGTTGTAGCAAACTTTACTTTAAGTAAAGTAGCTATGTTCATCATATCATATGAGTTTAATTCAATTTTTGATATCATACTTATAACTGCCATAAATAAAGCGTAAACTATTCCAACCCCTATAGAATTTATAATAAGTTCATTAGGTGTGTTACTTTTATTTTTCATAAATAATATATTACTTATAACTAAGGATATTATAGGTGCTATTAATAAAGATATTACTCCTAAATGTACGCTTACTTCACCTACACCTATTAAAGATGATGATGTTATATTAATACTACCTAAATTCATACCTAGCATTGTATGAAGTGGACTTATACTAATCCCTAATTTTCCTAAACTTATATCCATCATACCATTAAAAATTACAGATAAAATAAATAAAATCAATATAGATGATACAGAGGTTATAAATATATTAGTGCTACTAGCATAGCTTTTTATATTATTAGTATTAAATTTACTTTTTTCTCCTATATTAAATAAGTTTTTATCTACTACTTTAAAAAGCTCATTGCCGCATTGTTTACAATAATTACTTCCATATTTACTTTCAGTATGGCACTTAGAACAGTTCATTTCATTATTTATTTCTAGTCTATAATAATTTGAAATTTTATTTAAGATTTTCCCATCCTCTTTTGAATAATTACTATATTTTTCTTCTGTATTCATTCTTACCTCCAATACAAGCATTTAACTTATTTATTGCTATACTCATATTATCAAGTATACTATAAAACTCTAGCTAAAAGCTAGAGTTTACAATCCAATTATTCCCTTTTCTAAATTATATAATTTGTTGAATCCTTCCATATGAAGTAGATTACATGCTGTTATACTTCTATGTCCACTTCTACAGTAAACAATAACATTTTTTTCTTTGTATTCTTCTAATTCATCTATCTCAAATAATAAATTATTTAATGGTATATTTATAGAGTTTTCTATATTATTCTCTTCATATTCTTCCCTTGTCCTTATATCAATTAATATAGTATCCTCTTTTTTCATTAATTCTTTTAATTTTTTATTATCTATATTTATATAAGCCATATTATCCTCCTTAAATCTTTAATCTATCTATTTAATACCCTGAATATTTTGTTAAAAACATTGTATTAATTAACTTTTCTAGATTTCATAAGCTTAATATGTCTTATTATAAATGATATTTCCATAGTTATAGCTGCACAACTTATAAGCCTTTGAACTATATCTGTTGTATCAACTGCATAGTTATAAAAATATATAATTAATAAAATATCTATTATCAACATTATATTGTCAAGTATCTTTATCATTTTGCCTCCAATTTTTATTATGATTAATAATTATAACATAAAATATAATCTATTTTTCTATATTTTATTAAATTAGGACTTATACTACTCATATATTATTTAGATAATTTGTTAAATTTTTCTGTATATAAAGTTCGCTTATATTTAGTAACGTGTAGATAATTCGATTTAAAGCCGAATAATAAAATTAAAAGCTTAGGATATTCCCTAAGCTTTTAATTTTACTATTCAATTGTTATTGCACTTACTGGACATCCTTCACATGCTTCTTGTGCACTTTCTTGTAAATCCTCACTTATTTCTCCTTCTATAGCTACTGCTAATCCATCATTATCCATATCAAATACTTCTGGGCATATTCCTACACATGCTCCACATCCTATACATACGTCTTTATCTACAAATGCTTTCATTTTAAAGCCTCCTATTTAATTTGTTTACATTATGTATATATCCATATTGTGATGGTCTAAACAGATTTTTTTATATAACTAATTTTTTATTTATTTTTTAAATATTATTATAATATAAAAAGCACTAAACATAAGTCTAGTGCTTTAATATATAAATATTAGAATTCAGCATTTTTAGGAGTTCTTGGGAATGGTATTACGTCTCTTATATTAGACATTCCTGTCATGTACATTATTATTCTTTCAAATCCTAGTCCAAATCCTGAGTGAGTAGCTGTTCCGAACTTTCTAAGTTCTAAGTACCACCAGTAATCTTCCTTGTTTAATCCCATTTCTTCTATTCTTTCTAATAGTTTTTCTTCTCTTTCTTCTCTTTGAGAACCTCCAACTATTTCTCCTACTCCTGGAACTAATAAGTCCATTGCTCTAACAGTCTTTCCATCTTCATTCATTCTCATATAGAATGCTTTTATGTCCTTTGGATAATCAGTAACAAATACTGGAGCTTTAAATATTTGTTCTGTTAAATACCTTTCATGTTCTGTTTGAAGATCATCTCCCCAATTAACTGGGTATTCAAATTCATGTCCGCTTTCTTGTAATATTTTAACAGCATCTGTATAAGTAAGTCTCTTAAATTCAGAGTTTACTACGTTGTTTAATCTATCTAATAATCCTTTGTCTATAAAGTTATTGAAGAATTCCATTTCTTCTGGAGCATTTTCCATTACGTAGTTTATTACGTATTTTATCATGTCTTCAGCAAGTTCCATATTGTCTTCTAAGTCTGCAAAACATATTTCAGGTTCTATCATCCAGAATTCTGATGCATGTCTTTGAGTAAATGAGTTTTCAGCTCTAAAAGTTGGTCCAAATGTATAAACATTTCTAAATGCAAGTGCCATTATTTCTGCATTTAATTGACCACTAACTGTTAAGTTAGCTTCTTTCCCAAAGAAGTCTTTAGAATAGTCTATATTTCCTTCTTCATTCTTAGGTATGTTGTTTAAATCCATAGTAGTTATTCTAAACATTTCTCCTGCACCCTCACAGTCACTTCCTGTTATGATTGGAGAATGTGCATACACGAAGTTTCTATCTTGGAAGAACTTATGTATAGCGTATGCTGCTAAACTTCTTACTCTAAATACAGCAGAGAAAGTGTTACTTCTTGGTCTTAAGTGAGCTATTGTTCTTAGATACTCTAATGTATGTCTTTTCTTTTGTAATGGATATGAAGAATCTGATTCTCCTTCTACTACTACTTTAGTAGCATGTATTTCAACTGGTTGCTTAGCACCTTCTGTTGATACTAATTCTCCTTCTACAAGTATTGATGAACTTATTGGTAATTTAGATATTTCTTTGAAATTCTCTAATTTATCTTCTGCTATTACTATTTGCATGTTCTTAAAGAAACTTCCATCATTTAACTCTATAAATCCAAAGTTTTTAGATGCTCTAGATAATCTTATCCATCCAGCTACATTTACAGTTTTACCTACATACTCTTCTTTTTTTCTGTACAAGTCTTTAATTTCTATAAATTCTTTTTGCATTTTGTTTCCTCCATATTTTATTTTTTATATTACTTATTTTATTTATTACTAAAATATTTATTATTTTGTATTAAAAAAGCCCTTCATCCCTATAAAAAGGGACGAAAGGCTGTTGCTCTCGCGGTACCACCCTAATTGCCAAAACTGGCCTCTTAGTAAGCATTGCTTATAGTCTGTAACGGGACTTCCCGTCTAAGTCTACTCTCTTTCAAGATTTCGGTTAGAAACTCCGAGATGTTCTTCAATATAAACTTCGTATTGAGCTTTCACCATCCTCAACTCGCTATGACTACCTTTTATATTTACTCTTCTCTTCACAGTCTATTATTGTTATATTATTTCAACTATTTAAAAAGATTATACCAACTTATATTTTTTTAGTCAATAATTTATTTTCTAAATAATTATCACAAATGTTTAATACTATATTTATTTATCAATAATATTAGCTAGGAGGTGCATTGCTTGAAATATCTATTTATATTTTTATTTATAATAACATTTATATCACCATCAGTTGATAAAGGATATTCTTCTAATATCATACGCTCATCTGTTTATAATTATATAACTTCTCTAGATAGAGCTAAAGATTATTTTGTAGAAAATGTTTCATTTTTTTCAAAGCTATCTAAATTAAGCTATAAAAAAGCATACGATAATGTCATGAAAGATAGAATATTAGTTAAACACTTAGTTTTATCCGGCGAGACTTTAGACGATATAATAAAAATTTATAATTCTGATATTGAGAATATTGAATATTTTAGATTAGTAGCTCTTAATGAAAATCCTGATACCATTTCCAAAGATTATCAAATATCTTATGGTGATTATATACTCGTTCCTAGTGAATAATTTATATTTTATGTAGACCTATTAAAATAGGTCTACTCATCTTAATATTTTAGCTAATTGTATAAATGTGTTTTTTAAATCAAGTACCCCATAACCTCTTGTTACATTTGGATATATATATAGATCTTTTTTTCTTGCTCCAAGCATTAAGTAAGTTTTTAAAACTTCTGTGAATAATAAATTTCGGCTAAATGCACTTTGACTTGTTATATATTCCATAAGTATAGCTACAACTCCACTTACCATAGAACTGCTTACTCCTGTACCCGTTGATGTGGTATAGCTTCCATTTTTAGATGGAGATATTATATCAACCCCTGGTGCTAATAAATCTGGCTTTATAGGTCTACCTCTTACCGGGCCTTTTGATGAACCTATCCATACACTATCAATCTTATCATCATATGCTCCTATAGTTATTGCATTTGAAATTGCACCAAACAAAGTTATGGTTACAAATGAATTTGGATCTGTAAATCTAGTATCGTTAGAGATTAAGTTTTTATTGGGTAAATACACATCGTACAATCCATCTATAATAAATTCTGGAAATAACCTTAAAGTCCATACTCCTGGTTTAACATTATTTAATTTTATTGTTAATTCTTGAGTCGCTGATTTTATCCAAGGATATAGATATCTAATTTCATAAGATGTATCTTCTATATTAAATTTACCTTTATATGTATAATCATCTGGAGCATATACAACTTTATAGCTTATTTCACCTGATGGTGATATTATTGAAGCTGCTATTTTATCAGGACCTGCAACACTTAATGTTATATCTAAATTTTTTTGCTCTCCAACTTGAATTGGTATATCTTGAATATCATCTATACTATTTATTTTTCCTTGGTAGTGTATATCAGTATTTCCTTCGTTTCCTGCCCCACTAACTACTATTACACCCCTTCCTCTTAAATCATTAAAAGTATCTAGTAATGTAGCTACTACTACAGACCTTGATCTTTCCCCTAAAGTTAAATTAATGATCATGTTTTTTTCTTCTTTTCTAGCTATATCTATAGCATATTTTACTCCTGCTAAGAAGTCTGATAGTTCATAATTAATTTTTCCTTCTTTATAAGTATCTTTATATGATTTTAACTTTATTACTAATAATTCACTATCTACTGCTACCCCTTTGTATTCTCTATTTAAGTTTCCCCTGCCACATGCTATTCCTGAAGCCACAGTACCAGTTCCAATATTATCTTTACTTAAACTTGGATCACTATTTCTTATATACTCATTTATAATATCTTTTTTAAACTCGCTTCCAAATAATAATCCTATTGGAGGGTTCCCCATTTGACTTTCTTGATCCCATATAGATACTATTTTTGTAGTACCATCTGAGTTTATAAAATCAGGATGTAGATAGTCTATGCCAGAGTCTATAATTGTAATTATACATCCTTTTCCTGATGTTTTTATATATGGGTTTTTATCAACATAATCAATACCTGATGCTATTTTTACACTTATTCCACTTTCTAAATTATCAGTTATATCAATTAATGAACTCATAGGTACTGATGGTATCCAATCTGATATGCTTTTTATACTTTTTAATGTCTCTTCTTCAAAACTTTCATCAACATAAATTGATGCTATTTGATTATTTAATATAATATATTTATCTATGTTATATAAATTTAAATCAGTCTCTAAACGTTCTAAATTATCATAAACAATCACATATGATTTTTCCATATAAATATATTCTCCCTAAAATTACCTTAATTGTTCAAACAATCCTCTTATATCTAACTCTCCATATCCATAACTATAATTAGGATATACAACATCTTGATTTCTTCTAGCTCCTGCAGTTAGATATGTTCTTATCTTTTGTACGAATGCTTTATTTTCATAATTCCCATTTACTTGTATATATTGAAGAAATAATGCGACTGCTCCTGATGTGTATGCCGATGCTATGCCAGTTCCTGTCCCTGTTGCATATGTTTTATTTATATATGGACCTATTATATTTACGCCAGGTGCTACTATATCTGGCTTTAACAATGATTCTATGGTAGGTCCTCTTGATGATGGTGCCCATAGACTATTATTTATAGTATCATATGCTCCTACACTTATTACATCATCTAATGTAGATGGATAGTTTATTGTACTTGATGGGTCACTCTTTGAAAATTTAGTTCCTGGTTTGATGAATTTTCTATTTTCTAGGTACATATTATATATTCCATTTGTTATATATGCTCCTATTAATCTAATTTTCCAAATTCCTCTTTTAACATCAGTTAAATTTATTACTGTTCTTTGCTGGCCTGAGTAAGAAAATGGATACGAAAAAGATATTGTGTATCTAGTATTTTCTAAGTTAAATAATCCACTTATAATATTGTAATCAGAAACAAAAGCAACCTTACTTTCATCTCCACTTGGAGATATTATATATAAATCGATTTTATCTGGTCTATTTACCCATAACTCTATATTTAAAATTTCCTCATCTTCCTCTACGTCTATCTCTACATCTTGTGTTTCCCCATTGAATTCAATTTTTCCTGATGCATGCGTCTGTGTATTACCTTCATTTCCTACTGCTATTACTTGGCATAATCCATGCTCAAAAAACAACTTATCTGTAGAAAGCCTAGAGCTCATCCCTACTAAACTATTATTTCCCAAAGAAACATTATTAACAAGAGGTTTTCTTTCTTGTCTCGCTTTTTGATACATATATTCCATGGCCGCTATTAAATAGCCATTATTATAATCATTTTCTATTTTCTTTAATTTTACTATTATTAGATCTGATTCTTCTGCTACTCCTTTATACTTAGGGTTTATATTTCCTAATCCTGTGCATATTCCACTTATCATGGTTCCTGTACCTTCTTCATCTACTGATAAAGAAGCATCTTCTTCTAAAATTGCTTTATTTATATCTTCTCTGTTATATTCTGTACCTATATAAAATCCATTTGGTGCTTTTCCTTCTTTTGTTTGATCCCATAGATATAAAATTTTAGATGTTTTATCTGGATATATAAAATCTGGATGTAGATAATCAATCCCAGAATCTGCAATACCAATTATAACTCCTTTGCCACTTATTGATATATTAGGGTTATCTTTAATAAAATTTGCACCTATATCTTCGTTAGCCACAACACCATTAAAAGTTCCTAGATTTATATTTATTAATGATGCTAATCGAATACTAGGTTCTAATCTATATAACGATTTTATATCAATAACATCACTAATATCACTAATATCACTAATACCATTAAGTTCATTATTCTCCGCGAATAATATTCCAAAGTTTTCTGAAATTTTTTCAAACTTAAATTTATCTCCAAATTTTTTTAAATCATCTTCAAAACCTTCTCCATAAATCACATTTCCTACTAAAGTGTAATTTGCTCTAAATTCTTTTTTCATAGTATTTATATCACCCCCATATATGTCAATATTTTATTATTAAAAGTTTCTAAATAAAATTTTTTAATCATCTTTATAAAAAAGTATGCTTTAAATTCTTAAAGCATACTTTTTTTATTATAATCTACTTCCATTATCAACCCACTCTTTAGCATTTTCTACATTATTTAAAGATGGGATTGATACATTAGTTACTTCTTGTAGTTCCTGTGTATTTGCCCAAGCAGCTGTGCTCTCTTGATTTGTTGGCCTATTTGATTTTAATCTTTTGTTATTTTCTCCACTTAATGCTTTACTTTTTTCATTTTGCAAAACTATCACCTCTTTTCATTTTTAGTTTTTGCATTATTTCTTATAAAATACGCTTTATTCAAAGTTATTTGAAATAGAAATAATGGTATCTTTGAGATTTAAAACTCCATATCCTTGAGATACATTTGGAAATGTATATATCTCATTCTTAGTCGCACCAAGCATTAAATATGTTTTTAACTGTTGAGTATATAATGCTTCTTCATACTCATTAGTTTGTTCTTTTATAAACTCCATCATTAATGCTAATACTCCACTTACTACTGATGAACTTACTCCAGTACCTGTTGCTGTATTATATGATTTGTCTTTGTATGTGGAAATTATATCAACACATGGTGCTATTATATCTGGTTTTATCCCACCATTTTTTATAGGTCCTTTTGATGAACCTATCCATAGGCTATCAGTCCTTCCATTGTATCCACCTATTGTTATTACACTTTCTTGTGTTGCATACATAGTTAGAGTTGCTACTGAATCTGGATCTAGAAATCTAGTATTTTCAGACATTAAATTTTTATTTGGCAAATATAAATCATACTCACCTCTAATTATAAATTCAGGTGCAAGTCTTACATTCCATATACCAGGCTTAACGTCTAGTAGTCTTATTATTAATTCTTGATGTCCTGATTCTAGCCATGGATAAGTAAATTTCATTTCATAGGCTGTGTCTTCTAAGTTAAACTTTCCTCTATATACGTAAAAATCTGGAGAATACATTATTTGATAGCTTACTTCTCCGCCTGGAGATATTATTGATGCCCCAATCTTATCTGGACCAACTGCCACTATTGTTATGTCTAAATTTAACTGTTCTCCTACTTGAATTGTTATATCATTTTTTTCTTCTAAAGATGTAATTATTCCTTGATAATGTATATCTGTATTTCCTTCATTTCCTGCACCACTTACTACTATAATTCCTGGTTTATCTATATCCGAAAATGTTTCTAACATAGTAAGATTTACTATTGATTTTGACATAAGACCTACTGTAAGATTTATTATTAATTCTTTTTTCTCTTTTTTAGCTATATCTAAAACATACTTTATTGCAGCTAAAAAATCTGTTTTTTCATAATTTGTTGTACCTTTTTTGTATCTATCTTTGTATTCTCTAAGTTTTACTATTATTAGTTCACTATCTACCGCCACACCTTTATATTCTCTATTTAACCTTCCATTGCCTGATGCAATTCCAGCTGCCATTGTTCCTGTGCCTATATTGTCTTTAGTTAATGTATCATCATTTTCTTTTATAGCTTGATTTATTTCATCTCTTGTAAATTCACTTCCATATAATAATCCTTTTGGAGGATTTTTTTTCATACTTTCTTGGTCCCATATCGATACTATCCTTGTTGTACCATCTAAATTTATAAAATCTGGGTGTAAGTAATCTATTCCAGAGTCTATTATAGCTATTAATATACCTTTTCCTGTAATATTTATATACGGATTTTTATAAATATAATCAGTTCCAGCAGCGCTAGTAGTACTTTCTCCTTCACTCATATTATTTGTTATATCTATTAATGAACTCATTGGAGCTGAATTTTGCCACCATGCAATAGTATCTATTTTAGTTAATTTTAATTCATCAAAATCTATAGGAACATATATTACTAATATAGTATCATTTAATATTATATATTTTTCTATTTGATTTTTTAATAAATCATTTATTACTTCATCTAAACTACCTTGATACACTATAATATAAGATTTTTCCACAGTGATTTTACTCCCTATCTAACTTTATTTTAATTGATTAAACATTCCAATTATATCTAGCTCTCCATATCCATAACTTTCATTTGGATAAATTATTTCCTTATTTCTTTTTGCACCTGCCTGAAGAAAAGTTCTTATCATTGTTGTGAATGATTTTTGTTTATAATAGCCTTCAACTAATGTGTACTGTAAGTAAAAACTAACAGCTCCAGATACATACGCAGCTGATGCTGCAGTTCCAGTTATAGTGGCATACTTATTATCTGGGTATGTTGATATTATGTTTACCCCTGGAGCTATTATGTCTGGCCTTAACAAACCATTTATAGTTGGTCCTCTTGAAGTAGGTGGCCATAAACTATTATTTATTATGTTATATGCTCCTACTGATATAACATCACTATATGTAGAAGGATAATTTATAGTATTATTTGGACTTGAATCTCTAAACTGAGTCCCTGGTTTTATAAGCACTCTATTTGGTAGATATATATTATAGATTCCATTACTTATGTATTCTCCTCTTAATCTAATCTTCCATACACCTTTTGTTACATTCTTTAGTCTTATTATAGTTTTTTGCTGACCTGAAAACGATGTTGGATATATATAAGTTATTGCATACCATGTACCTTCAAAATCAAATATTCCCGTTACTTCATTAAAATTTTCAACTTCAATGAACTTACTTACTTCTCCACTTGGTGATATTACTGCTACACTAGCCTTATCTGGTTTATTTATCCATAAATTAATATCAAGAAATTCTTCATCTTCAGCAAGTTCCAATTCTATATCTTGCTCATCTCCATTAAAATTAATCACTCCTGTAGCATGAGTTCTAGTATTGCCTTCATTTCCAACTGCAGATACAAGGCATACTCCTCTACTAAATAATGGTGTATCTGATAATATCCTCTGTGTAGCTCCTACTACGTCATTACTTCCTAAAGATATATTTATTACCAAAGGCATTTTCGCTTCTGCTGCTTTTTTATAGGCATAATCCATCGCAGCTTCTACAAGTGCATTATTATAATTTCCATCAATTTTTTTTAGTTTTACGATTATCAACTCTGCATCTGGAGCTACACCTTCATATCGTTTATCTATATTTCCAAGTCCTGCACATATACCACTTAACATTGTACCTGTTCCCTCTTCATCTACTGACAAAGACTTATCATTTTCTAAAATTGCTTTATTTATTTCTTCTCTTGTATATTCTGTACCTATATAAAACTCATTTGGTGGTCTACCATCTTTAGTTTGATCCCATAAATATAATATTTTAGATGTTCTGTCTGGATATATAAAATCTTCATGTAAGTAATCTATTCCAGAATCGATTATAGCTATTAATACACCTTTACCGGTTAAATTTATATTTATATTATCTTTAAAAAAATTTGCACCAATTTCCTCTGTGGCTACAACTCCGTTCTCTATCCCTCTAGTTATAGTTCCTAGTGAGTTCATTGTTATTATAGGTTCTGAGGTTTTATAAGAGCTTAAACGTTTTATTGTACTAATCTTATTTTGTTCTCCTAAAGGTATCATTAATATTCCATTTTTATCACTTATAGGATAAAACTTATAATTTAAATTTGTTTTTTTTAATTCTTCTTCAAATCCAGGTCCATGAAAAATTTGAATATATGTTTTTATATCGTCTGGAATTTCTAGTCTTCTAAGCTTTTTCGCTTTTTTTTTATTACTTCTATATAAAAAATCGTATTCATTATTCATTTGAGACATACTACTCAAATCTACATTTGATAAATCAAAAAGGCCGTATCCCATAGAGTTATTTGGGTATCTATATACAGGGTTTCTTCTAGCTTCCTTTATAAGAAATGCTCTTAACTTTTGACCATAAAAAAATAAATCATTTCTATTTACAATTCCCCATTCCATTAAGAGCGCTGCCGAGCCAGTCACATGTGGAGTAGCCATACTCGTTCCTGTTAAAGCACCTAAACTCCCACCTGGTAATACTGATAGTATATCTTCTCCTGGAGCTAGTAAGTCTGGCTTAATTACATTTCTTTCTATATCCCCTTCTCCTGAGAATACAGATACATTGTCAGTTCTTGAGTTAAAACTTCCAACAGTTATTACCTTACTTGCAGTTCCTGGAACAGTTACAGTCAAATTTTTATCTGCACCTAAAAATCTAGTATCTTTGCTTATTCCTTCTGACGTTGGTAGGTATATATTTACATTTCCTACGACTACATCTATAGGCGTAAATACCAATTTCCATATTCCCGCATTTATAAATGTATTCGATGTCATTTGAAGAGTAACCCTTCTTATAAGAGAATATGGTGCTATAGGGTAAAAGTATCCTTTTATTCTAGTTGCACCTATTATATTTCTTATTTCTCCTGATGTTAATGATATTTCTTGCGTTTTAGCGTTAGATGGACTTACCAACCTAACACTAAAATTATCAATAAAGTCAGGCCATATATTTATATTTAGTATCTTTTCTGAATCACCTACTACAAATTCAACTTCAACTTCTCTATCTTGCTTTATGTTTATATTTCTATGTCCGCCTTTGTCTGCATTATTTCCAGCTGCAACAACTATATTATTCTTCCAAAATGAACACATATCATCTATATATTGTTCAAATAACGATAATCCTCTATGAGATCCTTCATTACTACCATAGCTTATATTTATAACAATTGGCATTAATAGTTCTAATGCTTTATTTAATACAAATTTTATAGCCCTCATAAACTCTGTACTTCTAGAAAAAACATCAGTTGATCTATTTCCAACTCTTACAACTATTAATTTAGCTTCATTTGCAATTTGAGCGCATATCCCTGCTACATGAGTTCCATGGGCACTAGTTGCAGATACCGGTATTATCTTTTCTCCTCTTATTGCACTATTTATATCTTCATTTGTATAAAGAGTACCATTTCTAAATCCTTCTGGAGGGTTTCCTTGTATTGATTGGTCCCAATAATAAAGTATTTTTGAATTTCCCTGATTATCTTTAAATACATCTAAATTGTAATCTATCCCCGAATCAATGATACCTATTATTGTTCCTTTTCCACTTAGATTATTTAAATTCTTAAACCTAGTTATTCCAGTTCTCGAAAAACTTTGTACATCTTGAGTGGTTAATATAAATGGTTTTTCTATAAATACTATTTGAGGATAATTAAGTAGCGCATCAATTTTTTCTGCACTATCAGCTGTTATTATGGCGTAGTTATATTCTAAAATTTCTACGAATACCCCTAATTCTTGTTGTATAAACGAAATATCTCCATTATATCTGACAATTACTTCAAATTCGATAAAAACACCCCCTATGCTTATACCTATATTTATTTTTGCTATTTCTAATATTTATAATATATATGTATGTATTTATGCTAAATTTATTGTATAATACATATATTGATTTATTTTAAATCAATTAAGATAAAATATTAGATTAGAAAGGATGTATTAATTTGAAAAATAAAAAAATTAATCTAAGTCTCGTACTTACATTAGTAGTTTCTTATATAATAATAAAACTTATAGATAATTATCAGTACTTCTTAGGTATTTTGAAAGTTTTATTTTCGCTTTTAACTCCATTTGTTATAGCATTTGTATTAGCATATATATTCACTCCTATTGTTAGTTTCTTAGAAAATAAGTTTAAGATTAAAAGGATATTTGCTTTATGTATAACATATGGATTTTTACTTCTTATAATAGGTTCTTTCATATTCATTACAGTACCTATATTAATAAGTAGTTTAGCAGATATAATAAGTCAAGTTCCTTTATATGCTGAAAAGACTCAAACTTTTCTTATACAGATTGGTGATAGCTTAAAAAATGTTGATCCAAATACTTTAAAATCAGTAGGAGATAAACTATTTTCTGCTATGCCACAAATAAGTAATTTACTAATAGGATATTTAGGACAAGTATTTTCAACTACATTCTCGATATCTAAATTTATTGTACAATTTGTATTAGCGTTTATAATATGCTTTTACATTATTCTCGAAAAAGAAGATTTCTTTTCATTTTATAAAAAGACTCTAAACGTAATATTTGGTCAAAAGTTTTGTAATTTAACTTTAGATATTGGAAGTACCTTAAACGAAAATATAGGTAAATATTTCACAGGAAAAATAATAGATTCTGCTATAGTTGGTTTAATATCAGGTATAGGTCTTCAGCTTATTGGGTCTCCATATTCTTTATTATTTGGAGTTTTAATGGGAGTTACAAACTTAATTCCTTATTTTGGACCTGTTATTGGTATGACACCAGTCGTATTAATAAATATATTTTATAACCCTAGTATAGCAATATTTTCATTAGTATATTTAATGCTAGTTCAACAAGTTGAGATTGCCTTTATAGAACCTAAAATAGTCGGTGGTCAGCTAGGGCTTAGTCCATTTTTAACTATACTTGCTGTAACAATTGGTGGCGGTTTTTTTGGTATACCAGGTATGATTTTATCAGTTCCTATAATGGGTGTTATAAAGATATATCTTAATAAATTTTTTGATTATAAACAAAATCAACTAAATATATAAAAAATGAGTAGCATATGCTACTCATTTTTTATATATTTACTGTTTATGTATAAATTAATTACGATATTGTAATCATAAGTAACAGGGGTGTAACTATTATATTTTGATAATTATGTTAATATTTAATTATAGAAATAATATTTATATAATTAAAATAATTTATGAAAGTTGGTGTATTATGAAAAAGGCAATTATAGTTTTATCTATCTTATGTGGTTGTTTAATTATTCAACAACCTTTACAAAAAGTTGTTTTTGCTCAACCTGCTATCACAATTTCAAATAATCAACATGAACTTACTAAAGAAGATGCTAAAAACCTTCTTATAAAATATAATGATAAAGTAGATTATATATATCAAGGAGATGCTAGTAAATTCGAATATCTAAAATCTAAAAATCTTGAAGGATATGTATTCTTACCAGATGTAGAAACAGATATTGGATATTTTGTTGATAAAAATACTAGTGATATATACTATTTCCATCCAAGTGGATATTTAGAACTAGTAAATGATATAAAAAAATAAAAGGAGTGGGTAACCACTCCTTTTATTTTATGAATTTTCTTCGATTTTTTTACTAAGCCTAGATAACATATTCTTAGAAAAGTCTGATATATCTTTTGGGATACATGTATACGTAGATAATATTGAATAGATTTCAATGGCTCTTTTGTAGTCTCTTTTGCCTGCATATGACTTAAAAGCTTCTTCTGCTAAATCTTTAGAAGCACTACTTATTTGTTCATATCTTCTTCTCAAAACCATCTCTCCTCTAATAAGGTATATCTACTTATATGTTTTTTATTACTGATTTATTACTGGTTCTTCTATATCTACATCTTCATCGCTAACTTTTCTTTTTATAATTTCAATATTACTATGTTTTGAATATTTATCATCCTTGTTAGCCTTTACATAAACTTCTAGGTCTACATTTTCATCAGAAAGTTTTATTGTATATTTATTACTTTCTATATTACTTTCAAGAAGTGTAAACCCTTCATCTTGATTTAAATTGTTTTTAACATAAATACTGTATTTAACATTTTTTATATCTAATTTATCCCAAGTAAGTGTTGCTAAATTATTATTACTATCTATAGATGCTTTTAGATTTTTAACTTCTACATTCTGTATATCTTCATCTATTGGCTTTATATTTATAGTATTACTTGGATTTGTCATTCCATATTTAGTTTTACCAGCTACATATATGCTTATATCTGGTATTTTACCATTTATTAAATCTATTTCTATATTTTTGTATACGGTATTTGAATCCATTTTATCCTTTTGTACTTTTATTGAATCGTATAAATTAAAATCTGGATAATTTAATGAATTATTTTTTAAATATATATAATATTCATTTACATCATTTATATAATCCCAAGATAATTTAACTAAAAGTTTACCATCTACTATCTCATATAAAGCTTTTATATTTTCTACTTTGTTGCTTGTAACTGACTCTTTACTAACTTTTATGGTTACTATTTTTTCTTTTTCACCGCAGATTATTCTTATCTTTTCTTTTCCTTCTTTTATTCCAGTTATAACTCCTGTATTTTTATCAAGACTTATATTTCTATCTACTCCTAATTTATTTTCCACTAGTTCATATCTTATCTTAGGATGTTTAAGTCCAACAGGCATAGTTATTATATCTGGTTTTAACTTTTTACTTTTTTCAAGTCCTACTTCTATAGTGCTACTTATAGATATTTCTGCAATCTTTGCTTGTATATTATACTTTAAAGTTTCTACCATATCTTTAGACTTTATATATACTTTAGCGCTACCTACACCCACAGCTTTTATTTTATTGTCATCTATTTTTATAACATCTTCATTACTACTCTCATAAAATACTTTTTCTTTTTCTTTAAATTTGTCATAATCTACTTTAACTTCTGATGTTATAGTAGCAATATCTCCTACATACTTTAAATTATTATCAACATCATACGTTATATCCTCAACTTTCGGATCTATAACTCTTACATTAACTTTCCTTAGTACTCTTTGATTTTTCATAACACCTATAGTTGATATTCCTTCTTTTTTACCTATTAATTCATTTCCTTTTATCTCTAGAATATTCTTACTATCTAATACATTAAACCAAATATCAGGTTTTTTTGCATAAGATGGTATACAAATATAATCTCCACTAGATAGTTTAACTTTATCATTTAATTTTATAGTATATTCATCTATATCTGTAACATAATCTCCATTTACTACTTTAAGTTCTATACCTCTTACAATAGGACTTAAAACTCCAAATTTAAAAAGAAAGTACTGCAAAAATACTAATATAGGTAAAGATACTAATATGAATAACCACTTGCTGTTTTTACTAACTTTCTTCATTTAACCACATCCTTTATGACAATTCATTTTACCTATGATTAAATCTTAGTGTACTAATATCTATATTAATTCCATATGTTTACTAAAATCCCTTTAAAGCACTTTTTATTATTATATTTGATTATTATCCATAAAGTTAAACTCTAATCATTCTTGCATTTAAGTATAACTTTATAATTTAATAAAAAATTTTACAATAAATAAAAGCTACAGATTTAGGAATACCTATATCTGTAGCAAAATATTATCTATCTTTTACTTGGACATTATACTTTTCTATTAAATTATCGACAACATTACTTTGTTTTTCATATGATAGCTTATACTTTAATTCTTCTTTTATATCATCAAAGTTTTCTTGCTTTTCATCAGTCTTTTTTATTATGTGATATCCAAATTGAGTTTCTACAGGTTCTTTGCTTATTTCACCTACTTTTAAAGCAAATGCTTCTTTTTCAAATGGCTCAACCATTTGACCTTTTGTAAAGAAATCAAGGTCTCCTCCATTATCTTTACTACTATCTTCAGAGTATTCTTTTGCTAATGTAGCAAAATCTTCTCCAACTTGGGCTTTTTTAAGTATTTTATCTATTTCTTCTTTAATCTTTTTCTTTTCATCTTCACTTACATCATTTCCATCTTTATCTGTAGTTTTAAGAAGTATGTGAGATGCTCTAACCTTTAAGAATTCATCTTTGTTTTTATCATAATAGTTTTTAGCTTCTTTATCACTTACTTCTGAAGCCTTTTTTATATATTTAGTAGCTATAATTTCTTTTTCTAAATCTTTTTCAGAATCTTTCTTGTTTATTCCAAATTTATTTATATATTCTTCTTCTGATATTCCAAATTGTTTACTAATACTTTCCATTAAAGATTTATATTCAGCATCTATTTCTTCTTGTGTAGCTTTTATACCATCCTTTTTACCTTCTAAATATAATACTTCTGTTGTAGTCATATAATCTATCATGCTATCTTCATAAGCTTTTATTTGTTCATCCGTCATTTCTGTTTTACCATTTATATAAAATAAAGGTTCCATCTTTTTTTCAAGTTCTTTTCCCGTTATTTTAGTATCTCCAATTGTTGCTATTACCTTATTATCGCTATAATTTTTGTGTGTTGCTGGTAACTTTCTTCCAACATTTTTTCCTGTAGTAAATCCTACTCCTATGCATAATATCCCTACTAATGAAGTTATCATAGCAGTTTTTACTATTCCTTTATTTTTTTTTGCTGGTTTTATTTCACTTTTTTCTACCTTTTCATGTTCATCTAAATTATTTATCTTCTTATCTTCAGACATTTACATCCTCCCTAATACCTATTTTTTATAACTATTTATATTTTACATCATTTGACATGTAAATAAAATTAAATTTTAATAAAGTAGTGTATTCTTGTCTCTGTCATTAACTATTCTAGTATATATAAGTGAATGGTAATTGAAGTGCTTATGAATTTATTATGAATTTAAATATTTCTTAAACTATATCTTATTTCATATCTACCTACTTTTGTATCTTTTTCTTTTAGCATTTTAACAACTTCTTTTTTATCTTTTTTTAAATGATTCGCACATTCATCTAAAGACTTAAATATCTCTATTACTTCTCCTTTTGTATCTATAAGTTCTACTTTCTTTTTCCCCCCTCTTTTAATTATTGATTTATATTTATTAAAATACTCATCATACTCTTCATCTATACACTCAAATATATAGTGCATTTTCACAGGGTCTAATTTATCACTACATAATATTTCTTCTCTTTTTTCCTTTGATATTTTTGAAGTAAATATTTTATTATTTAATATCGTTAAAATCTGAGAGGGCTTTTTATTGCTATCCAAATAACTTTCATACTCTTTTTCAAGATTTAACTCTTTACTTAAATACTTTATAGCTCCTCCTAGATAATCAGTATATCCATACTTTAGGTTTTCCTTTATATACTCAATAGGAATTCCTAGATTTTTAGCACACTCTTTATGTGTCTTAAAAACTCTCTCTTCTTTTGTATATACATCTATAGCTTTAATAGACATACCTCTTTTTATTTTTATATCTTTTATATAACATTTATCGTCTTCACTAACAATTTCTATACTTTTATTTTCAATTTTTTCTTTTTTATGTTCTTTACTTTCATTATAAGTCCTATCTTCATTATGTATTCCATCTTTTTTAACTTCTTTTATTTCACTTATTTTATTATTTTTATCTGGTTTTACAATCTCTTCTTTATATACTACTTTATCTTTTTTATGTATTTTTGAGTTATCTTTATTTTGTTCTACTAAATGTTTTACCTTATTTATAAATTTCTTTAACAACACTTTTCCTCCCTAAAATTGTCGATATTATATGTATTATGCCTTATAATATATTACTAAAATATACGTTATTAGTAAACTAATTCCATAATTTTATTAATTAATTATTTAACACAGATTTTTGGGTATCAGGTAATAATTTCTGTATATAATTATCCTTTTTTCTGTTATAATATAACATAATATAACTTATTTCGAGTTAATTAGTGTACTTTATATTTATATATAATATACCTTTAATATAATTTAGTACATCATATTTTATATCATAATATAATAAAGGGTGGTAATATAATGCTTAAAAATTTAAATGAAGCCAACAAATGTATTAATTGTAAAAATGCAAGATGTCAAAATAATTGTCCTATAAATACTCCAATCCCTCAAATTATTGAGCTATACAAGGATGGTAAAATAAAAGAAGCTGGTAAAATACTATTTGAAAATAATCCTTTATCAGCAATATGTGCCATAGTATGTCCACATGAAAACCAATGTAGAGGTAATTGTATAAAAGGCATAAAAGGTGAACCTGTACGTTTTCATGATATTGAACATGAAATATCTAGCGAATATTTAGAAGATATAACTCTAAAAAAACCAAAACAAAATGGTGTTAAAGTTGCTGTTGTAGGTTCTGGTCCTGCTGGTATTACAGTTGCACTTAACTTAGCTTTAAGAGGCTATGATGTTACTATATTTGAAAAAAATGAAAAAATAGGTGGAGTATTAACTTATGGTATACCATCTTTTAGACTGCCAAGAACTAATATTGATTTATTAGAAAAAAGACTAAAAGAATTAGGCGTTAAAATAAAAATAAACTCGCTTATAGGTCCTGTAGTTACTTTATCTAAACTATTTGAGGATGGATATAAATCTATATTTATCGGTACTGGTGTTTGGAATCCAAGAAGACTTGATATAAAAGGTGAATCTCTTGGACATGTTCACTATGCTATTAACTATCTAAGATCCCCTGAAAGTTATGACCTTGGAAATAAGGTTATAGTAATAGGTGCTGGTAATGTAGCAATGGATGCTTCTAGAAGTGCAAAATACTTTGGCTCAGATTGTGTAGAAATATTCTATAGAAGAGACTTTGATAGTATGAGTGCTACAAAGCATGAAATACATGAAGCTCAAAATGAAGGTGTTTTATTTAAAACTTTCAAGGCCCCTGTTGAAATAGTTGATGAAGGTATAATATTTGAAGATACTGAAGTTGTATTAAATGAAGATGGCACTGAGTCTTTAGTTTCTATAGAAGGAAGTCAAAAGCTATATGAATGTGATAGTATATTAATAGCTATTAGTCAAATTCCTAAAAACAATATAGTTATAAACAATAAAGGTCTTGATACTAAAAATAATGGACTTTTAATGACTAACGAGTTTGGCCAAACTACAAGAGAAGGTGTATTTGCCTGTGGGGATGTTACAAATGGAGCTAAGACTGTTATAGAAGCTGTTGTAGATGCTAAAAAAGTTTGTGATTCTATGGATAACTACCTTAAGCAATTTATAAAATAAAAAAAAATTCCTAGATATCTAGGAATTTTTTTTTGCTTTAATAAGATTTAATTTCTTATAACTACTCATTATTATAGGGATCATAACTAAAGAACCAATTAGAGCATCTATCATATCTATAACTGTATCCTTAAGCCCACCTACTTGCATATTAGTTCCTATAAAAGTATCTAATAAAAATTCAATTATTTCCCATAAGCTCGCTACCCCCATGCTAAACATAAATAGGTATATAATTATAAATATTTTGCTTATAGATTTTATTTTGTTATCATTAAAAAATAACAATAATGAATATGCTACACTACAACTTATAAGACCTGACCAAACATGTAAAAAATCATCATAATGATTTATGTCGTAAAAATCATAGCAAGAACCTAATAAAGAAGATATCATTATAAATAAGGCTAATACTAAATATAAATTGTCATTTATAAGCCTTTTATTCTTTTGATTTATCTTATGAAGCGCTATTGTAGCTATCAAGCAAAAAGATGCTATACCTATGTTTCTTATTTCACCATTTTTAAAAAATAATATAAGAGATATTGAGTATAAAATATATAAAGCATATGTTGTATATTTCGTTGATTTTTTATTACCCATAATAATCACTCTTTTCCTATTATTGTATTATTTATATATTAATTTTAATATGTGTTTATAACTTACTATTTTAACATTTTTTTATATTTTACAATATTGATATAGTCAATATTGTAAAATATAAAAATGTAGGAATTACTTTCTATAATTCCTACATTTTGTATTATCCATTATTAATTACATTTTTATCTATAAAGTTAAATATTCTATTAAAATATTCATCTCCTAATATTTCATATCCGTTTACATGCCCAACATTATCTATAAGCCATAATTCTTTTTTATCATGCGGTATATTTTCATATATTATCTTACTACTTTGTGGTGAGCATACCTTATCTTCTTTTCCATGTATTAAGAACATTGGAGTAGTTATATTTTGAACTTCTTTATAAGGTTTTACATCTTCATAGGAAAATCCTGATTTTACTTGTGTGTATATATCTCCCATAAATTTTGCATATCCTACAGGAAGTAGTGGTATATTTTCAGCCTCTATTCCAAGTCTTATTGCATCAGCCATTTCATGATATGGTGAATCTACTATATAAAAGTCTACATATTTATTTTTTTCATTTAAACTAGAGTGCATAAGTGCAGTACCTGCTCCCATTGAATGTCCATGTACCCCAAGTAAACCATTAGGGTATCTTTCATGTATAAATTTAGCTACATTTTCTAAATCATATCTTTCATATAGTCCAAAAGTATAATCATCTCCTCCAGTATTTCCTGTATGTCTTTGATTATATATAACTGCATTGTATCCTTTTTCTAAGTACTCATATGCCTTATCTAAATATTCATAATAATAACTTTCTATACCATGAACTAATATAACAGTCTTATCTGTTTTTATGTTTGACTTTATAAGCTTAGCTTCTATTTTATAACCATTTTCTGGTGAATTTATAAATACATCTTCATTTTCATAATTTTTAAGTCTTTCTAGTGGCTTATTTTCTCTACTTGAAAATACTTCTACAACATCTTCATTTTTTATTTTCTGACTAGAACCTACCGAACCATCATAAACTAAATATCCTATAAATGTAGATACTCCTATAAATACTGTCAAAGACAATCCTATTACTTTTAATCTTATTTTATTGCTTTTATTCATATTTTTCTCCTTTGTTACCTAGTACTAAAACCTAGTATACAATATTTTTTATTATTTTTCTACATGTTTACAAGTTTTTTATTTTAAATTAAAATAAAGCATCTTACTATGTTTAGTAAGATGCTTTATTTACTATAGGTAATAATTTATAAATTCTTTAATATCTACACTTAGTATACTATTTCTTTAACTTAGCTAAAGCCTCTGCAAATGGATTATTAAATACTTCCTCATTTTTGTTTTGATTTTTTAGATACTTATTAATATCTTTTTTAGATGCTTTATTTTTTTCTTCACTTTTTCTTTTGTTAAAGGCACTTAACTTTTCTCTATGCCCACAGCTACAAACAAAAGTCTTTCCTTCTCCTTCTCCACGAAGTTCTAATCTCTTATGGCATACTGGACATCTTGCATTAGTAGTTTGGGATATAGTCTTTCTAGTATTACATTCTCTATCTTCACATACTAACATCTTTCCTCTTTTACCTTTAACTTCAAGCATATATTTTCCACATTCTGGGCATTTATTTTTGGTTAAATTATCATGCTTAAATTTACTATCACTATCCTTTATTTCTCTAACTATATCTTTTGAGTATTCTTTCATTTCATTTATAAATACATTTTTATTAAGCTTTCCTTTTGATATATCTGTAAGCTTAGTTTCCCATGTTGCTGTTAATTCTGGTGTTTTTAATTCATTTGGTACTAATTCTAATAATTGTTTACCCTTTGATGTAATATGTATTTCTTTTCCTTTTTTCTCTACTACAAACGTATTAAATAATTTTTCTATTATATCTGCTCTAGTGGCTACTGTTCCAAGATTACTTTTTTCCATAAGAGTAAGAAGGCTTCCTTCATTTAGATATGATGGAGGATTAGTTTTTCCAATAGTTTTATTAATATTTGATATACTTAAAATTTCGCCTTCTTTTACTACTATTACATTACCATAATCTTCATCATCATCTAAGTCTTTATAGTTTTCTCTATATCCTAGATTTATCACTCTATTTCCTTTAAATATAAAGTGCTCATCTTCAATACTAGCATTTATTAACGTTTGTTCATACTCAAATGGAGGGCAAAGTACTGATAAGAACCTTTTAACAACAAGGTCATATATTTTTCTTTCTTTGTCGCTTAACTCACCTAAAAATACTCTTTCTTCTGTAGGTATTATTGCATGGTGGTCTGTTACTTTTTTATCATCTACAAATGATTTATTTGCCTTTATATTAGACTTTAGTATTTTATTACATACTCTAGAGTAATCACTTATACTAACAGCCTTAACTCTATCTCTTAAGGTTTCTACTATATCAGATGTTAAATATCTAGAATCTGTTCTTGGATATGTAAGTACTTTATGGTGTTCATATAGCTTTTGCATTATAGATAGCGTTTCTTTAGCAGAATATCCATATATTTTATTTGCATCTCTTTGTAATTGAGTTAAATCATATAATCCTTGCGAATATTTTTTATTTAAAGTTTTATCTACCTTTATTATCTTTAAATTTTTTCCTTTTATTTTGTTTATTATTTTATCTATCTTTTCTTCATTAAAACTACTACTTTGATTATTTTTATCTATCCAAGTAAATAAAATATCTGAATTTCCTTTATTGGATTTTAGATTTATTCCATAATAATTTCTTGGCTTAAACTCTATTATTTCTTTTTCTCTTTTATATATCATTCCTAATGTTGGTGTTTGTACTCTACCACAAGAAAGCTGTGCATTATACTTTGTTGTGAGTGCTCTAGTTGCATTTATACCAACTATCCAATCAGCTTCTGCTCTAGCTATTGCTGAGTAGTATAAATTGTCATATTCTTTTGCATCTTTTAATTTGTTAAATCCATCTTTTATAGCTTTATCTGTATTTGACGATATCCATAAACGCTTTAAAGGCTTTTTGACTTGTATTTTATCTATTATCCATCTAGCTACAAGTTCTCCTTCACGCCCTGCGTCTGTAGCTATTACTATCTCACCTACATCGTCTCTTATCATTTGAGATTTTACTGTATTAAATTGTTTGCTAGTCTTTTTTATAACTACTGTTTTCAAATATTTTGGAAGTATTGGTAAGTCATCTATATTCCATGATTTATACTTTTGACCATAGCTTTCTGTATCTGCTAGCGTTACTAAGTGTCCTAGCGCCCATGTTACTATATATTTACTTCCTTCTATATATCCATTTTTATCTTTATTGCATCCTAATACCCTAGCTATATCTCTTCCTACTGAAGGCTTTTCTGCTAGTACCAATGTTTTTTTCATATTTATTTCCTTTCTTCTAGGCTAAATTTAAATAAGCCTCTACGTTGTTCTATTTATAATATTACCATATTTTATACATAAATAATAAAAATAAGTAAAGGATAGTTAACTTCTAGCTAACTATCCTCTATATTATATTTTTAGTTTATCTATAAAAAATTTCTTCAAATGATGCATGATCAAAAACTTCTTGTTTTTTACCATCTATTAAAACATTCACACCCTTTATCCACTCACCATCATAATCTCTTTGTAGTAGTGTTTCTACTATTGTCTTTTGATTTATATATCCACCTGTTGAACCCTGGAAGTGTTGTCTCCAAGAATTTTCATCTACTAGGTTTATTGTAGCCATCCCATCATTTATTGACTCTAATTGTATATTTGCTTTTTCATCTTTAAAATAGTCTTTCTTTAAAGATGATAATAAAGCATTTATTTTGTTTTCTAGCGTATCGTCTTTATCTATATTATGTATATCTTTTAGTACTATCCTTTTATCATTATCTTCAGAGTCAAATGTGTATAATTTAAAATCTATTTCTCCTTTAGAATTTTCAATATTTATATTTTCCTTATTGATTTCTTCTAGGTTTTCAATAGGTTCTTCTTTTTCTGTATTTATACTATTATCATTTTTATCACTATTTTCTATTCCTTCTTTATTAATTTCTTGTTCTTTATTATCTTTATATGTATCTTTATTTTCCTCTATACTAAGTTTATTTGTACTATTATTATTTTCTATTGTTGCGTCTGAACATCCTACTAATGTTATACTAAGTGCTAATGCTAGTAACCCTATTTTGATTTTCATATGTATCTCCCCTTTTGGTTATATTATTTATACTATCATACCAAATTTTATGCATAATATGATTACAATAAAAAAACAAAATAAAAGACAATGGATTTAATGGTGTAACCATCAAATCTATTGCCTTTTACAAAGCTATATGCTTTTCCCTCTTTTTGACTTTTATTAGATAATACTTGCTTCTTAGCATTTAGCCATCTATTGGTTTTGACCTTATTAGCTAACAGCCATAGATTAAAATGAGGTAGTTTTAGCCTAGGTGAACTATCTAATATGATAAAATATCTCGTCTTCTAAACACCCAATAGGTACTAGCAAAAGGTTCGGCAATCCGAGCTTTTATCTAGTGTGCTTAGATACACAATTAATTGTGTAGTTATATATTAACCATTTTTAAAAAAATAATTCATATTTTTTTAAATTTTTATTAATATTTATAAAAATTTAAAAACGAATAATCATAATAAGAAAATTTTCTTTTATTATAAAAGTTAAATACTCTTTTTAATGGTGATACATTTTATTTAAACCTAATATCAAATCCTTAAGCGCACTAATCCTATTAGATTTAACAACTTATTATATTAATCATATAAAGTTTAAGATTTTAACTACTAATAATGATGAATAACTCCACATGCCCATCGCTTTCCTGAATTTCCTGCAGGTTGTGAAGTAAAATCATCATATCCTTCATGAAGTATAAAAGATTTTCCTATAACTTCATCTACAGTAAACCTATTGGTAAATACAGAAAGTATCCCTATCCCATTAGCAGATAGTATTGGCGGTAAATCTCCTGCATGCATAGGGTGTTCTGTGTTGGTTGAATTATAATGAGATTTTGCAGAAGTAAATGGATTATTTTTATCTTCTATTGAACAATCGCCTACTTCATGGATATGAAATCCATGAAACGAACTAGTTTGATTATTTATACTAGGTATTCCTGTTATATATGCCTTTACATATACCCCCTCTTCTAATTGATACAGGTATACTATTCCTTTTATACAAGATGCTAATGGTCCTCCATTTATTTGAGCATATGCATTTGGTTTAGATGGTTTGTATCCAGAAAATATTTTTTGAATATCATATTTTGGGCAAGAATTATCCATGATGCACCTCCTTATAATGAAATACATTTCTATCGCTATATATCTTATGATTTACATTAATAGAATGTTAATATTTATTTCATATAATTTTAGATGCTTTTTATGAGGTTTTGACGTAATTAATTTTTAATGATTTAAAAATAAAAAATCTCCATCTTATTTTGATGGAGATTTTTTATTTAAAAGTGTAATAGCCCAATATCACATTCTATAGAGAACTTATCTCTACTCATTAGTCCGCCATAAGATATATTCATGAAAAATATCTGACATCCTAGTCTTTTATTTATTATTATCTTATATCCATCAACTTCATGAAGTTCATCATCTTCCTTTATTTCATCTAACATAAAGTCTAATTTTGCATCTTCATATATAGACGGACGATTTTTATATATTCTTATATATTTATGCTCGCTATTTTCTAATATTTTATCAAATTGTTTTTTAGCTTCTTCAGTTATTAATATGTCCATATTATCAGCCTCTCCTATCCTTCTGTCTCTTTAATATTATACCATATTTATATAAATAATTATTTCTAATAGTTTAAAATTTATTAATTGAATATAACTTTTATATTTTGAGTAAAATATATTCAATTACGTATATATGGAGGTTTTTTATGGAATCAAATCATAAACATTTACTAGACCCACAAGCAGCAAATTTCAATGATACTGTAGTTCCTAAGACACCAGTCTTTTCTGGTAACGATATAACTTGTGAAGTTTATTATTTTAAACCAAATCAAGATTTAGCAATGCATAGACATCCAAATGGCGAGCAAATATTTTTCTTTTTAAAAGGCTCTGGAGTTATGACTGTTGAAGAAAAAGAACATAATGTTCATACTGGATGCACAGTTTTTGTAAAAGCAAATGAATGGCATGGAATTAAAAACTCTGATAAAGAAGATATGATTGCTGTTCAAGTTACTAAAGTTAATGCTGGTGCTGAATATAAAGATAAATAAAATTTTTATTAAAAGTTGTAAATAATTTTATACTTAATATAAAATCCTTACAAACAAAAAAGCTTGATTGTTAAAATCAAGCTTTTTGTATACTTACAATTTATATTTAGGTTTTATTGAATTACTTTTTTACTAACTTTAATTCGACTGGTATATATTTATCTATTTTCTCACCTTTTATAACTTTGTTAGCAGCTTCAACAGCTGTTTCTCCTATAAGTATCGGTTGTTGTGCCACTGTCGCATCCATTTTCCCACTTTTAACAGATTCAACTGCATCATCTGTTGCATCAAATCCAACTACTAATACATCATTCATATTAGCATCTTCTAATGCTTTTTGAGCACCTAAAGCCATTTCATCATTTTGTGCAAATACAGCATTTATATTATCCTTTGATTGAATGATATTTTCCATAACAGTAAGTCCTTTACTTCTATCAAAATCTGCACTTTGTTTAGCAATTAACTTAAACTCACTATTTTTTATACCATCTTCAAATCCTTTACCTCTATCTCTTGTAGCTGAAGAACCCGCTATACCTTCAAGTTCTACTACATTTCCTTTTCCACCAAGTTTTTCTATTAAAAAGTCTGCTGCCATTTTTCCACCAGCAACATTATCAGATGCAACGTGAGATATAACTTCTCCTCCATTTGCTGCTCTGTCAACTGTTATTACTGGTAGCTTTAGATTATTAGCGACCATAACAGATGCTATTGCTGAGTCTGAATCAACTGGGTTTAAAAGTACTATATCTACATCTCTAACACTTATATCTTCCATATTAGATACTTCTTTAGCTGGGTCATTTTGTGAATCAAGAACTACTACTTCATATCCTAATTCCTTTGCTTTTTCTTCGACTCCAGCTTTTAAATCTACGAAAAATGGATTGTTTAATGTTGATACTATAAGTCCTATCTTTTTCACTCCATTATCTTTAGCGCTACATCCTACTAGTAGGCTTGATGATAATATTATAGTTATTATTATAGAAAGAAATTTTTTCATTTTATTTCCTCCTAGTTACTTCTTCTGTCTAAAAGTACAGCTATTAATATAACTACACCTTTTACCATCATTTGATAATATGATGATACATCTAAGATATTAAGTGCGTTACTTAATACACCTATTATTAATGCACCTATTATAGTTCCAGTTATTTTACCTTTTCCACCTGTTAAACTAGTTCCACCAAGTACTACTGCTGCTATTGCATCTAACTCATATCCAGTACCTGCTGTTGGTTGTGCAGAGTATAATCTTGAAGTTATTATAACTCCAGCTAATGCTGATAATATACCACTTATTGTGTATACCCATATTTTTATTTTATCTGTATTAAGCCCTGATAGCTTTGTTGCTTCTTCATTAGAACCTAATGCATAAGTGTATCTTCCCATTTTAGTACTATTTAGTATATAAGCACATACTAAAAATACTACTATCATTATTATTGCTGGAGTTGGTATAGAGAATATTTCTCCTCCACCTATTTTTCCAAAGTTTATTGCTAAATCTCCACTACCTAATGTTATAGGCTTTCCATCTGTAAATACTAAAGTTAAACCTCTAAGTATTGTCATAGTCGCAAGTGTTGCTATAAATGGCTGAAGTTTTCCTTTTGAAATTACAAATCCATTTAAAAAACCAACAACAGCTCCTATTAATATAGATATTACTATAGCTACTACTATATTTTGTCCTGATACAAGTAAACTTGCACAAATCGCTCCACTTATAGCAAGTATTGAGCCTACAGATAAATCTATTCCTCCTGTTAATATAACAAAAGTCATACCAGCTGCTATTATTGCATTTACTGATGTTTGTCTTAATATATTAAAAATATTTTTAGTGCTTAAAAATGATGGACTTAATATTGAAACTATACCTACTAACAATAATAATCCTACTAAACTTTTATACTTTATTAATATATTTTTTATATCTAATTTACTGTCTTTCGTATTTTGTATACATTGTGATGACATAACTATACTGCCTCCCTAGTTTCTACTGCACATTTTAATATCGCTTCTTGGCTTACTTCTTCTTTATCAAACTCTCCAGTTATTCTTCCTTGGCTAAGTACTAATATTCTATCGCTTAATCCAAGTATTTCTGGCATTTCTGAAGATATCATTATAACCGCTTTTCCCTTTGACTTAAAATCATTTATTAAGTCATATATCTCTTTTTTAGCTCCTACATCAACACCTCTAGTGGGTTCATCAAGAATTAAAACATCCGGATTTGTAAGCAGTGCTTTTGCTATTGCTACTTTTTGCTGATTTCCACCACTTAGATTTCTTATAAGTTGTTCTTGGCTTGGTGTTTTTATATTTATCTTATCTATATAGCTATTTACTATATCTTTTTCTTTTTGCTTATTTATTTTAAATAAAGATGATATAGTATTTAATGAAGATATGGTCATATTTTCTCTTATAGATAAATCTAAGATTAATCCATCTCCTTTTCTATCTTCACTAACATAAGCTATTTTATTTTTTAGCCCGTCTTTTGAGCTTCTATTAAATATCTCTTTTTTATTTACATATATACTTCCACTTTCTTTTTTTATGTGTCCATATATAGTTTTTGCAAGTTCCGTTCTACCTGCCCCCATAAGTCCTGATATACCTACTATTTCTCCACCTTTTACATCAAAGCTTACATTATCTACAAATTTATTTTTTAGATTTTTAACTTCTAATATAGGCTCTCCTTTTTCACATTCAATTCTAGGAAATTGGTCTGTAAGCTTTCTACCTACCATCATCTCTATCATTTTATCTTCGTCTATATCTTTTATTTCTTCTTGACCTACATATTTTCCATCTCTTAGTACAGTTATATAATCACATATTTCAAATATTTCTTTTAGTCTATGTGATATATATACAATTGCTTTTCCTTCTTCTTTTAACTCATTTATAACCTTAAATAAACTCTCAGTTTCCTTATCTGTTAGCGCATCTGTTGGCTCATCCATTATTATTATCTTTGCATCTAGTGATAAAGCTTTTGCAATTTCAATCATTTGCTTTTGACCGATACTTAAGTTTTTTACAAGACATTTTGAACTAGTCTCTACATTTAACTTTTGAAGTAGCTTTTGACTATCACTATGTAGTTTATTAAAGTCTATTTTAAGTCCATTTTTAGGTTCTCTTCCTAAAAATATATTTTCGCCTATACTTAAATCATTTACTAAGTTAAGTTCTTGATGTATTATTGCAATACCTTTATCAGCTGCATCTTTAGGTCCTTTTATATCTTCTTCTTTTCCATTATAGTAAATTTGACCTTTAGTTTTTTTATATACACCACTTAATATTTTCATAAGTGTAGATTTTCCCGCTCCATTTTCTCCCATCAAAGCCATAACTTTTCCTTCATAAAGCTCCAGATTAACCCCGTCTAGTGCCTTAACTCCTGGAAATTCTTTTACTATATTTGTCATTTTCAAAATAGGTGTTTTCATGTTAAAATACAACTCCCGATTTTAATATTATATTAGCATAAGGACTGCACTCCCCAGTTCTAACAAAAGCTTTACTGTTATTAGTCATCTTTTTAAATTCTTCATGACTCACTTCTGTAACTTTTACATTTTCAAATCGTTTTAATATTTCTTTATATATTTTTTCGTTTTTTTCTTTAATCTCACTAGCTATTATTATCTCTTCAACACATAGTTCTTCTAATATTACATCTAAAGTATCTATAAAACTTGGTACGCCGTGAGTTAATGCTAGATCTATCTTTTTAACATCATCACTTATCGGAAGTCCACAATCTCCTATAGTTAAACTATCAGTATGACCCATTTTAGATATAGTGTATGATATTTCACTATTTATCAGTTTAGTTTTTTTCATAATTTACCCCCTAAAGTTCTCAACTTCTATTAATGTTGGTAAGCTACTTTGAGCACCCTCTTTCATAACTGATAATGCTCCAACTTTTGAAGCAAAATCCATAGCATATTCCATATCTTTGCCACATGCTATTGCCACAGCCAAAGCTCCAGTATAACTATCACCAGCTGCTGTAGTATCTATAGCTTCAACTTTATATGCCTTTTTAAACATTGATGTTTCTTTATTTATATATAAACTTCCCTTAGAACCTAAAGTTACTATAAGTTCTTTTACACCTTTGTTTATCATTATTTGTGCACATTCATTTATATCATCTTCATTACTTATTGATTTTTGGCTTATTATTTCAAGTTCAGTTTCATTTGGAGTTAATAAATCGACATTTTCTATTATCTCATCTTCTAAAACTACTGCTGGTGCTGGGTTTAATATAGTATACTTACCTAGTTCTTTAGCTTTTTTAAGAGCATACTTTATAGTTTCTAGTGGAGTTTCAAGTTGAACTACTACTATATCACTATTTTTTATTGCATCTATATTTTTATCTATATCTTCTTTAGTTAATTTATAATTAGCTCCTGGTGCTACTACTATAGAGTTTTGTGCATTTTTATCTACCGTTATAAGTGCTACACCACTTGGACCTTCTTCTACTTGTATGTAATCAGTATTTACATTATCTTTTTTTAATGAGTTTACTAAAGTTTCTCCAAAGCTATCATTTCCAACTTTACCAATCATAGTTACATTTCCATTTAACCTAGCCATAGCTACCGCTTGGTTAGCTCCTTTTCCGCCTGGAACTTCTTTGAAATTACTTCCTAATAAAGTTTGTCCTGCTTTTGGCATCTTTTCTACATTTACAACTAAATCCATATTTAGACTACCTATAACGCATATATTCTTCACAATGTTCCTCCTAATTTTTATAATATATATATCATTTCTATTTTAATATTCATTTTATCTTTCCTATAGAGTATCATATTTATTTATTAAGTGCAACATATTTATATATTTATATATATTTTTTTACATTTTATATCAATTACAACTCTAATTTTATATAAAAGTATATAATTATATTTTAATAATATACTCTTATATAAAAAATTCGCTTAGCTTATGTCCGCCAACAAATTTGTCCGTTACTCAAAATATCATTTTTTACATTTTAAACTTATTAGTATATCTTACTTATTATCAATAGTTTTATAACTAATATAATTTCCTTGTATGTAAAAAACTCGCTGCGCTCATGTCGCCAACGACTTCGTCCGTTGCTCAAAATGTCTTTTTTACGCTCATAAAACTAATTAGTATTACTTAATTTCAATAGTTATCCACAATTTATGAAGTATCATAATTCCCTTAAGCGAAAAAAATGAACTAAAACAATTATGTTTTAGTTCATTTTTACTATCACTATATACTTATTTAAAGCTTTATGCCTTTATTAATCTCTAAATATCCCTTTAATATTTCTTTATTTTACTACTATATTCATGAGTTTAGTTAATTCTAAAGCTTGAATAGGTGTAAAAATTCCACCTGAAACATCTTTTATACTTACTTCTAAACTATCTATATTACAAGTAGTTAAATCTACTTTATCAAGAGAACTTCCTCTAAAAACTGATTTTGTTAAATCTGTAGATTCTAAAATTAAACCTTTACTTTCTATTTCCTGAAATACTGAATTTCTAAAATTAGAATCTTTAAAACATATATTTTTTAATTTAGCATATGAAAAATTTGAATATATCCCTATAGTATCCTTAAATACTACATTTTTCATTAAAGAATCATCGAATCTACTGCCTATTAATTTACAGTTTATAAACTCTGTTCTGTATATACTACTATCTGATATATCTATATTAGATAAATCACAGTTTTCAAATATACAATCTACTATATCTATTTTTTTTAAATCGCACTCCTCAAATATTATATTCTTAAAAACACAGGAATTAAAACTAATTCTTATATTATATATATCACTTATTACAGTATCCTCTATTATTTTATTTTCTATACTTTCCTCATTTATTATAAGTTCTACTATATTGCTACACTCTTGTAGATCACTATATATTTTTGGCTTTTCTATTTTATGCACAACAGACATTTATATCTCCTTTATATCCTCTAATTCTTTTTCTTTCTTATTGTATTTTTTATTTTTACTACAATACCCATATATATTTTTATATTTATTTATAAATAATATAGATATTATTACCGTCAATAGTTCTGCTAATGGGACTGCTAACCACACTCCATTTACATTTAAATATTTAGGTAAAAAAGTTATTCCACATACTATAAATACAAAGGTTCTTAAAAAAGATATAGTTGCAGATATTTTTCCATTTGAAAAAGCTGTAAATATTGCAGAAGTAAATATATTAGTTCCCATAATTAAAAAACCTATAGCAAATAGCCTAAATCCATTATAAGCAATATTAAAAACATTACTTTTAGATTCTGAGAATAATCCTACTATTATTGGAGATGCTAATATCGCTACTGTAAATAATATCACAGAACTTAACAATATAAATATTATACTATACTTTATTATCTTTTTAAGCTCATGCTCATTTTTATTCCCATAATTGTAGCTTATAATAGGTGCAACCCCTGATGAAAATCCTATATATGCAGATGTTATTAAAAACTCACCATATAAAACTATAGTTATAGCGGCTACTCCATCTGATCCTAAAAGTTTCATCATAACTATGTTAAATAACATTGTAGTTACCCCTGCCGATAAATTCGTAACCATTTCAGATGAACCATTTGTTATTGTAGTTAATATAACGTTAATGTCTAAGCTAGGCTTTACAAAATATAAAGAAGCTTTTTTTCTGCTAAAATATATTATTCCAAGTATTGCTGGTATTAAATTTCCCATACCTGTTGCATATGCCGCTCCTGATATTCCCATATCCATAGGAACTATAAATAAATAATCTAATATTATGTTACTAAATCCGCCTATTAAGGTAAATAATAATCCTATATTTGGCTTCCCTGCAGTTATTGTAAGATATTGAAATAATAAATTAATTATAAACGCTGGAACAAATATTAAAGTTGCTGTTAGATAATCTCTACAATACCCATATAATTTATTATTGCCACCAAGTGTATATATTATCTTTTCCAAAAATGTATATCCAATAAATGATATTAAGATTCCTAAAGTAGCTCCTAAAAGTATTATTAATGTAAAATTCTTTTTAGCTTCTTCAGTTTTCCCTTCACCAATTTTTTTAGCTATAACTGCGCTACTTCCAGTTGCTAACATTACACCAACTGCTATTACCACATTTATAAATGGATATACTATATTTACAGATGATAATGCGTCAGTATTTACAAATCTAGATACAAATATTCCATCTATTATTGTATATAAAGACATAAATACAAGCATTACCACCGATGGTATAGTAAATTTTATAAGTGATAAAAAGCTAAAGCTTTTTGCTATTGAATTATCCATTTTATCCTCCTAAATTTTGTATCTTATCATATTATACAATAAAGTATATGGTTACAATACAGTCAATAGATATTTTAGTAATGAATATAATAAAAAACTACTTAGCATAAATTTATACTAAGTAGACTTTTATTATAATATATTTAATTTTATAGCTTCTAAAACTCCATTATCATCATTACTTTTTGCAATAAATCTAGATACTTTCTTTAAATCATCATGAGCATTTTCCATAGCATAACTGTGATAAGCTGCTTCCATCATCTCCAAATCATTTAGATAATCTCCAAATACCATAGTTTCATTAAAATCTATACCCATTTTCTCTTGAAGTGCTTTAATTGCCATTCCTTTATTGGCTCCTTTATTCGTTATATCTAACCATATCTTCCCAGATATAGATACTTGTAAATCCTCTCTATAGTCGTCGTAATATTTATTGCTATTTTCTTGAGCCCCATTAAAGTCACATATAGTAACCTTTAATATATCATCTTCTATTTCATTTACATCTTTTACTACTTCATACTTTTCATAGTATTTTTCTACTTCTTTTATAAATTCTTCATCAGTAGATTCTATATATGCAGAATTTTTACCACAAAGTATTACATTTGAATTTTCTATATTTCTTCCTATATTAACTAATTCTTTAGCTATATTTCTATCTAATGAGTTTATAAATATCTCTTCTCCCTTATAAACTACAATTGTTCCATTCTCAGCTATAAACATCATCTTATCTTTAACATCTTCAAATCTTTTTAACAAATTAAAGTATTGTCTTCCACTAGCAGCTGCAAATATTATATCTTTTTCTTGTAGTTTTTCAAATACATCTATAAAATCATGGTGTATTTCATTATTATTATTTAATAGTGTTCCATCCATATCTGTTGCAATAAGCTTTATCATCTGACTCCTCCTTTGATGCTTTATGTATATTATATCAAATGTATTTGCTTATTTTAATTATAAAATCTAGGTTAATAAATGTGAACACTATTATATAATTTATAGGTTATCTAATTCTTCATATATTCTTATAAATGGTATATCGCCAATTACTGCTATATCCTCTGCATTAAAATAGTGCTTTATATTTGAGTCAAATAATATATTAGATGCTGATTCTATTTCATCATCCCCACTCCATAAAATATATATAATATATGTATCATTTAAAAATCTAATTTTATAGGCACTATCTCCCATATTTATTTTACTTGCTCCAATATTTTTCATTACAGATTTAAATTTTTCTACATTTCCTCCAAATTCTTTAGTTAATCTATTTATACTAGTTCTTAAAAATGCCGGGTAATATACATGCCCTCCATCAATTTCTTTAAATGTTATATATTTATTAGTTGGTGGTATTGGATTAGCATTGACTAAAAATCTTATTACTAAAATTTCTAAAGTTATTTTATCTAGTTTTTCTCCATTTTCTTTATATATATCTCCACTTGGATATTCTACATATAAAGTAAAATCCATGCACTTTACATGAAATATGCTAGTATTTTTATCATAATATGAATTTGATAGCTTTGCCATAAGAATAGGATCTTTTTTCCTAAATTCATTTTTAGCATAGTCTAACGGTATATTATAATTTCCAACTTTATTAAATTTCTCCATGATAATTCCCCCAAAATAATTTATATTACTACTTTCTACATAAAGTAGTTTAAAACCTTTTAATTATACTAACATTTCATACTATATTTAATATATTATTAATAATTAGTGTCTACCTAGTAAATTTGATGTTGTTATTTGTATATATTTTTTACTTATGCTAATATTATTAATTATCAATAAAGTTTTATTTTAATTTGGAGGTGAAGTATGAAAATACTTTTAATACTAACTCTAATTTCATTTTCTATCTTTTTAATCTCTTATAATCTAGATAAAAGAAAACTTTATAATGGCTTTTTATTTAATCTTTCATTATTTATGTTTTTATTAACTGCAACATACATAACCTTCTCTACTTCTAATATATTATTGATGGTTATATTTTTTATATTTTTTATTATAGCAATTTTTATTTTAATATTTGGGATTTATATACTCATAATTGGATTATTTATAAATGCACGAATTGTAACAAAAAGAGAGAGTCGGAGCTTATCTAATCTATTAACATTTTTCTTAGGCTTAGTTTTACTTTTTCATGTGATACTAACTATAATTAATCCTGAAAGATTTTTACCTAGTGATGTTAATATATTTATTGGTGGATTTTTCGTTATAGAAATATATTTCTTATTTAGTGTTTTTAATTTCTTGATGATTTCACTATTATATCAATTTAATAGACCTAAGCTAAACCAAGATTTTATAATTGTTTTAGGTAGCAGAGTAATCGGAGATAAAGTTCCACCTTTACTTGCTAGCAGAATAAAAAGAGCAATTGAATTTTATAATAAACAAGCTAAAGTATCGAAACCACCTAAAATAATATTTTCTGGTGGTCAAGGTAAAGATGAGAAAGTTTCTGAAGCATTTGCTATGCAACAATATGCTATAAAAAATGGTATACCTATTTCTGATACAATACTTGAAGATAAATCAACAACAACATTTGAAAATATGAGTTTTTCTAAAAATATAATGGATAAAATTAAACCAAGTGGATACAAAAGTATTTTTATTACTAATAATTATCACCTATTTAGAGCTGGGCTTTATGCTAAAAAAGCTAACTTAAAAAGTGAAGGTATTGGCGCAAAAACTGCTCTTTATTTTATTCCAAATGCTTTAATAAGAGAATATATTGCTATTGTAGTAATGAATAAAAAACGTCATTTTATTGTTGTATCCTTTATATTAATTTGTAGCTTTATATTAGCCTTAATAAATTATTTTTTAGTAGGCTAAAGTATAAAAAAGCAGTATACATAAATTATGTATACTGCTTTTTTATTTTTACATTTATCTTAATATTTCTAAAACTTTATTATAATTTGGTTCTTCAGTTATTTCTTCTAAATATTCTACATATATAACTTTATCATTTTCATCAACTACAAATACTGCTCTTGATAAAAGACCTAATTCATTTATATATACTCCGTAATTTTCCCCAAATTCTCTATCTTTATAATCTGATACAGTTTTTACATTTTCTATGCCAGCTGTACCACACCATCTAGCTTGCGCAAATGGTAAATCCATTGATATTGTATATACTGTAACGTTGTTTAATTTTGAAGCTTCTGTATTAAATCTTCTTACTTCCATATCACAAACTGGTGTATCTATTGATGGAACAGATAAAAATACTCTTTTTCCTTTAGTATCATCTAATTTTAATGGATTTAATTCGTTATCTATAACTGTAAAGTCAGGAGCTTTATCTCCAACTTTTAATTGACTTCCTTTTAATGTTAATGGTGCTCCTTGAAATGTTACTTTCATCATAACTACCTCCTAATTATTTATATAAACCTAAGTTATTTTTAGTATTTATTAATATATTTATACCTTTATATTAATTATACAAACAACAAAATATAGTTTTTTATAAATATTAAAAAAGTAGTATTTATTTACCTATCTTAGGAAAGGCTAATATAGACTTAAATAAATCACCATCTATTTCTACACTAAACTTACCACCTTGGAGATTTACTAAGTCTTTACTTATAGCAAGTCCAAGTCCACTACCTTCTGTATTTCTAGATTCATCTGCCCTTTTAAATCTTTCTGTTATCTCTGTAGCATCAAAGTTAAGTTCATATGAAGATATATTTTTCATAGTAATAATTACACTTTCATCATCTTCTAATAAATCTATATATACCCTTGTACTAGGTAATGAGTACTTTGATATATTTGATAATAAGTTTTCAAATACTCTATACATTCTTCTACCATCTGCATATATATTAATTTTTTCACTACTTAAGTTTAGTCTTATATCTAAGTTAGAATTTGATAATTTTTCTTCCATTTCGCCTATACTTTGTCTAAGTAGCTGTACTATATCTATATTTTCCATATTAAGCTCTAAATTACCGCTACTTGCTTTACTAGCTTCAAACAAATCTTCAATTAATATTTTTAATCTCTTTGACTTTTGGTCTAATACTTTTATATAATCATTAACATGTTCTGGGCTTACTTCTTCTTTTTTTATTAGTTCTACATAATTTATTATAGATGTAAGTGGAGTCTTTAAATCATGGCTTACATTAGTTATAAGTTCTGATTTCATTCTCTCACTTCTTAATTGAGTTTCTATTGACTTTTCTAGCCCTTCGCCTATGTTATTAATATTCTCTGCTAAATTAGTGAAACTATCATTTCCTAATATATCTATTTTGTAATCTAATTCTCCAGTTTTAATTCTAGAAGTTCCTTCTATTATATCGCTTAAATAAGCTAATTTTTTTACTATATATAGTGTAAATAAAAGCATAGACATAGGTATTCCAAATAAAAGCATAACCTCATTATAGATAAGTTCATACAATAAGACTGACACTACCCCACCTATAAATGTTATACCTATTGATACTATTATTATTCTTTTTATTAAAGGTATTTCTTTAGATGCTTTTAACCCACTGATAACAGTATTTTTTAATATTTTATATAGTTTATATACAATAGTTTCTTTTAATATATATATTTTTTTATCATATTTTTTGCTTCTTCTATTTATAGTGTAAGCTGCATATATAAGTAGATATGCTCCTATTACTGCACATATTTTTTCTATCATATACCTATAACCTTGATAATAAGAAAGTGAAAATGGTACATATAATAAAAAGTCTATAGCCATTAACCATAGTATAATATCTATTGGTACTTTGTTTGATAACTTAGTTAATATGCCTTCATCATGGTCTTCATTTATTTTTATTTTTTTATATGTAACTGCTGATATAATAAATACAATTATATTTACAATCATTAAAATTAAACATATATACACTTCTTTTATAGTTTGTGTATATTTGTGATACTCATTATATACCTTATCTGAAACTTCTACATTAGATAATAATTTAGGAAAAGACATATGTACTTCTAAATTTTCTTCTGATGTAGCATCTAATAACTTACCCTCTATATAATGAGTTGGATTTTCTGATACTTTTTTATTTATTGTTTTTATGTAACTTCTATTTGAATTATTTTTGTCTATTTTTATATTTGTATATTCATCTATATTTTTATCAAATTCATCAAATGTTTTATATTCTGTATTAGTATAATACTCATTAGTTTTAGTGTTTTTAACCATAAATTTAATGTTATGTATTTGCTTTAGTTCATTTCTACTATAATTAACCTTATTTAAAAGATCATTTTTAGCTTCTTCTTTAGTAGGTTTTCTTTCCTTAGTCTCTTTTATTTCATTTCCATATTCATCTAAACCTTTAGTAACATCTTCATAATATGTATTTTCATTTATATAATTGCTTATATTTGAATCTACATCTGATACACTTTCTCCCATCCAATATAAAATAGGTCTAAGTACATTAAATTCAAATACATTACTTTTATAAAAATCTGTTTCTAGTATTTGCTTGTCTTTATGCATATAACTCGTCCATAGTCCCATATTTTGCCTATATATTGAAAATGTAGTTGGTATTACTGTAAGTAGTATTGATAATGAAATCATAGATAACATTAAAAATACATTCTTTAATCTATTTTTTTTCAAATTTATCCCTCATCTCAATTTATTTAAATTATTATCTATAATATAGATAGTTTTCTCATTATTTTGTATATAATAAAATTTATCAGTGATAAATTAGCTAATATCATAAATAAATTTTGGCTAAAAAATTTAAAACATGTTATTATTCCTATTATTTGTGTAACCATAAATATAGTTAGTATAAGTATTAAATTAAACACTAAACTTTTATTTTTTATAATTTTGCCCCTAAAGCTTTTCAACTTTGTATCCAACTCCCCACACCACCTTTAAATATTTTGGTTCTTTAGGATTTATTTCTATTTTTTCCCTTATTCTCCTTATATGAACTGCTACTGTATTTTCTACATTAAAGCTTTGTTCTTTCCATACCTTCTCATATATTTCATCAATTGAAAATACTACTCCTTTATTGGACAACAAAAGCCTTAATATATTAAACTCAATTGGAGTAAGCTTCACATATTCTCCATCTACTAAAACTTCTTTTGTCAATAGATTCATAGAAAGTCCTCCACTTTTTATCACGTCTTTATCTTCATTTTTATAAGTTCCTAAATTAACATACCTTCTAAGGCTTGACTTTACTCTAGCTACAAGTTCTAGTAAATTAAATGGTTTTGTTATATAATCATCTGCACCAATATTAAGTCCAAGTATCTTATCTGTATCTTCACTTTTTGCTGATATTAATATTATAGGTATATTTTTTTCTTCTCTTATTTTTATAGTTGCTTTTATTCCATCTAACTTTGGCATCATTATATCCATCAAAATAAGGTGTATTTTTTCATTTGCTATAATATCTAATGCATCTAATCCATTATAAGCTTTGTATATTTTATATCCTTCATTTTTTAGATATATATCTATTGACTCAACGATTTCTTTATCATCATCCACTACTAATATATTGTACATATAAACTTTCACCTTCTTTATTATTTTCTTTAATATTATACAATAATTTCACATCCTTTAAATATTAATAATATAAATTCATTTCCTATCCTACAAATATATAATAGAGTATAAATCTTAAAAATTTCTTAACCTAATTCTTAAGATTTTATTACAAAATATGTAAACATAGAGATATTCGGCAAATGCTATTTTACTTTGAAGATATAAACATGTAATCTTTGGTTAATATCTACGGTGTCGCTTCTATGGCAGATTTTGATACTTGTTCTAAGGTAGAATCATTTATATTATTTAGTGCTATAAAGTGAGATGGTTACTCTTATAAGCTATACGATATCTTATAGATCGTAAGGATACCTGCTTGATATTTATTTTCTAATTTCTTTGGTGTAAATGTTATATTGATGGGAATTCCTGTTGGTTAGATAATTGAATTTTTTATAAAACTTGAAACTAGAAGAAAAGACAGTTATTTATAATCAGTATAAATCCATATTAAATTTTGAACTAGTAAATACTTATAATGAAGAATAAATTGAATTTTTGCTCAAATAATATTATTATAAGTTTATGTCTTTCATCTTAGGAGTGTATATATGTCAACAATATTAAAAAAGTACAGACATAAAATAATCGAATATATAAAGTTCAATATAATAGGTATAAGCAATTTTGTAATATCTCAAGGTATATATCTTACTTTGTTTATTTACTTTAAACTTCACTACCTATTAGCCTATACTATAACTAGTGTTATTAGTATAACAGCATCTTATATATTAAATAGTAAATATACTTTTAAAGAAAAGAAATATTCTTATAAAAAATTTTTCTATTCAATCTTAATATATATATTTGAGTATATATTAAATATGGGAGTTATAGTAATACTTGTAAATGTATTTAAACTTGGAGAAATATTATCACCAATAATTGCTCCAGCTTTTACTACTCCCCCAATATTTCTTCTTATGAGGAAAGTAATAAAAAAATAGTTAGCAATATTGCTAACTATTTTTTGTCCTTCTATATTTTCATATAAATTAAATTATATTTTAGATAAAGCAGATACTATAATCTCTTCCTTAAAAGGTTTTACTATAAACCCTTTTGCTCCATATATTATAGCTTCTTTCATTCTTGCCTCTTGTCCTAATGCAGATACCATTACAACTGAGGCAGATGGATCAATTTTCTTTATTTCTCTTAGTGCTTCTAATCCATCCATTTCAGGCATAGTTATATCCATAGTAACAACTTCTGGCTGTAATTCTTTATATTTTTCAATTGCCATTACTCCATTTTCAGCTTCTCCAACTATCTCAAATCCATTATTTTCAAGCATATTACGTATAGACATACGCATAAATGCTGCATCATCAACTATTAATACTCTTTTCATATTTTTTCCTCCAATTACTTGTTATAAATTTTTTCTATATACAGATGGTCTCACTCTTTCAAAGTCAGTTTGTAGATTAGATAAATTTTCTGACATACCTATTATCAGGTATCCTCCTGGTTTTAATGAATCATATAATTTCTTACATAATTTTTGCTTTGTAGGATTATCAAAATAAATCATAACATTTCTACAAAATATGACATCATACTTAGAACGATTCCAGCCTATATTGTCATTTAAGTTAAAGTATTTAAATTCTACTATGTTTCTTACATTATCTGTAATTTTATAATTTCTATCATTTAATTTCCTAAAAAAGCTCTTAATCCATGCTGGTGGTAGTTTAGCTATTTTGTCTTGTGAATAAATCCCCATTTTAGCTTGATTTAAGACATTATTTGATATATCAGATGCAGTTACAGAAACTTTTAACCTAGGATTTTTAGACATCATTTGTTGAGCTAACATGGCTATACAATAAGGTTCTTCTCCAGTAGATGAAGCTGCTGACCAAATTTTAACTCCTCCTATTGGAGGTTTTTTTAAAGCATGTGTTAAAACTTCATCCCTTAAAAATTCATAATGTTGTTCCTCACGCATAAAATATGTAAAGTTTGTAGTTAACTTTTCTACTAAAACTGCTGCTTGTTCTCCACTTTTATCTTGCATTAAATTGTCTATGTAACTCTTAAAATCTCTAAATCCTAATCTTTTTACCATAAGACCTAATCTAGTTTCTATCAGGGTCCTTTTTTTGTCAAGATTTATCCCATAATTATTATACATAAAGTTCTTTAGTCTTATGAAATCTTTATCTGTTAAGTGCATAATCTATATCCTCTACAATTTTTACTAATGAATCACAATCTAGTATTAATTGAACTTCATTATTTATTTCGCTAACTCCCTTTATAAAATTAGGCTTATCATCACTATCATTTGAATCCATTTTCATACTTTGACCATCAGGAATATGAATAACCTCATTTACTGCATCTACAATTAAACCTATTTTTTCATCATTATTTTCAATTATTATTATACAAGTTCTCTCATCATATTCTTTTGGACTAATTCCAAATCTCATTCTTGCATCCATAACAGGTATTATATTACTTCTTAAGTTTATAATTCCTTTTATATATTCAGGTATAAATGGAACTTTAGTTATAGGTAGCATTTCAATAATTTCTGTAATATATTTTGATGATAAAGCATATTTTTGATTATCTATAATAAATACCATACATAAATCATCAATTTTATTATCTATTATTTCATCATTTGTGCTCATATATAAGGCATCCTCCTTTTTAAATGACTTTTTCACCTTTTCCTACACTTTTGATTTTTAGTTTACTTGTTAATACATCAAAGGTAATAGTTCTACCACAGGTTCCTAAAACATCTTCAGATACAATAGGTATATGTAATTTTTTTAATGTTTCTTTACATGCCTTTACATTTTTTTCTCCAATAGTAAATATACTACTATCTGCATTTTTAAAAGTAAACATGTGAGCTCCACCCGCTATTTTAGCTTTTATAAACATTGGATTTGCTCCTGATTTTTTCATTTCTTCATACAGTAAACTTATTCCAGTATCTGCATATTTAGCTTTATTTACAACTTGTCTCTCATTCTTTGAATCTGATAATAAAATATGAACTAAACCTGCTATCTTTTTTGTTTCGTCATATAATACTATTCCACAACATGATCCTAATCCAATAGTCGTAATTTGGTCTGGAGCCTTAACAATATTAAAATCGGCTATACCAACCGTTATATTTTTCATTTTTTATCTCCTAAACATTAAATCCTAGTGATGCTAATAATTTATCACATGATTCAGCCTTTGGAAGGAAATAATATTTTCCTTCTATTTCATGATCTTCCGTGAAAAAGTCTGTTTCTATACAAAGTATAGAATCAAATACAGGCCCATACAATGACATTGGTAAATTCATAATAGCCATGACCATATCTACACTAAAATATGGAATAGAAGGAGTTACATTTAAATTTGTCATATCCGAAATTGCTGTTAAATACGTTCCACAAAGTATATTACAAACTTCACCAATAGAAGATAATGTTTCACAAACTTTATTATAATCATTTCTATCGCAATCTATTTTACTTCCTGAAAGTCTAGATAATAAATTGAATGCAGAATCTACCTTCATTATCACCATAATAAAACCTTCCATATCTCCTGATAGTTGAAGTACCGTTCCAACAACTAACTCCTCTGGTGATTCATAGCTATCTGTTATATCAGAAAAACCTACCATATCACTTTTAGGAATACCTATATCTACTAACTCATTTAACATAACTGCCAATGAATTAGATGCATTTCCTGATCCTATATTACTTATCTCTCGAAATACATTTAATTTATCACATTCAAATTTCATATATATTATCCTCCAACTATCCTTTTACTTTCGATGTTAATTGTCTTCTTTTTAACTGATTTAATATAATATTTGGCATCATATCTAAAGATGCTTCTTTTAGCACTGCTCCAATTTTCTTAGCAACCATAGGCATACCATATACAACACAAGAGTTTTTATCTTGTCCTATAGTATATCCGCCTTCATTCTTTATACTTAAAAGTCCTCTTGCTCCATCTGACCCCATACCCGTTAAAATAACTCCTATTGAATTATCCTTTGCTTGCTTTGCAACGGACATAAATAAATAATCTACTGACGGACAATGACCACTAATCTTTTGGCCTTTTTTTATATCTAAGATATATTTTCCATTTCTTTTTATAATTCCCATCTGTAATGCTCCTGGGGCAATATAAGCATGTCCACTTAATAGTTCTTCTCCATCTTCACCTTCTTTTACTTTTAATACGCACCCTCTATCTAATCTTTCTGCATATTTTTTTGTAAATATTGGTGGCATATGTTGTGTTATTACAATTGGTGGCAATCCTAGTGGTAGTTGTTTTAATAACTTTTCTACTGCCTCAACACCTCCCATAGAAGCTCCTATGGCAATTATATCTTTATCATTTTTTCTTACTATATTATTTTCTAATAACTTACGTTTATTTTGTATAATACTAGATTGAACTTTTGTTTTCTTGTCTAATTTTGCAATAGATGCTTCCTTTATTTTTGTCGATAAATCATCAAAAAACTGGTTCATCGTATCTGCAGTAGGCTTTCCAACAAATCCTACTGCTCCTGCATCTATAGCTTCGAAGCATCTTCCATCTGCTCCACTTATTACAATAGTTGGTACTGGATGTTGTTCCATTAGTATTTTTAAAAACTCAATACCATTTATACCTGGCATTTCTATATCTAAAGTTAATACATCTGGCTTAAGTTGTATTACTTTGTCTTTTGCTTCAAAAGAATCTTTAGCTGTTCCTACAACTTCTATACCTGAATATTCTCGTAATCTAGTTGACACTACTCTTCTAAATACCATAGAGTCATCTATTACTAAAACTTTTATTTTTTTACTACCTTCCATAGATATCTCTCCTTAGATAACTAAATTACTTGTGTATTATTGCATTTACATCAAGTATTAAACTAATTGAGCCATCTTCTAAAATAGAGCATCCTGACATATAAGATTGAACTTTGTCAAATTGAGTAAGTAAAGTCGGTATTGGCTTTATAACCACTTGTTGTTGACCTAAAATTCCATCTACTATGATACACACATTTCCCATTTCAGACTCTACTAATATCATAATACCTTCATCATTTTTCTCAGAGTTAATACCTAATACATTAGAAACCCTTACTATTTCATAGCAATTTCCTCTTATAATGCTATGTTCTTGCCCATTAGGATTTTTAACTATTTCATAGTCTCCTTGTCTAAATACTTCTTTTATACTTAGAGCTGGTATAATATAAATTTGATCCCCTATATTTACCTTCATTCCATCTACTATCGCTAATGTTAAAGGAATTCTAAGTATAAATGTTGTCCCATTTCCTGGCTCACTATCAATACTTATTGAGCCTCTTAACTTACGTATATTGGTATATACAACATCCATACCTACTCCTCTTCCAGAGTATTCACTTACTGCTTCTTTTGTTGAAAAGCCTGGTGCCATTATAAAGTTATATGCTTCTTTGTCACTTATTTCATCTATACTTTTAGTTGTTATTCCTTTTTCAATAGCTTTTTTTACTATAGTTTCTTTATTTAAACCTCTACCATCATCTTTAATTATTATTACAACATCTCCACCAGTATTTTTAGCTTCTAATGTTACAGTAGCTCTTTCTGGCTTAGTTGTATTTTTACGTTCTTCCAAAGTTTCAATACCATGATCCATACTATTTCTAATCATGTGCATTAAAGGATCTGAAATATTTTCTAATATGTTTCTATCTACTTCTGTTTGCTCTCCTATTAAAACTAAGTCTACTAATTTTCCAGTTTTTCTACTCATATCTCTTACAACTCTTTGCATTTTAGTAAAGGTTGAAGATATTGGAACCATACGCATAGACATTACAACATCTTGTAATTCATTAGTTAATTGGTGAAGCCTTCTAGCTTGTTTTTCAAAGCTATCTCTGTCAAAGTTTTCTACTTGAGATTGCTTTTCTACCATTGACTCTGTAGTAACTATTTCTCCAACAAGGTTCATTAATGTATCTATTTTATTAATATTTACTGTTAGATAGCTATTTTTACTATGTGTATGACCTTGATTTTGTTCTTCTTTTTTATCTTTCTTTTGAACTTGTGCTTGTTTTTCCTCTATTATATTTGTACTTTGTTCTTTTGACTCTTCTACTACCTCTGCACTTTCTTCTTTTGGAGCTTCTATTATTTCTTCATTAATATCACAATTTTTTTCTTCCTTTATTTCTTCTTTTGGAGCAATTATTCCAAATACACTTTCTAACTCTTCATCATTTAGTCTATGTATTTCGTATTTATCTAAAAACATTGTATCTTTTATAGCTTCTTCTATTAATGATTGTTCCTGAACTGTTCTCATATATAATACAAATCCGTCTTTAATTATTACATCATCACAGTCTGAATCTAAATCTTGTGGTATATGCTTTACTTCAGAGCATAGACTTTGTAATATTGTTAGTACACCTAAAGCCCTTATGCTTTCCATTGCACATCCTTTTTCAAAGAATACTTTTGCACATAAATAATTTTCATTACTATTTTTAGCTGTAATTTTTTCTTCTTTATTTTCCGCTAACTCTTGTATATTTTCATTTGATTTATTATCTATATCATCTTCTTTATTTGTTGCACTTTTTAAAAAATTAATTGCCTTATCATGTAGTTCTTCAATACTTGCTTCTGGAAGAAGACCATCTTGAATATTTAACATTTCTTCTTTCAAGAAATCTATACTCGCTAAAACAAGATCAACAACTTCATCCCACTGATTACTTGAAAGTTCTAACCCATTACGTATTGCATCAAATATGTCTTCTACACTATGAGTTAGTTTTGTTAAACTATCATACCCCATCATTGCAGACGAACCTTTAATAGTATGCATCGCTCGGAAAATTTCTTCTATATGCTCTTTATCTAACTTCCCATTTTCTGATTGACCTGCAAGTAAAATCTCTTCCAATTGTTCTAATAACTGCATATTTTCATGCACATAAAATTCATTTAAAGAATCTACTCCACTCATATTTCTCTCCTTTATTAAATAAGATAACTCCTTTAAAACTAACTTTTAAAAATGGAAGCTAAAAGCTTCCATTTTTTAAATCATAATTTATGATATATTATTTTTTACTAAAACTCATTCATTTCAAAATAGCTAGCTTCGTCAGTATTAAAGTTTATTGATCTATTTGAACTATTTACATCTTTTAATCTAAAGTTTTCAATAAGTGATTTTAACATTTGTGCTTGACCACTTAATTCTTCACTTGCTGCAGCACTTTCTTCTGAAGTTGCTGAATTTGTTTGCACCACTTCAGAAATTTGTTCAACACCTAATGTAACTTGAGCTATAGCAACAGCTTCTTCTTCTGATGTTTTAGCTATATCATTTACTATAACAGTAGTTCTGTTTGTTGTATCTATTATCTTTTGAAGAGATTGTGCTGTATTATCAACTATTTCAGTTCCTTTATTTACAGCTTCCATAGAATTTTCAATTAATGTAGCTGTGTTCTTTGCAGCTTCTGCTGATTTAGCAGCTAGATTTCTTACTTCATCTGCAACTACAGCAAATCCTTTACCTGCAGAACCTGCTCTAGCAGCCTCAACAGCAGCATTAAGTGCTAGTATATTTGTTTGGAATGCTATATCGTCTATAGTTTTTATAATTCTGCTTATTTCGTTAGACGTAAATGATATTTCTTCCATAGCATTTACCATTTGTTTCATTTGTTCATTACCTTCTTGAACTTGTTTTGCAGAACTGTTAGTTAATGAGTTAGCATTTCTTGCATTGTCAGCTGTTTCTTTTATCTTATCTGATATTTCTATTATTGTTGCTGATAATTCTTGTATAGCACTTGCTTGTTCTGTAGCACCTTGAGCTAACATTTGTGATCCACTTGAAACTTGATTTGATGCTGCTTCAACTTCTTCTGCAGCTGCATTTATTTGTGCTATTGTTTCACTTAAATCATTACTTATTCTTGTAACAGACTTTTCTATATCTTTAAATACGCCTATATATTCAACATTAGTTTCAACATTAAAGTTACCTTTAGCAAGTTCTCCTAGTACACAAACAGTGTCATCTACTATTGATTTTACTTCTTTACTCATATGACGCATACTTTCAGATAATAAACCTAGTTCATCTTTTGATTCGTATTCTATATTTATATCAAAATCTCCATTTGCCATTTTATTTGAAGCTTCTTCTATTTCTTCAATTGGCTTTGTTAAAGATTTTGTTATATAAATTGATATAGCAAGACCGACAACTATAGTTAATACACTTACGGCTACAGATGCAATTATTGCATTTTTTACTGTTTCATGGATGTTTTTATTAAATTCAATACCTCTTTGGTTAGATCCTTCGTTTAACTTTACAGCAAGATCTACAGCTTTGTTATAATCATTATAAAATGGAGTATTTTCATCACTCATTTCCATAGCTTTTTTGTAATCACCAGTTCTTGCCACATCATAAATATTTTGACACTCTAATTTATAATTATTTACAGCAGTTCTAACCTCTTCAAGATCACTTTTATCTCCTGTAAATGTTTTAGATATTTTATCTATTCTATTGTTTATACTGTCAAAATTTTCTTTTGCCTTTTGGAAGTAAACATCAGGCTTTTGTCTAAGTACGATATTAACTGTATTTCTTCCGGCAGAAACTAAATCCCTACGTATACCCATAGTTTCATTAGTTCCTACATACGGTCCATTAAATAGCTGAGAATTTAACTCTTCCGCTTCTTTTAATTTCGATATTGTATATATACTTGAAAATGTAGCAAGTAGTAATACAATTATAAATGATATTGCAAGTTTTCTACCTATTTTTAAATCTTTAAACTTTCTCATAATCGTCTCCCTATAATTCATATTAGATAATATAGATTTTAAAATTATACATAAGTATATAAACTATTTTAATTCCTTATAAAATTTTGAGCTTTGATTATATTAATATATGATTCTATGTTATTAGTTTATATTTCATTAATATTAATTCTTGAAGTTCGTGCACGCTAAATCCTAAATATACCTTTAATAAACATACCAAATATATTAAATACATTTAACATATATTTTATACGGATACTTAATTTAATACTTTAGATTTTATATATTATGTTTTTAATAATTACATAATATGAATAAATTTTATATTCTATTTATACGGATAAAAAACAAATACTTTATATATTAAATATTTTTTTATATTTAATATATAAAAATAAAGCATATGAAGCTATTTAATATATTTATAATAGACTCATATGCTTTATTTTTATATTTTTTTTATACTGTAGTCTTTAGATCTCTTACTTTTATATTCATTTAAAAGTAAAGTAAGGGTTTGAATTATTTCATATTCACTAGGTAATATTATTGCACGTCTTGAATCTAATACAAACTTAGTTTCCTTGGTTACAAGAGTATTACTAGATACTTTCTTATTTACACTCCCCTTCATATCCATAAGAAGTTTAGTAACTTCACCCTTTGTAATGTTTTTTAGTATAAGTTTTACTTCTTTTTCAGTCAATAAATTTTCATAGCTAACTTTTTCTAATTCTTCGTCGAATAATTCCATTATGGATGATGTACTATTTTTTACATATTTTTTCGTGATAAAATTTATACTTTTTATCATAATAAAAGCAACTATAGACATTGTAATAGCATTTAATAATAGATATACTATTTCATTTGAAATATTTTCTCCAAAATTAGTAGCAATCTGTACAATCATAAACCCTAGTAATCCACCTAAAAAACCTAGTGGTAAATCTAAACTTTTAAAAATCTTATGTTTTGGATTTAAATCATTTTCTTCAATTTCATTATCTATACTATAGTTTTTAGATTTATATAGTTCTACATCCATTAGATTTTCTATTGAAAATATACTCTTTGCAAATTTTAAGTACTCAACTTCATCTGAGTCTTCATCTAGAGTTATCCCATATATAAAGTCTTCACCATAAACTTTTATAGATCTAATTACTGCTTTTTCTAAAGCTTCAATCTTACTTTCTCCATTCCAAATAGATAGTGCATACTCTATACTTCCTGATATGCCAAGTATGTGTTCACATTCTACACTTCCATCTATCTCAAAAAAATCTAAACCTTTAATTTTTCCATCTATAGCTAATTCTTTAGCTTGATTATAACTTATAGTACCTCTTTTTAATATTGCTTTAGGATTCATATCCTTTTGAGCTATACCTTCTTTAATCCTATCTTGAAAATCACTTATAGCTTCCTCATATTTATCAAAAGGTATCTCTATATTAACTGGTGATCCATCTTCATTTACATATCTTAGCATCCCATAATTTAAACAAGCATCTACACACCTTTCCCCCGTACTGCTGTATTTACTTTTTAATATTTTTGCCATGTGCTGCTAACCATCCTTTACTATATAGGTTCTTAGCTTAAAGTTTTTACTAATTCTTCTTCTCCTAATATACTTGTTATTCTTATACCGAAATTTCTATCTACTACTACAACTTGTCCATAACCTATTTTTCTTCCATTTACATATATTTCTACTTCTTGATCTTCGAATGTATCTAATTCTATTAAAGATCCTTTAGATAACTCAAATATATCTTTTAAAGACATCTTAGTTCTTCCAAGTATAGCACTAACTTTTAATTCTATATCTAATACTCTATCAAATTTTTCACTCATATTCTACCCTTCCTTTCTTATAGAGTTTGTTATTATAACACCTTTTTTATTTTTTATAAGTCCAGGTTTACACTTAAATGCTTTAGCCCCTGCAACATACAAATCTAAATCTCCTGCTACTTTTGTATCTAGTGATAAAATATCACCAACTTGTAAGTTTAATAAATCCTCAACACTTATATTTGTTTCACCTAGTCTAGCTACTATATCTACATTTGCACCACAAACATTGTTATAAATTGCATTTGTAAATTCAAAATCATACTCTATATTCTTATTTCTAAATAATATCTTCGTTTCTAGTTGATCTAATATTGGTTCCATGCAACTATAAGGGTTGCAAAAGCGCATTTTTCCGATTTCTTTGTCTCCATACATCATTTTCATATGAGCTATAAGTACTGATTCACTTACTGGATACTTTTTACTAGCACCTGCATTTGAATGTACTCTTAATACTTCTCTTGATTTACAAGTCTCAACTATATATAACCTAGTTAACAATTTTGTGCATAAATGAAAAATTAATTGCTTATCAATTTCTGTTAAATCTCTTTCATAATTTTCAAATACTCCATCTCCACCTAGCATTAAATCTATGTATGTTAATGCTACAGATTTATCAATTTGATAAATAAGATCCTTTACTAGTGGTTGTATTGCATGTTCTACGATAACTGATTTTGGACTTATTGAGTTAATAAATTCTTCATAATTTGTTTGTTCTACTTTTTCAACCTTGCAAGTTATATTAGGTCTTTTTAACTCATATGCTAAAAATAAATTTGTATTTTTGCAATAGTCTTCAGATATAACAGATAAAAATCTCATGTTATCAGTTGAATATCTTTGTGGTTTTTTAAAATCATATGTTTTTACATTTTGTTCCATAAACTGTATATATCTAAAATATATAATTATACATTTTAGAATACTAACTCCTTTCTATAAAAATTTATCTACTTTGTAGATTATTTATCATACTCCACATATCATCAGTAGCTTGTAGCCCCTTACTATTAAATTGGAAACTTCTCTGAGCTATGATTAAGTCTGTCATTTCAGTTTCCATATTTACATTAGACATTTCCACATATCCTTGTAGTATATTTGAATTAGTTACTAACTCAATTTTAGCGCCATCTCTTAAATTAAATAAATTATCACCTGCAGGAATAAAATCTTTATCGCCTTGTACTTTATATAAATTTATCTTACCAACTTCTTCTTTATCTACAAATATTTCTCCCAACTTATTTATGCTTACTTCTCCTTTTGATAAATCAACATCATTTCCATTTATAACTTGTATATCTAATTTATTTCCCTTATCATCAACTAAATCACCATTTGAATCTACATTAAATTCTCCATTTCTAGTATAACTAAATGTACCATTTGGATTTATAACTCTAAAAAATCCATCTCCATCTATAGCTAAATTACTTTTTATTCCTGTATCCTTTATTGCTCCTTGGGATAAGTTTCTAAAAGATTGAGATACTTTTACTCCAGTACCAGTATTGTTATTATTATTGTGCGGATAGTAGCTTCTATCTAATGTTTCATTATACAAATCTAAAAAACCAATGTCTAATTTCTTATACCCTGTAGTCTGCACATTCACCATATTATTTGAAGTTACCTCTATTTTCCCTTGACTTGCAGACATTGCAGATACGCTATTTTTCATTATATTGTACATATTTTATCTCCCTTATCTTACTGTTCCAATTTCATTTGCGACTTTACTAAGAGTAGAATCTATCGTTTGAATAACTTTTTGATTTGCTTCAAATAGTTTTACAGTCTCCATTAATGATGACATTGTACCTATACTATCAACATTTGAACCTTCTAAATACCCTTGTTTGATCTTTATATTATTGGTTTTTATTTCATTTTTACCATTATATAGATTATTTCCACTCTTTGTTAAATCATGTTTATTATCAAACTTAACTATATTAAAATCATACATTTTATTACCATCTATGCTTATACTATTATCTGGATTTATAACTAGCTTTCCATGTCCGACATATATAGGCTCTGAATTATTTGTATTTCTTTTTGTTCCAAGTACATAATCCCCTGATTTTGTTACTAAATACCCTTGATTATCAATATTAAAAGATCCGTTTCTCGTATAAAATGTTTTATTATTATGATCTAATACCTTGAAAAATCCATCACCATCTATAGCAAAGTCAGTATTGTTTTCAGTTGAAATATGTGCACCTTGTTTATGATTTGTAGCATTCTCATCTATTCTTGTACCAAAGCTTAATCCACCTAGCTTTTGTTTATGAGCAATTCCATTTATGTAATTGTCATTATTTGATAGCATAATTTCATCAAAACTTTTCTCAACTAAAGTATCTTCTTTATAACCTACAGTATTTACATTGGCTAAATTATTTGTAACAATACTTTGTTTAGCTTCTAATGCCATCATGGCAGATACAGACGTATATAATCCTCTTATCATTTTTTCTCCCTCCAATTAGTCTATATATTTTAACTTTTTCATAGCTAACTTTAAATTCTTTATGGCTCTACTATTTAATTGGGATACTCTAGACTCAGAAACCCCTAATATTAATCCTATTTCTTTTAATGTTAATTCCTCATAATAGTATAAAGATAAAACAAGCCTATCTTTTTCATTAAGGGTATCTATAGCCTTTGCCATTATTTCTTGTAGCTCATCTTTTTCAACTAAATGTGTCGGAGATAACTCTTCTTTTTCTTTTAAAGTATCTATAAGCTTAACTTCATTTTCATCATCAAAAATTACATTATCAAGATATACGTTGTTTAAATCTAACATTTTTACATTTATATCATTAATTTCATTTTTACTAACACCCATATGATTTGCTATTTCATCTATAGTTGGTTTTCTAAAAAATTTATTTTGCAAAATTTCTACAGCCTTATTATATTCTTTTATTTTGCTCATATACATTCTAGATATAGGTGAGTATTTTCTTATTTCATCAATTATATAAGATGATATTCTTATAGATGCATAAGTTGAAAATTTCACTCCTCTACTTTCATCAAACTTATTAGTTGCGTCTATAAGTCCCATGACTCCATAACTAACTAAATCTTCATATTCCATTCCCATTTTGCTCGTATAGTATTTTGATGCAATATGCTTAACAAGAGGCATATTACTAATTATAAGTTCTTCTTGTTGATGTGACTTCATTATTACATTCCTCCATATTATATATTTACTACACCTTGAGCTTTTATCTGAATATCACTTGGAACTTCATTAAGAGATAGTACTGAGACATTTGGAAATACAATCTCAACTAATTTTCTAAAAGGTGCTCTTATCTTTGGTGATACCAGTAATACTGGTCTGTTATTCGTAAAGTTAATTTCTTCTATTGTCATTTGTATACTATTAAATATTTTATTAGTAGTGTCTGGGTCTATAGCTGGATATGTTCCATTTACTGACCTTTGAAGATTATTTCCGATTAAATTTTCTATTTCCATAGATAATGTAGCTACTGTAATAGAGTTATCCTCATCTATTAATTCCGAGCATATGCTTCTACTCATTGCCATTCTTACATATTCGGTTAAAAGTTCTATATCTTTAGTATTTCTTGCATTATCTGCCAAAGTTTCTAAAATAGTTACTCTATCTTTTATAGCAATTTTTTCTTTAAGAAGGTTTTTAAATACCTTTTGAATTTCACCTAATGTCATTAAATCCGGAATTAGCTCTTCAACAACAGCACTATATCTTTCTTTTGTTTCATCTATTATTTCTTTAACTTCTTGTCGTCCTAAAAGTTCATGAGACTTCGACTTTATAACTTCTAATAGATGTGTTACTAAAATTGTAGTAGGATCTACAACTGTAAACCCATATAATTCTGCTTCTTCTGCTTTATCTTTATTTATCCATAAAGCATCAAGGCCAAATGTAGGTTCTTTTGTTTGTATACCTTCTATACTTGAATCTATTCCCATTGGATTCATACAAAGTAACATAGATGGCATTAAATCATATGTTGCTACTGCAATTCCTTTTATTTTTATACTATATTGATTTGAATTTAGCTGTAAATTATCTCTTATTCTTATTGGTTGAACTATTATACCCATATCAATAGCACATTGTCTTCTTACTGATACAATTCTTTGTAGTAAGTCTCCTCCATTACTTTCATCTACTAGGGGAATTAGACCATATCCTATTTCTACTTCTATAGGTTCTACATTTATTAACTTAGATACATCTTCTGCGTTTTCTAAACTAGCTTGAGCATCTTCTTCTTTATATTCTAAGTCATAAGATTCTGCTTCTTTTTCTTTTTCTGCTTTATTTAATAAAAACGAAATTCCTACTGCTCCTATACCTAATGAGAAAAATGATAGTTTTGGAAGCCCTGGTAAAAAACCTAATACTATAAGAACTATTCCTGTCATTCCTATAGCTTTTGGTATAGATATTAATTGTTTTCCTAGTAAATTTCCAAAACTTTCATCTGAGTCTGATCTAGTTACTAATATACCTGCTGATGTAGATATTAATAGTGCTGGTATTTGACTAACTAGACCATCTCCTATTGTAAGTCTAATATATGTTTGCACAGATTCTGAAAAACTCATCCCAAGCATTATAACACCTATAATAATTCCACCTAATACATTTATAGTTGTTATTATTATACCTGCTATAGCATCTCCCTTTACGAATTTAGATGCTCCATCCATAGCTCCATAGAAATCTGCTTCTTGTTGTAATTCTCTTCTTCTAATTCTTGCCGTTTTTTCATCTATTGTACCTGAGTTTAAATCAGCATCTATACTCATTTGTTTACCTGGCATGGCATCAAGAGTAAATCTTGCTGAAACTTCAGAGACTCTACTTGAACCATTTGTTATGACTATAAACTGAATAATTATTATAATTAAAAATATTATTACTCCAACTACATAATTGCCACCTACAACGAAACTTCCAAATGATTCTATTACATTTCCTGCATAACCTTGCCCTAATATAAGTCTTGTAGATGATATATTTAGAGCTAGTCTAAATAAGGTTGTAACAAGCAATATAGTAGGAAATATTGATAGTTGTAATATATTAGTTGAAAAAAGTGTAAGTAATAATATTAATAATGAAAATGCTATATTTAATGTTAGCATTACATCCAATAGAAATGGAGGTAGTGGTATTATTATCATTAAAACAATGCCGATTATTCCAAATCCTACTATTATATCAAATCTTTTCTTCAAATCTAGTTTTTCCATCTATGACCTCTTTTTAACTATTTGTATTTATTTTTAATTTTATAAACAGCCACTAATACTTCTGCTACTGCTTGATACATTTCTTCTGGTATTTCTTGATCTATTTCTACCTCTTTATATATAAGTCTTGCTAGAGGTTTATTTTCTAAAATAGGTATATCATGTTCCTTGGCTATTTCTCTTATTTTAAATGCTACTACATCAGCTCCTTTTGCAACAACTATAGGAGTTGTATCTTTTCCTCTTTCATACCTTATTGCTATAGATATGTGTGTTGGATTTGTTACTATTACGGTAGCTGATGGAACAGCTTGCATCATTCTCTTACTAGCCATTTCTCTTTGTCTTTGTTTTATCTTTCCTTTTATATGAGGATCTCCTTCAACTTGCTTAAATTCCTCTTTTACTTCCTGTTTAGTCATTTTTAGACTTTTTCTGTAACTATACTTTTGATATACAAAATCAATTACTGCTATTATTACTACTGCTAAAACTATATTTATTAGTAAATCTTTTATTATATTTACTATAGTGTATATAAGGTATGGAAGATGTATGTCTCCACTGTTCATTATTAATTCGAAATTTTTTTTCATAAAACTGTATCCTATTTCAAAAAGTACAGCTATTACAACTATACTTTTAATCAACATTCCTACAGATTTCATAGAAAACATATTTTTAAATCCATTTATTGGATTAAGTTTTGAAAATTTTGGCTTAATGCTCTCAAAGTTAAACATAAACCCTGTTTGCATAACATTTCCTATTACAGAAAATACAATTATTATCAATCCTATTGGTAAAAATAACTTCATAAATGAAATTATTAAATTTACTGTCAAAGTGTGTAATATGTTATAATCCATATTAAATTTAAAATTATTACTTAAATAATGTATTATATTATTTTTAAAATCTGATATCATATAATTTGACATTGTACCAATTATAAATAATATGGCTATTAGGGTTATTGCAGTTGTTACTTCTTTACTTTTAGCTACATTACCCTTTTTTCTAGCGTCTTTCTTTTTCTTTGATGTAGGTTCTTCTGTTTTATCACCACTAGAAGATAAAATCATACCTACAGGTCCAATAGAGCTTAACACTCCATGCTTTACTTTTAAAGTTCCATCTAGTATAGATGGTAATTGATTAAATAAGTTATGAATTTCTTTTAGTATAAATGGCATTCCTATAATAAAAACTGCTATTCCTACTAAAAGTTTAATTGGCATTCCTATAACCATTACATTAAATTGTGGAACACTTCTTGATATTAATCCCATTATTATCTCAGTTATTATTAAGCAAAGTACAATAGGAACTGCTATTTTAAAACCAATTGCAAAATATTCAATAAATACATTTATTACGTAATTGAAATTTCCAATTAGTATAGATTTTCCTACAGGTATTATCTCAAAGCTATGTTGTATTCCTTCTATTAAACTATGATGTCCGTTCATAGTAAAAAATACCAAAATACCTATCCAATACATTATATTTTCTATAAGTGTTGATTGATTTTTACTGTTAGGATCATATATGTTTATCATAGATAATCCTAACTGTTGATCTATTAAGCTACCTACAATTTTTAAGCTATTAAAACACAAACTTGTTATAAATCCTAATACTAATCCTGTTACTATTTCAACTACACTATAATTTATTAATTGTAAAACTGTAGTAATGTGTACATTTACATGTACCGAAAAAGCTATTATTGTAGACATAAATAATGAAAATACTACTTTAAATATATTTGGTGTTCCTGCAGGAAATATTACATTTATGATAGCAAAAAAGGTTATTATTCTAATAAATATAAATATCAATTTTTTATCCTTTTATATTAGCTATTATACTCATTATTTTTGTTGTAAATTTTATAAGTTCCTGCAACATCCAATTTCCACCTAAAGCTAATGTTAATGCTATAACTATCAACTTAGGTACAAAAGTTAATGTTTGTTCTTGAATCTGAGTAGTTGCTTGAAATACACTTACTAGTAGTCCAACAACTAAAGATAGTATAAGAATTGGGCCTCCCACCAACATACTTGTATATAATGCTTCTTTTACTATACTCATTACCATAGTTTCATTCATAATATTCTCCTCATTATTTAAAGCTTAAAAGTAAAGATTTTATTAATAAATTCCATCCATCTACCATAATAAATAATAGTAATTTAAAAGGTAATGAAATCATAACCGGAGGGAGCATAAACATCCCCATAGACATAAGTGTGCTTGATACTACTAAATCTATTAATAAAAATGGTAAATATATTAAAAATCCTATTTGAAAAGCTGTTTTTAATTCACTTATAGCAAATGCTGGGACTAATATATATAATGGAATATCATCTCTTGTGACTTTTTTTCCATCCATATTAGACATTTCTAAAAATAATTTTATATCTTTTTCTCTTGTCTGCTTTAATAAAAATTTTCTTACAGGTACTTCAGCTTTTTCTATAGCTTCTTTAAATTCAACCTTTTTTTCCATATAAGGTTTTATTGCAGTTTTATTTATATCACTTATAGTAGGTGCCATTATAAATATGGTAAGTGCCATGGCTATACCAATTAAAATCTGATTAGGTATAGATTGCTGTGCTCCTAATGCTGATTTTAAAAATGAGAGTGTAATAATTATTCTAACAAAGCTTGTCATCATAAATATTACAGTTGGCAAAAACATTAAAAATGTTAAAACTATAAATAATTTTATTAAAGGAGCTAAATGTTGCTGATTTTTTAACATCATACTAGCGAAATCTTCCATATTTATTCCTCTTTAAGTTTAATTTATCTATCTTGTATTTACTAAGATTTAAATTATTATAATCTGATTTATTTACTTTAAGGCTTTTATATTTTGATTTATTTCCAAAAAAATTAAATTTCTTATATCTTGGAGCAAACTGCCCTAAGTTTATTTCAGAATCATCTTTTATTTTTTCTATTGAATTTATTTCTTCTTTAGTTAAATCCTTAATTTTATCTACTTTAGAAGGTGATGATACTAATACACATCCCTCATCACCTATCTTTAAAACAAATAAATCTATGTCTTTTTTTAAATTTGTAACTTCTAAAACTTTAGTATATTTTTTGCCTGCAATAGTTGACATACTTGCTTTACTTAATCTTAAAGAAACTACTATTAAGATTAAAATTAGTGGTACAAATATCAATAAATTTATTATATATTGCAACATATTATCCATGATGTTTATTATCACTTCTCCTTTTGCTCAACAATTAAAATATCTACTCTCCTATTTGTTGCCCTGTGTTCTGGTGTATCATTTTTAACTAATGGTTTAAATTCTCCATATCCTTTTGCAGAGAATCTAATAGGATCTAGTTTTTGCTCATCTACGAAATATTCAACTACACCTACAGCTCTTGCAGTTGATAGTTCCCAGTTAGAAGCAAACTCTTTATTATGCATAGGAACATCATCTGTATGACCTTCAACTAAAACGTCATTATCAGTGCTTTTTATTATACTCGTTATTCCATCTAGCACTTTTTTTCTATCTTCTTTTAAATTTGCTTTTCCTGGGTCAAATAATATATTTTCTCCTAATTGTAATACTATACCCCTATCTTCTTCTCTAACTTTTATGTCATCTTTAAGACCTTTTTCATCTATTATTTTATTTAATTTTTTAGATAAATCTTCGTATTTTGATGCTAATTTATCTCCATCTTTTTCTATAGCTACCTTTAGCTGGTCTATATTTTTTAAATCAGTTACTTTTGTACTTCCTTGAAGTGAATTTTTTAATGCAGCAGTTAACTCATTAAGTTTTTGAGTATCTACTGCAGACATTGAATATAGCAATATAAAAAATGTAAGAAGTAAAGTTATTGTATCGGCATATGTGTCCATCCACGCATTTGTATTGACATCATCGCCTTTCTTTTTTTTACGCGCCATCTAAATCTGCTACCTTTTCATTTCCTTCTCTTTTATAATATTTTGCTCTTTCTTTTTCATCTAAGAATGCTATTAATTTTTCTTCTATTACTCTTGTACTTTCTCCATTTTGTATACTGCTAATTCCACAAATCATCATTTCCATAAATACAACTTCTTTTTCACCTTTTCCCTCTATATTAAATCCTATAGGGTTTAATACTGCATTTGAGAATAATGCACCGTAAAAAGTAGTTATTAATGCTTTTGACATACCACTTGCTATTACTTCAGGAGAACCCATGTCTGTAAGCATTTGTATTAGACCTATTAGTGTCCCAACCATACCAAATGCTGGTGCATAAGATCCCCATACTTTAAACATTTTAGATCCACCCGAATAAAGTACTTCTTTTTCTGCTATTTCTGTTTCTAATATTTCTTTTATACTTTCAGTGTCCACACCGTCTATTACTAATTCTAATCCTTTTTTTAAAAATTCATCTTCTATCTGCGAAACTTCCTCTTCTATAGCTAGTACTCCATCTTTTCTTATCTTTTTAGAAATTTCTTTAAACTGGTCTACTAAATCCATCTTGTATAAATTGTTTGATGTTGTACATAACTTAAAGTACTTAGGAATCTTTTTTATATCAGCAACCGAAAATGTTACTAATACTGCAGAAAATGATCCTCCTAATGTTATTGCTAAAGAAGGCATATCTATAAATGGTTTGATTCCAGTCCCACCCATAGATATTCCAAACATTACAAGAGCAAAAGCTAGCACTAGTCCTATTGGTGTTAAAATATCAAGCTTTTTCATTTCTTTATCTTTCTCCTCTTTTATCTCTTAAGGTTTATTATCTCTTGTAATAATTCATCACTAGTTGTTATAACTTTACTAGAAGCTTGGAATGCTCTTGTTGTAACTATCATTTCTGTAAATTCTTCTGATAAATCTACGTTAGACATTTCTATGGCTCCTTGGTTAATTTGACCATGAACAGCTGTCTTTAACGGTTGTCCTGAGTTTGCAGATTCTGAATAAAGATTTCCACCTAATAACTTTAATCCTTCTGGATTTTGAAAAACTGCTATTTTAAGCTTTTGCTGCGTTCCTTTAACTATATTTCCATTTTTATCAACTAATGGCATTTTTGTACCATCCTCTAATAAATAAGATATTTTACCTTCCTTATCTATATTAAAAGATAATACCTTTTTAACATTCTTAGCTCCATCTGGTGCTGGATTTCCATTTGCATCTACTGCCTTTGGTATTTCTATAGGATTTCCATCCTCTCCTAATACTTTATAACCATCAGCTGTTACTAAATTACCATTTAAATCTAGACTAAATGATCCATCTCTTGTATATGCATATTGATTAACTCCTGTTTGAACTGTAAAAAAACCATCTCCATCCATAGCTAAATCTGTTGGTCTTCCTGTTGGTTGTATTGGTCCCTGTATCATATTTTTAAAGATACCACTAACTTTAGTACCTATACCAACTTGTCCAGGGTTTACTCCACCAATTACTCCACCTGGAGCACTTGCATATAAAAATGTTTGGTTTAAAGCATCAGAAAATCTTGCAGATTCTTTTTTAAATGCACTTGTTCCAACATTCGCAACATTATTACCAACAACATCCATCTTAGTTTGATTTGCTTTCATACCGCTTATCCCTGAGTACATTGATCTTAACATAAAACTAATCTCCCTTAACTTCTAATTTTTTTCATTTATTTTCATTAAAGCTGCATATTCAATAGATGCAACTTCGCCTGTATCTTTATCTTTTACGTCCATATATACAGTCCCATCTTTTATATGAACACCTTCTACCATACCTTTTATAGTTTTGTTTTCTGACTTTGCGTTATTTGAATTTTCATCTAATTTTGTGGCATTCATTTCGACTTCCTTACCTATTAAAGATGTCGCAGAATTTAATGCTGAATTAGTTAATAACCCACTAGTCATTCCCATCATCTGTTCCATATTATGATTAAGAGTCATTGTCTGTTCTAGCATAGTAAATTGAGATAATTGTGTTACATATTGAGTGGGATCTTGAGGATTAAAAGGATCTTGATTTTGCATTTGAGCAACTAGCATTTTTAAAAATAATTCTTTGTTATTTTCTTCCCCCGGCATTATTATAGGAGTGTTATTTTCTGTTTTTTGACTTTTTTGATTTTTAGGTACTTTTTGACTTCCTATTATATCTGGTTTATTCATACTTACTAATCCACTCATTTTATATTCTCCTATACTAATATATTTAGATTATCTTCTTCTATATTAGAGATTTCATTTATATCTTCTAACATAATATCACTTATACGTCTTTGGTTATTTTTCTGTCTTTCTTGCTGGCTATTTTTATTATTAAAATTTTGGTTTAGATTGTCTGAAAATACATTTTGGTTTTCTGAATTTATATTTATTGATACATCTTTTACTTTTATGTTCATATCATTCAAATGTTTAGTTATATCATTTATATTTTTATTTACCAAGTCAAATATATTATTTTTACTAACAGTTATAGATAAACTATTTTCTTCTCCATGCTTTACAAGTTTTATAGTCATCTCTCCTAATTCTATTGGATTAACTTTAATTTTTATTTCTTCATTACCACTTCTTTTTAAGTAGTTTACTGTTTTTATAATATCTTCATTTATAAATGTTTTTCTAATCTCTTTAACTGAGCTATCATTTAAATTATATGTATTTTCATTTTTTAAAATATTATTTGTATTTAGATTTCCTATGCTTCCTTTATTAAGGATGTCTTCTAACTTACTTATTTGTAGATCATTGTTATCTAAACTACTACTTTGATTTAAGTTTTTTTTATTTATTAATGAATTAATTTCTAATTCTCTATACTTAGTTTCCTTTATTAAGTCATTTTTTTTATAATTTTTAGTATCTTCAAAATCATTATTTAATAATTCATTGCTATTTGAAGTTGGTTTTAATTTGATATTATTACTACTTTTGTTTTCGTTTATATCAAATTTTTTTATTATATTTTCTGTATCATTATTTATTTTCTCTAATAAATCATTTAATTTATCTTTATCATTGTTACTTAATAAATTAGACTTAAATTCAATTTCACCTAAAGTATTTTCTAAAGTTTCTAATCCTTCTTTATTATTTATATTTATTTCTAAATTATTTTTATCTATATTCATAGAATCAAAAATAACTTGTATATTATTGATACTTTCATTTAACCCTTCTACATCTTTACCTTCTTTTAACTCATCATTTACGAAATCATATATGTATTTAAGGTTAAATATTATATTTTGAAGGAGATTAAAATCAATGTCTTTTTTATTAGATTCATCTGTATTGAAATTTAAACTCATATCTTCAAGCTTTGATTCTATTTCGCCAAAAAAACAATTGACTATATCTTTACTTCCTTCTGTTTTTTTTAAAGTATTTTCTTTTGCATTAGTCATTGCTTTTATAGACATATTTAAATTCATATTAATTCACCTTTATGATATATTTGTTCTATTTCTTATATATGCATATAATGCAAATTCGTCATTTTTTAATTGTTCTAATCTATCTTCTTCTTTTTTTAATCTATTAAGTTCGTTTTCTTTAAGGGTTTCTAAAGATTTCCTATCTATTTGTTTTTCTATAAAATCTTTTTTTGCTTTAGAAACATTAATTTCTTCTTTTCTCAAATCTTCACTAGTTAATTTTATAGATTGAGTAAGTGCTGCTAAATAATTAATAGTAATTTTTTGACTAATTATATCTTTAGACATTCCTATATCTGAGTATTTTTTATAAGAATTTTCTAAATTCCTTAAATTATTCTCTATTATTCTTTTTTGATTTTGAGCTTGTGTATATCTTAATTTACTTTCTTCCTCATCTTTTACTTTTATATCTAGCAGTTTTTGAAGTTTGAATTTAAACTTACTCACTTACATCAGTCTCCTTTAGTTGAACATATTAATTAATAACTCTTTGCTTTCATTAAATGGTGTACTATCATTAACACCTTGTTTTAAATAATCATTTACTCTGTCTATATATTTAATAGACATATCTATATCTTTATTTGAACCTTCTTCATAAGCTCCAATATTTATTAAATCTTCAGCTTCTTTATAAGTAGCAAGTATATCTCTAGCAAATGATGCAGCTTTATTATGATTATCATCTGCAATTTCTTTCATAAGTCTACTTACACTGTTTAATATATCTATAGCTGGATAATGATTTTTATGTGCTAATTGCCTAGATAAAACAATGTGTCCATCTAGTATTCCTCTTACAGTATCTGCTATTGGTTCATTAAAATCGTCTCCATCAACTAAAACAGTATAAAAAGCTGTTATAGATCCTTTTTCAGACATTCCTGTCCTTTCCATAAGCTTTGGTAACATAGCAAATACGGAAGGAGTATATCCTTTTTGTGCTGGCGGTTCTCCTATAGCTAATCCAACTTCTCTTTGAGCCATAGCAAATCTTGTTACAGAATCCATCATTAATATTACTTTTTTACCTTTATCTCTAAAGTACTCGGCAATAGATGTAGCTGTTAGTGCTCCCTTTAATCTTACTAAAGGTGATTTATCTGATGTAGCACAAACAACTACCGACTTCTTCATGCCTTCTTCACCTAAATCTCTCTCAATGAAGTCTAAAACTTCCCTTCCTCTTTCTCCAATAAGGGCTATAACATTTACATCTGCTTCTGCCGTTCTTGCCATCATTCCTAAAGTTGTACTTTTACCAACTCCACTACCTGCAAATATTCCTATCCTCTGTCCTTCTCCACAAGTTAAAAATCCATCTATTGCTCTTATTCCTGTTGGCATTATATTTGTTATTCGAGGTCTTCTCATTGGATCTGGTGGTTCATTAAATAAACTATATCTCTCACCTTGTAAAATCATATTTTCATCTATTGGATTACCTATGCCATCAAGTACTTTTCCTAAAAGTTCATCACTACATTTAACACTAAGTGGTACTCCTTGTGCAATTACTTTGCAACCAGGTCCAATCCCTGTTAACTCACCAAGAGGCATAAGTATTACATCTCCATCTCTAAAACCTACAACTTCACAATTTATAGGGGTATTTAAATTATTGTATACAGAGCATAACTCACCTACAAATCCTTTTATACCTTCGACTTCTATTGTAAGACCTATAACTTTTTTTACTTTTCCTTCAGATATAACAGTAGGCATATCCTTTATCCTACTAAGTATTCTTTCAAAATCTATGTCTATCATAATAGCTCCTCTTTAACCTTATCTATTACAGCATCTACACCTACTATTATTCTTCCTTTTACGTTCTCTATAATAGCATTTCCAATATCTATAGATTCATCTTCTAAAACGAATACGTCGCCTTTAAGTTTATTACATTCTTTTAAACTTAATATTTCATTCTTTAAGCTATCTTTATATAAAGGATTTACTTTTATTACTATATTTTCCTTGAGTTCATACTCTTCAATTACCTTAGTTAATAAAGTATTCATAGATGATTCTGATTTGAATTCATCCCTTAGAACTTGTTGAGCTATACTTATACTAATTTTTAGTATTTCTTCTTTATTTAAATTCATATACTCAGCTACTTTATCTTTGGCTTGTATCAATAATTTACTGGCATTATTTACAATTTCTTCAGACTCTTTTTTTGCCTTTTCTATATTTTCTTCATATGATTCTTTGTATCCATCTTCATATCCGTTTTTAAGCCCTTGATTGTATCCTTCTTCATAAGCTTTTTTTTCTATTTTTTCTCTTTCTAACTTACTTTCTTCAATTATCTGACTTGCCTCAGCTTTAGCTTGATCTATAATGTCATCATATTCTTTTTGAGCTTCTTGTAACTTAATATTTATTTCTTCTTTTTTTTCGCTTAATTTTTTTTCTAAGTCTTCTCTAAGCTTTCTTTCTTCTTCACTTTCAATTTGAGAGAGGTTATTTATTGTTTTTACGCCTTTTAAATTAACATTTTTAGCTTTTATTATGTTACTACATGATAAACTCATCATCTGATCCTCTTGTTAAAGTTATTTCACCCATATCTTCAAGTCGTCTTATAACATTAACTATATTTTGTTGTGCTTCCTCTACTTGAGATATTTTTATCTTTCCTAATAAATCAATTTCCTCTTTAAGAGCTTGTGATGCCCTTTGAGATTGATTTCTAAATATGACATTTGATACTTCCTTAGATGCTCCCTTAAGAGCAAATGCAATATCTTTAACATTAACCTCTTTAAGAATTCTCTGAATAGTAGAATTTTCAAGCCTTACAATGTCGTCAAATATAAACATATTGGCCTTTATATCCTCAGCTAATTCATTGTTTCTTTCTTCTATGTAACTTATAATACTTTTTTCTGTTTTTCTATCTACATTACCAAGTATTTCAACCAAGCTATCAATACCACCAGAACTTTCCATTTCTCTTTGTCCAAGTTTTGATAGTTTCATTTCTACAGCTTCATCAATGGCCTTTATTACACTTGGTGATACTGATGATGTTGATCCTATTTTTAGTGAAACTTCATTTTTAATCTTAGGTGGTAACTCACTTAATATCAAAGCTGCTTTGTCTGATTGTATGTGAGATAAGATTATAGCTATAGTTTGTGTACTTTCACCTTGTATACATGCTAATATCTGCTCTGGTTCAGCTTTTCTCGCTGCCATAAACAGTTTTGTATAAGCATCATATCTAATTCCTTCTATTAATTTATTAGCTCTTTGGTTTCCTAAAGCTCCATTAAGCAGTGATTTTGCATAGTCTATACCACCTTTTAACACAAATTCTTTTCCTTTATTTAGTTCTATAAATTCTTGGAGAATTTCTCTTCTTTCTCTTGCGTTGACAGTGTGTATATTAGCTATTTCTACACCGATTCTTTGTATTTTCTTATCAGATAGATTTTTAACTATATCCGCTGAAACGTCAGTCCCTAATGTCATTAAGAGTACTGCTGCCTTTCTAGCACCAGTAACTCTTCTCACTTTAGGTATATCACCTAAATCAAATGCATTTCCTGATTTAGTACTCTCTACTGATTTAGTAACTTCATTTTCCAAAACAAACTACCACCCTTTACTCATTTAACCAATTATTTATTAATTCTGTAACTTCTTCTATATTTTCTGAAGCGTATATCTTAACTTCTTCCTCTAAAGTCATATTATCTTCATCATCTTCTAAATTGTGTAGCCTATGTTTTTCCATTTCTTCTAGCTTTTGATTTATCATATCTATTTCATTAGATTCATCTATTTCATCAATTTCTTTAGATTTATTCTTTTTCTTAATAACAAATATAGCTATAAGTGCTATTACTATAACTAGTAATAATCCGGCTACTATATATCCTGTTGTTTTTAATAACTTAGCCACTTCATCTTCATCACCTAATGCATTTTTTAGATTCTTTTTAGCATTTGCTTCAAAGTCCATAGCAACAACTACTACATCATCGCCTCTATTTTTTTCTACACCAATGGTATTAGATACCATATCTTTAACGTCTTTAATATCTCCCGCATCTAATTTGCCATCTATAGCAACCGAAGCAGTTATTCTATTTAATTCACCTTGAGCCTTAACAGTTTTAATTTCTGTCTTTCCTACTTCATACTTTATATCTTCACTTTTACTTTCAGTAGTTCCATCATTTACATTGCCTTTATTATTCATATTGTTATCAACAGTACCACCTGTATTTACTGGCTCTGTAGATTTATTTTCACTTTTTGACTCACTTACTATAACCTTGTTAGGATCTATTATCGTTTGAGTTTTTTCATTAGTGTCAAAATTCAAATCAGCATTAACAGTTGCTCTTACTTTTCCCTCTCCAAATATAGGTTCAAGTAATCTAACTATATCTCTTTCTAATCCTTTATCTAGATCTCTTTCTGCCTTAGTTGCAATATCAATCCCATTAGAATTATCGCTAGAATTTGATTTTCCATTTTCATCAAATATTCCTTCTGATAATAAGACCATATTTTGGTTGATTACCTCAACATTTTGTTTCGGTATATTTGGTGTACTTGCGGATACTAAAGATATTATAGATTTAACTTGTTCTTGACTTAATTGTTCTCCTACATTTAAATCTACATAAACGGCTGCTTTTCCAGGTATGCTCTCTTTAGCAAATACAGATTCTTCACCTTCTGTTATATGAACTCTTGCATCTTGTACTTGCGGAAAAGTTTTTATAGTTTTTTCTAGTTCACCTTGAATCATTCTTTGTTTTTTTACCTCAAATTCTTCATCTGTAAGACCTAACGATGATCCTTCATCCATAAGTTCAAATCCTTTAGAACCATTTGAAACTTTTCCAGATAGTTCAAGTCTTAACTTATCTACCTGATCTTTAGGTACATATATACTATCGCCCTCTATTTTCGTTTCAATTTTTTCTTTTTCTAGTTCTTTAGTTATAACAGATGCATCATTTGAATCTAAACCCGAGAAAAGAACATCATATTTATTATCATTTTTATACTTAATTCCAAATATTATAGCTAATATAATTGCAATCACTCCAACTATAATGGCTATTTTCTTTTCTTTTCTCATTTCCTTAAATTTTTCTTTTCTTGTTTTTATAAAATCTTTTATTTTTTCTATTATCTCTTTAAAATTCATCTATCTGCTCCTTATTAAGGAATTACAATTGCACTCTATTAATTTCTTGGTAAGCATCATATAACTTATTTCTAATCTCAATCATAAGTTGCACTGACATTTGAGATTCTTGTGCTGATAGCATAACATCATGCATAGAAACATCTTCACCTTTTATAAGCGCTTCTATCTTTTCATTTGAATTTATAATACTATCATTTACCTTACCTATAGCATTCTTTATAACATCTTCAAATTGCTTGTCTGGCTTTTCATTTCCTTTAACTTTATATGTAGTCTTATTATTAATAGCATTAGAGAATATATCAGAATTAATATTTATATTGCTTATTCCTGTCATTTAACCACCTACTTTCTATCTACCTATCTCTAAAGCTTTAGATATCATATTTTTTTGAGCATTTAAAGTATCTACATTAGATTCGTAAGCTCTCGATGCACTTATAAGATCTGACATTTCAGCTAATAAATCTACATTTGGATATTCTACATATCCATCTTTGTCTGCATCAGGATGATTTGGTTCATATATTTTTCTGAGAGGAGATTTATCTTCTTCAATCTTTTTTGTTTTAACACCTAACATCCCTAATTTTTCATCATAATTTTCTTCAAAGCTAGCTACTTTTCTCCTATATGCTCCTCCATTTTTAGTTCTTGTAGTCTGCATATTAGCAACATTCGAAGATATTATATCCATTCTCATACGTTCTGCTGTCAGACCACTTGCACTAATTCTCATACCACTAAAAACACTCATTTATTTACCTCCCAGATATTATACTTTTTGTCATAGCGATTTTTATATTTGTAAGACTTACTAACGCATTATATTCTAATGTCGTAGCTGCTTGATTAACCTTCTCATGTTCAATATCAACGTTATTACCATCTTCTCTGACCACAGATTCCTTATCAACCTTTAACTTTATACTAGGAATTTCTAGTTTATTCTTTAAAGTATCTTCGAAACTAACATACTTTCTTTTATACCCTGGAGTATTTATGTTAGCAATATTTTCTGCAATGGCATTACTCCTTAAATGTGTAGCATCTAATCCCATTTTCATTAAATTATAGATTTCCATATTACTCTCCTCCATTAATTTTATAAATCAAAAAACCACTCTATAAAGAGTAATTTTGTATACTACATAGCATACTATCATTGCTAGAATTTGATTATTTTAGATATAAAATTAAATCAATATATTTATTATTCGTTTTCTTATATTTAATTTTCTTATCATTTTAATTATAAACTTTTACTTATTTTTTTCTATATAATTTATACTATTACATAATTTTTCCTATAATAAAAAATGTAAGATACATAATGAACTTTGATAATATAATTGAATTATTAGATTTATTAAAATATTATTTCTTCAAAAAAAAATAACTCTAAAGAGAGTTATATAATATCAGCGTCGATAAATAGAGATGCATAATTTGGACACAAACAATCAAAATAATTTATATATTATTCATAATTCTCCAAAATTATAAACCTTATATATCGAAAACAAAAACACACAGTTTTTTGCAACTGGCTAGCATAGTTTCTACTTTAGCTCCTATAGTTTTGCGTCACTAGATTTCTCTAGCTTGCCTATTTTGTTTTTCGTTGTTTTTCGTTCTTTTTTTACACTTTTCGACATTTTTTCCATACACTAAATATTATAGTATAATTACCATTTAATCAAGTTTTTATTTGTATTTTCTTACTATTTTTTTTCAAACTAATATTAAAAATACATTTAAACTTATTTGTTAAATCACAAAGTGTAATTTTATTTTATATTATATTTTATATTGTATTTTATATTATACGGCTGATATAATTAGAACTTTATATTTTTTATTAAAATAATACAAATTATGTATTAGACAATAAATTCTACATCACTAAAAATTTTTAACTTAAACATCCTTATTCAGATTAATTCCTAAATATTATAAATTTAGATAATATTCCTATTTTTTTCAATTATGACTGTAATTTTATTTATAAATTCAAAATATTAAAACCAGAAAATTAAATACATTTATATCTATATTAGTTCCTAAAGATATTTTTGATATAAATATTGATTTAACACTCAATTATATTAATAAAATTTCTTATGATACTTATCTACCTTATTAATAAATCAAAGCTTATTATACTAATAAAATGTATAGTAAAGTTAGTTTTTACTTAGATAAATTTTATAACATTTGCAATATTAAAATTTATTCTTTCTTTAAAGAAAATTTAATATTGTGTTCATATAATATTATAAAAATTCATGATTTTGAAAAATGATTAAAGACTTTAGTAGTAATTTAACTACTTTTAATTTAGATTTATTTTATGAACTTATCGGGATATGTATAAAACTATTAATTATTATAAATACTCTTATAGTTAAAATTATATACCTGTATTAATTAATACTTAATATTTTTAATAATAAAATACAAAAAGTCTTGTAAAAATAGTTACTTAATATAATAAGTTATTCATGACTTTTTGTATTTAATATCATTGTGAAATTTTAAAAATAATTATTTTCAATACACTGCTTTATATGTTTGTGAACTTGTTCTCCACAACTACCATCAATATTTGAAAGAACAGTATTTAGTGCATTAATTCTATTATCTTTTTTGTAATCTTTTTTATTGACTACTAAATCTATAAATTTATCTACAGTCATTTCATCTTCACCAACTATATAATTAGAAAATATATCAAATACTTTTTCATGATAGTATTCTCTGTTTAATTCTATGTCATATATTAAAACAGGTTTTCCTGTAGCCATATATTCAATTAATACAGAAGACCTATCTGTTATTAGTGCATCAGATATTTGAAAAGCTTCGTAATAACTAGGTGAATTATCAATAATTATATTTTCTGTATTTTTTGCTGAGCTTAATAACTCTTTATATCTTTTATAGCATTCTGGGGCTCTTGATTTAACATATGACAGCTCCAGTGGGTGAGGTCTATATATTAATCCATAGTTTAAATCATTTCTAATTTTATTAAAGACTTCTTCAACTTCATCTAATACTTTATCTCTTCCATTTATAACTTTCATTAAGTTTGTAGTCCATAAAAATACCTTTTTACCTTTAAATTTATTTTTATAATATTCATTTGTAGTATTTGATTTTAGACTACTAACTAAAGCATCAAATTTAGGTGACCCAAGAGGCAATAATTTCTCTCTAGCTACCCCACTATATTCTGCAATGTCTGCAAATGCATGAGATTGTACAACAACTTTATCAAATTCTCTTGTTCCTATAAATGAGTAAAAATCTTTATAAAATGAAATTGGATAAGTACCTAATATTCCATAAGTAACATATACTAGCATATCTGTATATTTTTTTAAATTATAAGAAAAATAGTTGCTATCTACTCTAGTAGCATTATTATATTCATCATATTGATTGTGTATATATATAACATCTGGACTAATTTTTTCTAAATCAAATGTTTTATAATCAGTAATAGGTACATATTTAGGCAACATATCACCTTCATATGTAAATATAGCGTCCATATTCCCATTTCTATTATAAATTAACTTATAATATGGAATTGGTACTACATAACAATTACAATTTTCATCTTCTTTAGCTTCTTTCCAAATACTTTCAAGGCTATTCCACATAGATGCATTGTATGGCATAAAAACAATATTATATTTTTCCTTAATATTTTTATTTATAATATCTATCATATCATTTATCATATTAATAATTTCTTGGCAATCATAAAGTGTATCTGTATCTTTTGTTTTATTTAAATCTTTTAATTTTTCTAATATACTATTTGATAGATTATAAAGTCTACCGTCACATTTTTTAGCATTTTCAAAGCTATTTTTAACTGTATTAATAGCTTGTATACAAATTTCAGACATAAACTCATAGTCTGTATTTAAATTTTTAATTATATAAGAAATCCCTTCTATTGAGGTTTTTAAAATTTCTATTATTCTTTGTTTTTCATTCATTTTTAATCACACTACTTTCTATAAATCCAAGATTTAAATTGTAACTTTAGTTATAAGTTTATTGTTTAACCTCTATTTAAAATAAAATAGTGTCTCTCAGTTTCTTTGTATTGTTTTTTATCAGTTAGAAACATTTCATTTTCTATAATCTTAAATCCATTATTTATAAGAACTTTAAAAACATCTATGTATTCATCAATTGTTCTATATATAACATTATATTCACTATTTAATTCATTAGAGTAAAAATCACCTAGGGTTAATCTTTCTTTTGTAGCAATTGGTGATGCTATATATATCATAGCCTCTTTATCTAAGACTTTAAGTAAATTTTCAAAGCATATGTTAAATTCTTCATCATTTATATACATTATAAGACCTGCTAAAATTACTTTATTAAACGGGGCATTACTTTTTACAACCTCATTATCATATATATTTATAAAATCACATATTTGAAAATCATAACTATTATTACAACCTATTCTTTTTCTCGCTATATTAAGTAAATCTTATGCAAAATCAGTACCTAAATAGTATTTACTATTTAATACTATCATTTCTGCTAATCTTCCTACTCCACAACCTATATCTAAAACTTTAGAATTTTTATCTATTTTTAATTTAGGTATTATAACCTCTTTTTCATACTCATCTAATAATTTTGCATATTCAGAATCATTATCGTTACATTTTACAGCTTTATAAGGATTATCTTCTGTGTACTTTTCTGCTCTTTTATCCCAAAATAGTTTTACACTTTTTTATTTATATTTATGTTTTCTTTATATACCCTTGTATTTTTTTTCGTCATCCCATTTCTCCTAGTTAAGGTTTGATTATAAATTCATATTTAACCGATTTTATTTGTATCCATTTTTATACCAATCTAAAGCTTTTTTATATTCATTCATATTATCTATTTCCTTTAAATTTACATGAACTACTTTTAAAGGTAAATTAGGTGTTATCATTTTATATACATGGTCATTTCCGCTATTAAGTTTATGTGCATATATTTTAAACAACCCAGTCCATTCATACTTTCCATGTTGTCTTGAAAAACTAACTGCATGTTCAGTTCCATCTATAAATTCAGTATCTATATATACTGGTTCATTAGTATATGGAGAACAAACACCTATTGCTTCTTCATCATCTTCTAATATAAATCTTTCGAGGTCTTCAGGTTTAAATAATACATCTCCATCTAATGATATAATCATCTCATTAGAATGTTTTTTCCCTAGTGATAAACTAGCAGCAGTTTTTGTATTAGTATAATCATGATTAAACACAAAAGTAATATCTTTTCTATATGAGCAAACTACGTCAATAACTTCTTGGGCTTGATATCCTACAACAATTCTTATATCATCAAACTTGTCTAAACATTCTAATTGTCTTATTATTAATGGTTTTCCATCAATATCAATTAATGATTTATTAGTATTTAGACCTAATCTAGTTCCCATTCCTGCGCAACTTATAATAATCGTTTTAGAAACTGACATAATTTCTCCTCCTCATAAAACGCATAGTCACAAACATTTAATACACTCGGAGCTATTGGTCTAACAGCACCAAATCCAATTCCTATATCAGCATACTCTATCATTTTTGAGTCATTACTTCCATCTCCAATAGCTACTACTGGTCCATCTATTTCTTTTATTATATCTTCCTTTTTTATAACATTTACAACTGATTTAATATATTGACCATCCGTTAAAGCCTTTGATGAATAATATATATCATTTAAACCTAACATATCCATGAGTTCACAAATCCAGATATCTAGATTACCAGTTATTATAATACATCTATCTATATTCTCTAAAATAAATTTAATTAATTCTTCATTTAATGTTATATTTTTAACTATATTACGTACTTTTTTTATAGGTATCTCTTTTAATATTTCAATTCGTTTTAGAAAACTTTCTTCAAAAGACAACTTACCTAACATAGTATCTTCTGTTATTTTGCTAATACTTTCATGACATCCAATATACTTTGCCATTTCAGGAAGTATTTCCTGTTTTGTTAATGTTGAATCTAGGTCAAATACAAATTTATATTTACTCAAATTTGAGCCTCCTCTTATGACATAATTTTTGTATATTTTAATTTATAATCATAATTTTTTCTTTTGATTCTAGAACTATGTTTTCGTCTTCACAGTTTTTTACTATTAATTCAAAATATTTAGTGGCATCTTCATATTGTCCTAATATTTCTTTTATGCTCCCTATATTAAAAACCACATTATAATTGTATCTATCTAATAAATATGAATTTTTAAACATTTTATCAGATTCTTCGAACTTTCCTTCTAACATTTTTATAATTGCTTTTAAATTTAGTATCTCTGCCTCTTCTTCTTCAAATATACTTTCATATTCATATATATTTTCTTTAGCTCCAATAATATTTCCTACCTCTATGTCATTTTGAATTATCGATTTATATTGTTTTTTAAGACTATTTAGCTCTTCATTTATATCAAATTCATTTTTAAATTTCTCTATTAATATTTCTATTCCCTTTTTGTATTTTTGATTTTTTATTAATAAGTCTTTCATTTTTTTTACATACTCTAATTTATCAGTTTTACTAAGTTTTTGAGCTCTATTTATACTTATAATGAATATTTCATCTTCATTTTTCAATAAATTTAGTAAATCATCATCTTCTAAGTCTGTATTATATAATTGCTTCAAATAATCATAAGTATAAGTTATATACATTAAAAATAAATTTTCATACTTTTTACCAACTAAACCACCATATGTTAACAATGATTTAGATACACAACTATAAATTTGAAGTTTCTTTATGTCTAAAGTATTTAAAGTATTGTCTAAGTAATCATATAAATCAAATATAAAATCTCTTTTATTTGAAACTAAATAATCTATATAACCTTGCATTTTTAAGTTACTTATATTTTTTAATATATCTTCTAATTGTAGATTTCCTTTCATAGCATAATATATTATATCTGCATAATATATTTCTTGCTCTTTTGTTAGTATCTCATTATATTGTTCAATCGTTAATTTTTCACCTAATCTTATTTTATTTAAAGTACCGTAATTTCCATCTATTTTAGAAAGCATTTTATACATTTTAGGCAAGTCTTCTTCTTTTATTCTTTTTAGTATACTTTCTAACGCAACTTTAAATTTATTTTGCTGTACTATACAAGATGAAAGATTTTTATATATTTCAATGATTTTTTCTTCTTGATTTAATTTATATAAACTCATAAATATAACTAAGTAAGCTTGTTCTAAAATATTAATATTTATATCATCTATATTATTTATTATCTCTTGATACATCTCTAATTTGTAATAAATATCAATAATGTTAACTTTAGCTTTATCTTGGTATATCAATGTATCTGCATTACACTCAACAGCATTAGCTTGTGTAGATATATCATAATTTTCTATAAGATATAAATACCTTTTATAATTTTCTAAGCTTCGCTTATATTTTCTTAAATATTTTTGACTTGTCGCTAGGTAATAATATATATCTATATTTTTATTATCATTTTTTATATACTTAGTGCATAAACTTTCACATTTGTCAAACTCATTCATTTCTAAATAAAGCATAGCTAAATCTAATGTTACAAATATTGGTATATATTTAATTTTTGTATACAAATCATACCCTTTTTCCATATAATATATTGCATCTTCATAGTTTTTAGATATAGAATAAGTTTTTCCTAATTGATAGTTAATATATGGGTTATTCGGTTCTTTCTTTATTTCTTTTAATAAAATATTTTTATTTCTATTATCTTTTAATTGTTTGATTTCTTCATTTTCAAATAAATATCCATAGTGATCAAATAAAGCTACATTGTTATATATAGGATGTTTAAATTTTGGTTGTTCGTGTATTGCTCCTTCATATCTAAAATCTTTTGAGTTTTTAAACATTCTAATTAAAGGAGTCATACTATAACTTTTTTTATCTAGCGAAAGTATATTTTTTAGATTTATACTTGCACTATTATATTTATTGAATAAGCTTTTATCAAAGAATTCTTTTAATTTCTCATAATTAATTAACTCTTCATCTGCATCTAATATAAGTATCCAGTCTCCCTTTGCATAACTTATTGATATATTTCTCATATCTGAAAAGTTATCATTCCACTTTGCAAAAAATACTTTATCAGTATATTTTCTTGCAATATCAACAGTCGAGTCAGTTGATCCAGTATCTAGTATTACTAATTCAGAATTTATTTCTTCCATTAAAGGACGTAGTGCGTTCAATGTTTTATCTAAATTTCTCTCTTCATTTTTTACCATCATTACAATACTTAGTAGCATATATTTAATACTCCTTTTAAGTGATTAAATTTAAAAATAAAGAGTAAAGCACATGCTTTACTCTTTATTTTTTAACTTAATAAAGCTATCTTAATAACTGAGTTACACTTTGAGGTTGTTGGTTAGCTTGTCCAACCATAGCTTGTGCTGCTTGATTTAATATGTTTAACTTAGATAAATTAACCATTTCTTTAGCAACATCAACATCTCTTATTCTTGATTCTGCTGCACTTAAGTTTTCTGTAGAAGTTGTTAAGTTAGCAGAAGTATACTCTAATCTATTTTGAGTTGCTCCTAATTTAGCTCTTCCTGTGTTTATGTTTTCTAATGCTGCATCTACCGTACTTACGAAAGCTTGAGCCTTTGTATTATCAGATACATCTATAGTTAAACTTCCTGCAGTCTTAACTAAATCTATTGTATTTATAGTTCTAGTTTCATTATTAGCTCCTGATTGTATTGTAAATGTACCTGCTCCACTTAATAAGTTTTTACCATTGAATTTAGTTTCTTTACCTATTTGGCTCATTTCTTGTTGTAATTGAGTTAATTCTTCTTTTATCTTATCTCTATCAGTTGTAGTTAATGTATCATTTCCTGCTTGAACTCCTAGTTCTCTCATTCTTTGAGCTATATTTCCTGCTTCTTCTAATGCACCTTCTGCTGTTTGTACCATTGATATACCATCTTGTACGTTTCTATCTGCTTGTTGCATTCCTCTTATTTGAGATCTCATTTTTTCTGAAACAGCAAGTCCTGCAGCGTCATCTCCTGCTTTATTTATTCTTAGCCCTGTTGATAATTTTTCCATAGACTTTCCTGATAATGCAGTATTTTTTGCCATTTGGTTAGTCGCTATCATAGCATTCATATTAGTATTTATTCTCATTGTTTTTTCTCTCCTTAGAACTTTACGACATCCTTGTCTTTTATTTATAAAAGTATATCTATATTATATATATCGGCATAATATAGATATACTTTATATTTTTAAATATATTTATAATTTATTTACTTATTTTAAAACTATCTTAATAACTGAGTTACACTTTGAGGTTGTTGATTAGCTTGTCCAACCATAGCTTGTGCTGCTTGATTTAATATGTTTAACTTAGATAAGTTAACCATTTCTTTAGCAACATCAACGTCTCTTATTCTTGATTCTGCTGCACTTAAGTTTTCTGTAGAAGTTGTTAAGTTAGCAGAAGTATACTCTAATCTATTTTGAGTTGCTCCTAATTTAGCTCTTCCTGTATTTATTTGTTCTAATGCTGCATCTACTTTACTTACGTAAGCTTGTGCTTTTGAACTACTAGAAACGTCCATACTAGCTAAAGTTTTAGCTTGTCCTACTAAATCTATAGTATTTATAGTTCTAGTTTCATTATTAGCTCCAGCTTGTATTGTAAATGCTCCTGCTCCACTTAATAAGTTTTTACCATTGAACTTAGTTTCTTTACCTATTTGATTCATTTCTTGTTGTAATTGAGTTAATTCTTCTTTTACCTTGTCTCTATCAGTTGCAGATAATGTGTCATTTCCTGCTTGAACTCCAAGTTCTCTCATTCTTTGAGCTATATTTCCTGCTTCTTCTAATGCACCTTCTGCTGTTTGTACCATTGATATACCATCTTGTACGTTTCTATCTGCTTGTTGCATCCCTCTTATTTGAGATCTCATTTTTTCTGAAACAGCAAGACCTGCAGCGTCATCTCCTGCTTTATTTATTCTTAGTCCTGTTGATAATTTCTCCATAGACTTTCCTGATAATGCAGTATTTTTTGCCATTTGATTAGTCGCTATCATAGCGTTCATATTAGTGTTTATTCTCATTGTTTTTTCCTCTCCTTAGGACTTTACGACATCCTTGTCTTTTGCCTTTTGTATTGTGTATTTTGTACTTGGCCAAGTACCTTACATATATATATATCGTTATAATTTATATTAACTTTATACTTTTTTGTTAAAAATATTTAAATTTTCTTTTTTCGTACTTAGATATGAGGTATTTACTCTATTTGATAGTTTGTGATTTTTTATCTCATCTTTCGTTTTTTCTATACTATCACTAAGCAATATATGTATCTCTCTATCAATTTCTAATATTCCTTCATCGATCATCTGGATTTTAAATGCTTCAAAGTCAAGTACATTACTTAATATTTCTTGTCTTTTATCAAATAAATCACCTATATTAATTAAACTACTACTTTTTAATTTATTTAATATGTCTAATGATACACTTTTATATAATTTGATACTTTCCTTCATTTTTAACACCTAGCCTTAAGCCTGCATAAAATAACTCATCTGTGAATTTAGCTTATTCATACTAGCTTCTAGGTCTGCAAATTTTTTATATAAAGCATTTTCCTTAGTATCCATTTTTCTTTGAAGATTTTTTATCATATCCTCTTGTCGTTTTATTTGTTCTGAGTAAAAATTCTTCACAACAGAAGATGTTCTCTCTAGCCCAGCTTTTCTAGCAAATATAGATGATGATCCTCCTATATTCTTGTTAAGAATATCATTCATTTTTCCCATTATACTAGATTTATCTTTTGCAAATAATTTATAGACTTTATCCGAATTATATTCTAAAGATTTAGTAAATTTATCCTCATTTAATGATATCTGACCTTTTTTATTATAGTCTTGTGGACTAGTTACACCCATTTCACTTAAAACTTTTATATTATCACCAAATATAGCATTTTGCATATCATTTATAAATCTTCTCATCTCAGAATCATTTCGAAGTATACCTTTTTTAGCATTAGCTTCCCATTTCTTTACTTCTTCTTCACTCATATCCTTTTTCTGTTCTTCTGTAAGCGGTTGATAATCTTTCTTAGATTTTTCAGTTATAAGACTATACATTTTATCCATTATTTTATTATAATCTTGTACAAAACCTTTCATGTTATCTAGGGCTTTGGTTGTATCCTTTTTTGAGGTTATCTCAGAAGTTCCTTTATTATAAATACTATAATCTATTCCATCTATTGAGAAATTATTTTTTTGCTCATTTATTACTTTACTAAATCCGTCATCTCCTGAGACTTTGATATAAGAATTACTTCCACTTGCTATACCTGAAAAATCAACCATATCAAAATCTGGTTCATTCTTTGAATTTAATACAAAACTTCCATCTGCATTTGTCTTGTATTTTTTTGTTTTTAGTCCTAAAAATTCTAGAGAATTAGATTTGCTTCCATCTTCAGAAATGATTTCAATATTACTGTTTGATCCTGTGTCAAAAGATTCAATACTAAAACTTCCAGTCATCTTGCTATATGATGCCTTTATTTTTCCATTTCCATTACTGTTAATTTTATCAACTAAAATCTCTATAGTATCACTTGATTCTATTGTTATAGGATTTGAGTATAAAATATTCCCTTTGTCATCTTTTCCAACAGAAATTTTAAATGATTCTCCTATTTTAGCTCCTAAATCCGCTAATTTACTTGACTTGTCTAAATTGTCTTTTGAAGATACAATTTTAGCTGGTTCTGCTATTTTATTAACTTCAAAATTATAATGTATATTATCTGCTCCCGCTCTTGATGTAGCTGACATTACACTACTATTAGAACTTTGAACTGATAATGTATTCCAAGCTTTACTACTCACTATTGAATCTTTAGATGTTACTGAAAAATATTTATCATTTATATTTTTCAAATCTTTCATTACGTCTCTATAAATTTCCTGCTGCCACTTTACTATTTGCTCTTTTTGCTTGACTTTATCAATTTTATTTTGTTCACCAACAAGCATTTGCTTTACAACTGTGTCGGTGTCCATTCCCGTTGCAAGACCTGGTATTCTTATTGTATTTACTCTTGTCATATAAAATTCACCTACTTACCTGTCTTTATTTTTTTGTCTACCTCATACCACATATCTCTAACATCTTCTATCACAGGAAGTACTTCATCTATTATCTTAATATCCTTTTTCATATTGGCTTTAGCAAGTTCGCTCTTTATAAAATCATATATATTATATAAATCTTCCATATATTTCCCAGCACTTTTATCCATAGTTATCATAAGTTCTAAAAATATATCTTGAACTCTAACCAATTCATTGTGAGCTCTAGAAATATTTTTTTCTAATATTGCCATTCTTGCTATTTTTGTATATTTAACTGCTCCATCTAACAACATCAACAATAGTTGTTCTTTAGAAGCCATATTTACTGAATTTTGCTTATATGTATTATATGGATTTGTTGTATACATTATTTTCCCTCTCTTACTTAAATAACTTTGTAATATCTTTAGTATTAATTATAGCCTTAGAATTTTCTTCTTTTATACTTTCGTAAACTTCTCTTCTTAGTATAACCTTATCTTTTGGCGCCTCTATGGCTATCTTTACGCTTCCATCCTCAATTTTTATAATTTTAACTTCTATATCATCTCCGATTAATATAGATTGATCTTTTTTTCTACTAATTACTAGCATTATTTTCACTTCCTGTTAAAGGTTCTTTTATATTATATTTGGTATCCTCTAGTATTAATTGCTTTCCTCTGTTATTATTTATGTTAATAATAATAGGAGCTCTTAAATTAACTGTACTTGTATCTATACTATTACCTAATGTTATTAGGCTTAATACTAGTACATCTTTATAATCTTTTATATTTAATTCATTTATTGTATCCTCATTTAATTCTATTTCATAATCTTTTTTTATCTCAAATGGAGATACACAAACAAATCCTACATTTAAGTCATCCTTAGATATCATGCTAATAAAATTTTTATTTTCCTTAATTTCTTCAAATAGAAAAGTATTATAATTTTCAAATCCAGGTATACCTTTTTCAAATAAAATGTCCATATGATCCTCCTAGCTATTTTAAGTAATCCATTATACTCGGTTGAATCAATCTACTTCCAACTTGAACTGACATTTGGTATATTAATTCAGCTGATTTTAATTCTATATATGCACTAACTTTATCTGTATCTTGAGTTAATGATAATACATCCTTCATGTTCATAATATTTTCATCATTTAGCTCTTTTATTTTTTCTGCAGTATTAACTTTTACACCAAATGATGTTCTTATATCTACTGAATGATTAAACAATGTATCAATATCATCTTTTATAGTGCCTAACACTTGAGCTTTATTAGTTTCTACATCTTTACCATTAACTATATCATTCATAGCAGTAGATAATTTATTTATAGATTCTAATAAATTTTTACCATCTTTGTTTAATAATTCTTTTGCTGATACATTATAATCTATATCTATTCCTTCAGATATAATTGCTTTTAAGTCTTGTGAATTTGATTTAGAATTTAGGGTAAGTTTAGCTACTCCGTCTTTTTCCTCGATAATTATAGGTAAATCTTCTACGTCACTTCCTCCAAACATATGATTACCACCATGACTTGTATTTAATGTTTCACCTAGTTCTTTTATTTTTTCATTCATTTCAGCCCTTATAGATTTCATCTCTTCTGCCGAATAAGTTCCATTACCTAACTTTATTATTTCATCTTTTATATCTCCTAATACAGTTCCTACTTCTTCTAAAGATGAATCTGTATTATTCATCCATCCTACTGCTTCGTCAATATTGTAATTATATTTTTCAGTATATTTTATTTCATTTTTTAAGTTCATTATTTTTATAGCTTTGTATGGATCATCTGATACTTTGTTTATAACCTTCCCTGTACTGATTTGTCTATTAAGCTTGTCCGTTCTTTGAAGATTTTCTTGATTATCATACATATTATTTCTTATCATTGAAGAATTGGCTATTCTCATACTATCCTCCTATCTTTTTAACCCATTTATTACTACGTCTAGTAAAGAATCTATAGTAGATATAACTTTTGCACTGGCATTATATGCATGCTGAAATTGGACAAGATTTACCATTTCTTCATCTAATAATACTCCAGATACATTAGCTCTAGAATTTTCTATTTCATTTATTATTTTATTTTGATTCTTTTCATTTCTTATAACTTCCTGCGCCTCATTACCTAGCTTTTGAACTATATTATTATAAAATTTATCTATGGTAATTTCTGGTTCATTACCAATTTTCATTTTTTTATCTTTAAATCTAAATATTTCACCTGCAACTTTAGATGAAACTGATAATTTATTTGAGTCTGTTAGATAATCATCATTAACTTTAAGTGATGGGCTGCCTTTTTTGTCAAATTCAAAAAAATTAATTCCTAAAACATCATTTATACCATTAGAAATGCCTTCTGATAGATCATCTATACTAGATGTATATTCATTAATTTTATCTACCATATCAATAGAACCTTGTATTTCACCTGAGACATCTCCTATTGCTTTTATATCCTCTAATGTAATACTTGTTCCATCATTTATTTTTTTTTCAATTAAATTCTTAACATTATTATCTTCTAGATTAAATTTATAACTTAATTTATCTAACACTTTATCTTTTTCATCTAGTAAGTCATTTGGTGTTTTTCCACTACCTTCGACAATTCTTATATTTTTATTTAATCCTCTTAATTGGTCAACCATATCATTTATTTCATTTAAATTTTTATTTATTTTATCATTTGCCTGACTTGATAGTTTTTCCAATTTATTTTTAAGATTACTTATATTAGTCGCTAAATATTTTGCATTTTGAACTACGGTGTTCTTTGATCCACTATCATTAGGATTTTTTGAAATTTCATTCCAACTGCTAAAAAAGTTGCTTAGTGATGATGAAATAGAAGTGTCTGATGGTTCATTAAATATAGTCTCCATATTAGTATAATACTCACTTTTTGTACTTACTTTACCATAATTATGAGACTCATTTCTAAATTGAAAATCAAAGAATGTATTTCTAATCCTTATAATATCTGTTGCTTCAACTCCTGTACCTAGTTGACCTGCACCCATACTACTGTTATATCCAGGGTAACTATAAGCACTTCTGGCACTTTGTTGTACTCTTTGTCTAGAGTACCCTGGTGTATTCATGTTATTTATATTATGAGACGTAGTCTGTATAGAAGTTTGACTTACACTCATACCAGACTTTGCTGTCTGTAAACTTCCTAGTAATCCTGACATAATTTTCCTCCAAACAATTACTTCCCTACTTGGCCATAAGCATTATATGTTCCAATACTTTTTCCTGGCTTTATGCAGTTTATCATCTTCTTTGTAAAAAATAATCTCTGCTTTATAAGAGTTTCATTTGCTTTTTTTTGTAATTCTATCATATTTAATATTTCTTTTATTTCTTTATAAGCTTGTTTTATATTTTCATCATTGCAATCTTCTATATAGTGCTTTACACTAGGCTTAGACTCCATTAAATTTCTTCTCTTTATTTCTAATCTAGCTAATTTTTTAGCAGCTTCATCTAATTCCTTAGCTATTTTATCTATCTTAATAAGATCTTTATTAATTATAAATTCATATTGATTATCTAAAAGATCTAGCATATTTTTTAGGACATTTTTTTCTTCAAAGATTACTATTTTCACCTCTGGAATCAATTATGCTCCCCCCTCATTTTTTCTATTATCTTCTTAGCTAATTCATTAGAATCTATTCTATATTGACCAGATTCTATCTTACTTTTTATTTCATTTACTCTATCTATGTTAACTTCTTCCTTAGATGAATTTACTTTATTTAAATACTTTCCCATTTGTGATATTTCAACTGTGTCACCTTTTTTCGTATTCTTTACATAACTAACATCTACTTTATTATTATTATATACTCTTTCTAAATTTCTAAATTTAACCAAATTTATATTCACAATATTCCTCCTTAGTATTTAGATTAATTAGTATTAATCTTCATCTGCACTTTTTATTTTAGCTAGTCTAACAGCTAGTCTATTGTCCATTATTATACTTTCTCCACTAGCTATCATTTTACCATTTACATTTATATCCAAATTCTCTTCTACTTGTTTATCTAGTTCTATTATATCTCCAACTTTATAGTTTATAATTCTCCCTATTTTTTCACTAGCACTTCCCATAGATACAGTTATATCTAATAGTGCTCCAAATATATCCGTAGCACTATTTAATGGAGTTTTCTCACCTTCTTTTAGCTGCTCAAACTCTATTTCATATACGTCTACATTATCTACTTCATTTTTCATGGTTATCCTCCTTACATGTATATATCTACTAAAAGTCCATTTATTTCATCTATTTTTGAAGCTATACTAATATTTTCTTTTTGCTCATAAATAAGTTCTCTAGTTATAGCCTCTAGCTTTTCATTTATAGTCCTTACCGTAGTAAAATAATTTCTATCCCAAAAGCTATTATCTTTATTTAAACTATATACATAGTCTACGGCTGATTTCAAATAATTCTTTATAGCTTTTTTATAATCTATAATATCACTATAATTTTTGGTAACTACCAATTTTTCTCCTATATTTTTAATCTCTTTCATATATACTTCGAGTTCTTCTTTGTTTTTCAGTCTATTTCTTTGATTAAAATTTTCTTCAAAATCTAGCTTTTCTTTTTTACCCTTACTTTCTATATTAATACTTTTATTTAATCCAATATTCCTTACCTTCATTTTGAAACCTCAATTTTTGTAATTTATATTATCTTGCTTTTGTAATAATACGGATATCCTTATTTTTTCTTAAGTTTTATATAACAATATATATTATATATCCTCTTGATTCAATATTTTTACCAAACTTTCATGCTCCATTGGTTTATGGAAATAGTACCCTTGAATAAAATCACACTCCATATCTTTGAGTAGTTTATATTCAAAATATTCTTCTACTCCTTCTGCTACTACTAAAGTATTGGTTGTATGTATCATATCTATCAAATTTTTTATGAATAAAGGATTATCACTTAAATACTTAACCAAAGACTTATCTATTTTTATTTCATCAACATTATAATTTTTTATATAATCAATAGAATTATATCCTTTTCCAAAATCATCTATGGAAACTTTTATGTCCATGTCTTTCATTTCACCTAGAATTTTTTGTATATTATCTATATTCTCTATATCATCGCTTTCTGTGATTTCGATTGTTAATAAATCTCTTCTAAAATTAGTTTCTTCTAGTGCTTCTTTAATATCTTTTATGAAATCTTTATGTTCTAATTGATAAGGAGAAGTATTCACAGAAAGATGTATTTCTTTACCCAAATTTGTATTTACATAATTTATATCTTCACAAGCTTTTCTCATAACCCATTTCCATAAGGTATTTATATATCCTGAACTTTCTGCAAATTGTATGATTTTATTTGGTTCAATATATCCGTGTTCTTTGCTAAACCATCTTATTAATGCTTCGACTCCATTTATTTTCTTTGTTTTTATATCTATTTTTGGTTGATAATAAAGTGTAATTTCTTCATTTAAGATAGCACTCTCTATAGTGTCTATATTTATGCGTAAATCATGCCTTTCATTATATATTTCAAACTTATTTACACCCTTTTTTATAGAATTTGACATAGATATTGATAATTTAGAAATCGCATCTTTTGTATCAAAATCACCATTTTTATAAATAACAGATGATATATTTGTAGAAATTTTTACAGTTTCAATTCCTATATTTACATTGGAGATCTTATTAATCATCTCTTCAATTATATTTTTAACGTAATTTATATCTGTTTGTTCTATATATACCCCAAAAGTAGATCCAGATAGTCGACATACTATACTACTTGTTTTCATATTCATTAAAATTTTAGCTATTAATTTTAATGCTTCATCCCCATATTTTATGCCAATATTTGAATTTAAAAATTTAATTGACATAACCTTAATGTTTATAAGAGTTCCATTTACCTTTTTTTCTATATAATTAAAAAAATAATTTCTATTATAAGCTTTAGTTAAATGATCATGCTTATTTAAGGAAATTCTCTCCCTACGTCTACATTTATTTAATAAAGTTTTATCTAATTTCAATATCTTTCTGCTTGTTTTCATTTTTATCTCCCAATTAATTTAACATTTAATTTATTAATCAAATCCCTAAATTATATTCGATTAACTATAACTTAATTTATATAGACTTTTGATAGATATTTATAAATTATAAATAAAAAGACTGTTTAAAAACTAACTTTGAACCTTCAATTTTTATATTTCATATATGTTTTAATTTTTTATGCTCTGTAATATTTCATAACTTTAGGTACATAATTTTGGGTTTCTTTTGGCATCTTATAAATATCATTTACAGATCTAACTCCTCTTTTTACCATTCTTGTTGGTCCTCCATTATATGCCATAAGACCCATTTCGATATTTCCATGGTATTTATCTATATATTCTTTTAAATGTCTTGTCCCAGCATCTATATTTTCTTTTATATCAAATGGATTTTTAACACCTAAATCCTTTATATTACAAGGCATAAGTTGCATAAGCCCTTTTGCTCCAGCCGATGATACACAGTTTGGATTAAAATCAGATTCTACTTTTATTACAGCTTTTATTAAATTTTCATCTATACCATATTTGCTCGAAGCAATTTTTACTGCACTTTCTATTTCACTTTTAGTATCTTTATCACTTGCTGTTACACTTACTTTTTTTAAATTTTGAGAACTATTAATGGTTTCTAAACCTAAATTTCTCTCTTTAACTATGCTATTCTCTTGTTGCTTTTTTCTTACTGCATCACTTAAATTACTTACTAAATTATAATTTTCTTCATCTAACAAAGTTAATACTAAATTTAGCATTAACTCATCAAAGGAACTATTTTTTTCGCAGCAACACCCACACTTATTTTGAGTATTAATACTACTATTAGCTATATTGCTAAATAAATTTATACCATTAACCATAATGCCTCCCTGTATTTTTTTATTTTTAATAATACGGTATTTTTTATCAATTCTTTATATATTAATTATCTGTATAAAAATTAAAGAGTTAGATTTTATAAATCTAACTCTTACTAATTTAAATTTTAATTTTTTCTTATATCATCTTTTCCAACAGGAAATATTATTCTTATTTCTGTTCCTTCTTGCTGTTTTGATACTATATTTATCCCTAAACCTAACTTATCACAAAGTTTTTTGCATAGATAAAGTCCTATACCAGTTGACTTTCCAAATATTCTTCCATTTTCACCTGTAAATCCTTTTTCAAAAACTCTATCTATATCCTTTTCATTTATCCCTACTCCATTGTCTTTTATACTTAATATTATATTATTTTTATTTTTTACTGCGTTTATTGATACTTTTCCTTCACTTTCTTTTGAATACTTTATAGCATTATTTATAATTTGATTTAATATAAATTCAACCCATTTTTCATCACTGTATACATTAAAATTAATTTCTTTTATATCTATCCCTATTCTTTTATTTATAAAATCACTTGCATTTTTCCTTATTACGCACCTAATTATTCTTTCAAGATTAAATTTTTTTATTATATAGTCTTTACTAACATCATTACTTCTTGAGTAATATAGAACTTGATCTATATAATTTTCTATTTTTTTTACTTCATACTTCATACTATTTGGTATATTGTCTTCATGATTTTCCATTATAAGCATTAACGATGCTATAGGTGTTTTTATTTCATGTACCCATGTTTCTATGTATTCTTGATACTCACTTTGCATATTTTTAAAATACTTAACATGTTCTTGCATATTGCGATTGCTTGATTTTAAAATATTATATAACAATTTACCCTCTATAAATTCTGGCTCACTTATTACTTCAGATATTAAATATTTCTTATCTAAGTTTTCACTTATACTTACAAGTTCATCATAATATTTTTTATGCTTTATCATCTCCATTAATATATATATACTAATTGGTGTAAACCATATTAAAAACACCATAGTTATAATGCTTATATTAACTTTAACAAATAACATTATACTTGCTGTGATTAAAAATAGTACTATATTCACTATAAAAAATAATGTCCTCTGCTTTAAATATTCATATACACTCATTTTGCTCTCCTAACATATTGTTATTTATTATTTTGTCCTATCTTTTATATTATATATCAACTTAAGCCTCTTAATATATTTTAATAAGTAAGTTATCTAATCATATAAATTAATAAATTTAAATCAATACATAAAAATAGCATCTTTTTAATTAAAAAAGATGCTATTTCTTTAAGTTTTAATTTGGAGTTTTATATTAATTATCTTATATAGCTAATTTAAGGTATCCACTTGGATGGAAGTAGTATATATTTGATGTATTCTTATCAACAAAAAATCCTAAATCAGTATCATAATCTGGGAAGAATACATATCCACTTAAACCTTTTTCTTTTAACGCATTAAAGTTATTTTCATCACCTTCGTAAGTATAGTTTACACCTTGATTATACATTTGTATTAATTCTTTAGCTTGTTCTTTGTTTAATACTTCTATAACTTCAACTTTACTTTCTTCTTTTATATCTGATTGTACTTTATCATTTGAAACTACTTTGTTTTCTTCTTGAACTTTATTGTCCTCAATTTTATTATCTTCAACTTTTTTATCTTCAGATACTTGTGGTTTTTCTACTACTTGATTATTTTCAGTAGTTTTAGTTTCTTCTTTAGTTACTACATTTTCTTTGTTATCTATTTTACTTTGTTTTTTATCTATGTAATCATTTTGATTGTTTAATTTATTATTTGTAACTATTTCTTGTTTTTCAACTTTTTTTACTTCCTTTTGTAAATTATCTTTATTTTCTTGCTTTGTTACTTCTTCTTTAGCATTGTTATTTATATTTTCAACTACTTCTGTAGCAGGTTTTTTATTAGAATTTTGTGCAAATATTATGTTGTTTATTGGACTCATAAATAACATTCCTCCACATAATACTGATAATGCTGTTATAGCTCTTTTCATTTAGATCACATCCTTTTCCTTTATATAAATTTATGTAAATTTTTGTTTTATTTCTTTCTATGTATTTATATTACCATAGTAAAATAATATATAACAGTTACACCGCTGTTACTTTAGATTACAAATTCGTAATTAAAGTTACAGCGGTGTAACCTTTGTTAAAACATGTTTTTAAATAATTAAAAAGGGTATGCAAATTTGCATACCCTTTATATATTATAATTTTAATGAAGCACCTTCCCAGTCTTTTATAAAGCTCTCTATTCCTTTATCTGTTAAAGGATGTTTAGTCATTTGCTTTATAACTTTAAGTGGAACTGTTGCTATATCTGCTCCTAATCTTGCAGCTTGTGATACGTGTATTGGATTTCTAACACTTGCAACTATTATTTGTGTATCTATATCATTTTGTGCAAATATATCCACTACTTCTTCTATTAATTCAAGTCCATTTTGACCTATGTCATCAAGTCTTCCAACGAATGGGCTTACATATGTAGCTCCTGCTCTAGCTGCTAAAAGAGCTTGAACAGAACTAAATATTAAAGTTACATTAGTTTTTATCCCTTTTTGAGATAATATTTTAGTAGCTTTTAGTCCTTCTTCTGTCATAGGTAATTTTATTACTATATTTTTATGTATTTTAGATAGTTTATCAGCTTCTTCTACCATTCCTTTTGCATCTAAGCTTATAACCTCTGCACTTATAGGCCCGTCTACTATTTCTGTTATTTCTTTTACTACTTCTATAAAGTCTCTTCCTTCTTTAGCTATTAATGATGGGTTTGTTGTAACACCACATATTACACCTAAATCATTTGCTTCTCTTATTTCTTCTACATTGGCTGTATCTACGAAAAATTTCATATTAGCCCTCCTAAAACTTATTTATATATTTATATTATTTTTTGTTTATATATTATAGTTAATATTATTTACTAGTCATAATTAAATATTCTAATAAGTAATATCATTTATATAATATACCATATTATACATATTTTTTCACGTTAATTAATTATTTAACTTCTTATATTTTATTATATAAATCTAAAAATCCTACATATTATATATTCTCTAATTGTAAGTAATAAAAAAGTATAGGACAAATAACATATTAAATACTTTATCCTATACTTTTATATTATAATCTAAATTAAATTTCTATTTTATTTTAAATATTATATTATCTAAATTTTATAACTCCATTTTCTATAGAATCAAGTATTGCTAATGATTCAAGTCTTATACCTTTACTTAATAAAAGTTCTCTTCCTTCTTGGAATCCTTTTTCTATAGCTATACCAACTCCTACTAAATTAGCTCCTGCTTGATCTACTAAATCTTTAAGACCAATTGCTGCTCTCCCATTTGCTAAAAAATCATCTAGAACTAGTATATTTTCACCTTCATTTAAATATCTTTTAGATACTTTTACACTATATTCTTTTCCTTTTGTAAATGAATATACTTTTGTTTCATATACTTCTTTATCTAAGTTCTTAGATTTTACTTTTTTAGCAAAAACCACAGGCACATTTCCAAAATGTTGTGATGCTATTGAAGCTATTGCTATTCCTGAAGCTTCTATTGTTAATATTTTATCTATTTTTTCATCTTTAAATCTATTTTTAAACTCTTTTCCCATTTCATTTAAAAAAGCTATATCTAATTGATGATTTAAAAAGTTATCAACTTTTAATATATCATTTCCTTCTATTCTTCCATCTTTTAATATTTTCTCTTGTAGTAATTCCATATTTATCCTCCAAACATTATGTTTAACTCTGATCTAATAAAAAACTCCTCTCTATTTATAGACAGGAGTTAATAATCTAGTTAAATATATAGAAATAGTCATTATGTAAATATTAAAATTACTAACAATGATTATATTACTAAATAAAACTATACTTTATATTAAGCTCCTGTAGTCAAGCTATTTACGGTAGCTATGTAGAAACATTTGAACCATATCTTCAAAAATATACAGGTAGTTTTTTATGTATCTATTTATTTATATAATTATATTATATATATTTACTTTATTCAATATAGTTTTATTTAAATTAAACACTTTCACTAGCATCTAAGCTATATTCTAATTTTAATAATATAAATATTTTTACTTCTCCTTTTCTTTCAAAAGTATTGTAATCTTTTAATAATTATCCATTAACTTCTTTATATAAGGGTCTTAGCTCAATTTATTTAAAAGTCACCACTTTTCTCCAATTTTGATTTAGAACTTGAGTTATAGTACCTTCTTCATATCTAGTTAATGTGTTTGTAGTTTTTATTTTATATGTTAATTCTATATTGCCTACTTTTTCATTAAATATTAATATAAACTATAAAATTATATTAATTAAAACTATAGGTCCTGTACAACCCATACCACTTTCTGCATATATATCATTTTCCCATAAATCTATGATTGCATCATCTAAATCCATAATATCTATTCCACTTATTTGTTCTGTAACTATTTCTTTTTTAGGCATTTTAACTTCTTGTTTTACTTTTATTTCTTTTTTTGTAGATTTAGATATTATATCATTTAATTTAGCTTTTTTAGTATTTCAAATTCATTTTTAGTTAATTCACTTATACTTCCTTTTACTATATCATAATCATACTTTATTGCATTTTTTACTACTGGAGCTCCTGATGCTCTAGATAATATAAGCATTTTTCAACTTGTCTAGCACCATCAACATTAAGTATACCTACCTTTGGATTTCTTATCCCTATGCTTTTTGCAGTAGCTATACCACATATTGCATTTCTAACCATAGACTCTATTCTATTAGTTGCACTAGTTCCTGTTGTTGCAAGTATCATTTCTTTTCCTTTGCCTGGTGTTATAACTCTGCCTACTGTGGATACACCTATAGGAAAGTTATAATGCATTGTAACACAAGCATCTATATATCCGCTATCTAATAACTCTTCCATTTTTTTATAAATTTCTTTTTCACAACTTACTTCTACAACTTCAAAGTCAGTATCTACTTTTTTACCTATTAAAACTATATCAAATAAGCTAGACTTGGCTAAATTAGCTCCATTTACTAAATTATCTTTTCCATGTTCACTTCCTAATGTAGTCAGTCCTATTCTTATTTTTTTACCAAATTCTCCACTTTCTATTGCATCAGCTATCTCTAGAAGAGTTTGCCCTATTATCTTTTTAGCTATAATATTACTTCCTATTCTTCTATCATATCTAATGCTAATTTTCTTAGGGACTCTGCTATTACCTTTTTAGCTTTTTCTTTAGATACTCCATTATTTTCTTCACTTATCCCTATATTTCTCTAAGCGCATCAACACCATATACATACGTATCATGAAGCAATCCTTGAGTTTGAAGCATATAAACATATGCTACTTTTGGAAGGTGTGGATACTCTTTTATTGATTCTAAAAGTGGCTTAGTTTCATAAACCTTAACTTCATCAGGAGTTAAATTTCTAGCAGTTTCCCCTAAATATGCTGCAGCTTTAAATCCTATCATTCTTACTGCTTTTTCATGGTCATGTTGTTTTAATCCATCTACTGGTTCTGCTATAACAACTATATTGTTAAGATTAGAGAAAGGGCAATATTTTGCCCCAGGTCCTGTCATATCGATAATACCTTCTTGTAATCCTACTATTTTACCAGTAGTAACAACAGTACACCCATAAATTGCATGAGTTTTTCCACTTCCAACAATTCAATCTTAGATATTATTCCTGGGAATATTCCTCCATTACCTTCTACTTTAACTCTTGGCTCTATAACATCTTTTACTGGTACTATTCTTACACTTTCACCTGGATGAGCTAGTTCTATATCTATAGACTTTATATGCTCGTACCCACCAATTTCTTTAAGCATCTCTTCCTTATTGATGTATAATGTAGCATCTTTAACTTTAGTTACTTCCCAAACTTAATATCTCTTATAAAAATTTTACCTAACTCAAGGCGCATGCTTGCACCCCCTAATTATTTAAGTTTTAAAAAACTAAAATTTATATTTCTCAACTAACTCAATATATAACCTTTAATATTTATTAAACTAGTTGTAAGTAACTACTTTATATAAATATTAAAGGTATTTCTTTATCATTTCTTCTATATTAATCTTAGTTGCATCATATTTTGTAACCTCATCTATTTTTTGACCATCTTTGTATATAGCTATTGTTGGAAGTCCTAATATTTTTTCTTTTATAGCCAATCTTCTAGCTTCTGTTGTATCTAGTTTACAGAATTTAAAATTTTCCTTATATTTATTAGCAAGTTCTTCAACCTCTGGAAGCAATGCTTTACACGGTTCACACCCTTCACTCCAAAAATCTACAACAACTATACCTTCATGTTTTAAAACTTCTTCTTCAAAGGTGTTTTTATCTAAAATTATCATTCAAATTCCTCCTTTATAATTAAATAGTTGATTTTTCTAAATTCCATTCTTTACTTTCTATATATTTTTCAGCACTTATTGTAGCTATAGCTCCATCATTAGTAGCTGTTACTACCTGTCTTAAGGCTTTAACTCTGCAATCTCCTGCTGCAAATACCCCTTCTATATTAGTCTTCATATCTTCATCTGTTATTATATAGCCATTTTGGTCTGTATATATTTTATCTCTAAATATCTCTGTTTCTGGTTTTAGTCCTATGAATACAAATACCCCCATTGTTCCATCTTCTTCATCTGCTTCATATTCACTTAATTCACCTGTTAGAATATTTTCAAATACAACTTTTTTTAATATTCCATCACCGCATAATTCTTTCACAGTCGTATTGTGTACAAATTCTATATTAGGATTGTTTTGTGCTTTTTCTGCTATTGATTTGGCACAAGTTAGCTTTTCATTTTTATTAACTATTGTTACTTTTCTAGCAAATTTTGTTAAAAAAATCCCTTCTTCAACTGCGCTATTTCCTCCACCTATTGCAAATACTTCTAAATCTGTGAAAAAATCTCCATCACACGTTGCGCAATATGATACTCCCTTACCTGTTAGCTCTTTTTCTCCTTTAACACCAAGCTTTCTAGGTGTAGACCCAGTAGCAATTACTACAGCCTTTCCTCTATATTCGCCTTTTTCACCTTTTAATACTTTTATATCAGATTCTAAATCTACATCTATTATATTATCTTTTTTCATTTCTGCCCCAAAACTTTTGCATTGTTCCACCATTCTTGCTATTAACTTAGGTCCACTAGCATTTTCTACTGAACCTGGATAGTTAGCAACATCATGAGTTGTTACTATTTGTCCTCCAGTTTTTCCTTTTTCAAGTATAAGAGTTTTTAACTTTGCTCTTGCACCATAAAGTCCTGCCGAAAGCCCTGCAGGCCCTGAGCCTATTATTATTAAATCATATATATTTCCCATAAATTTCTCCTTTATATTTATTTTTTTAACATTTTTATAAAAAAATATTTTATTATTTTGTCACATACAAATATTATTTTTAATTTCTATAATATATATTGAATTCTTTCTAATGTATTACTTAAGATATCTAAGTCTATAACTCTAAAGTCATCTATTACATTATATGTCCAATTAGGTGTTTGTTTATTATTTTGAAATTTATTAGAAATGTATATTGCTTCTTCAATTAATAGTACTGAATTTGTATCTAACTTGTTTGATTTTTTTAATATTATACTTCTGTATGGAGTTTCATTTGGCTTTATACTGGAATACAGATAAAAGTTCGTAACCTTTGTGAATTAGATTTCTACTTTCTTTTAAAATTTCTAGATATATGTCATTTATATATTTTACATTTTTGTGCTTTATTTTGTTTTTGACAATAGTATTATTGGTTATTATTATTATAAAAATCCTCTCCTTTTTAAGTCTATTTAATAAAAAACAGAGAAAACAAATCCCATTTGTTTTCTCTGTTAATATAATCTTCTGAGTTCCATCTGAATATAGTATTTTTACCTGAGAATTTCATTTGATTAAATTAGGATTTAATCAAACTTGTACCTTCGGTCACTTCTTTTTAGAAGTAATCTCCTATATCCTTCAACCGGAATGTTTAATTTTTTTATACTTTCTAAGTTAAGAAAAGAAACTTTCAATTTAAATTCCAATATATTTTTCTATAAATATTGCTACATATTTCTACCGTATATATATTATAAAGCTTTATCATCTATACTATCTAAATAATTTTTAATAACATCTATAATACTTTCTACACATCCATCTTCAAATGGAGATTTTAAATCACCTATCTTTACTATTTCTAAGAATGACTTTGTTCCTCCAACTCTACATATGTCTAGATAATTTTCCCATCCATTGATTCTGTCCACCCTCATTTTTTTCCAAAACTGTAATGCACATATCTGAGCTAATGTATAATCTATATAATAAAATGGATTTTTAAATATATGTCCTTGCTTAAACCACCAAGTTCCTTTTTCTAAAAAATCATTATCTTCAAATATTCTATGTGGTAAATATTTTTTCTCTAGTTCTCTCCAAATATTTTTTCTTTCTTCTTTAGTCATATTAGGCTGTTCATATATATAGTGCTGGAATTCATCTACTACTATTCCATATGGTATAAACTTAATAGCTGATGATAGATGAGTAAATTTATATTTCTCTGTATCTTCTTTAAAGAATAATTCCATCCAAGGCCAAGTTATAAATTCCATACTCATAGAGTGTATTTCACAACTTTCATAAGTTGGGAAGTTTATTTCTGGCATATCAATCCAAGTTGACATATAAAGCTGAAAAGCATGACCTGCTTCATGAGTTAATACATCTATATCATCTAATGTTTGATTAAAGTTCGAGAATATAAATGGAGATTTATAATCTGGTATATATGTACAGTATCCACCTGCTGCTTTACCTTTTTTAGTTACTAAGTCCATAAGTTCATTTTCTAGCATGAAATTAAAGAATTCTTTAGTTTCATTTGATAGCTCAGAATACATTTTTCTTCCATTTTCTATTATGTATTCGTCACTTCCCTTAGGTGTTGCATTCCCACTTAAAAACTCAAGGTTTTCATCTACATATGTAAGTCTATCTACACCTATCCTTTTAGATTGTCTTTCGTAAAGACTATTTGCTACAGGTACAATATAATCTAAAACTTGTTTTCTAAAGTTTTTTACCATGTCTTTGTTGTAATCAGTTCTCATCATTCTTATATATCCTAATTCTACAAAGTTGTCAAAACCAAGTTTTATAGCCATATTATTTCTTACTTTAACTAATTTATCAAATACTTCATCAAATTCATTTTCTTTTTCTTCAAAGTAATTGTAATATGCCTTAGATGCCTTTATCCTCATATCTCTATCTTCACTTGACATAAATTTTAAAAGTCCAGATAGGTTTCTTTCTTCTCCTTCAAAATGAATTTTAGCAGATGCTAATAGTTTTGTATATTTAGAACAAAGCTTATTTTCCTCTTGAAGGTCTTTTATTATTTCGCTACTAAAAGACTTTAAATTAAAGCTTGCTATATTTATAAACTGTCTTCCAAAATCTTTTTGAATATCTTCTTTAAATTTTGAGTTTACTACTGATTTATAAAAAAGTGAATTAAGTTCTTCATATAATGGAGAATATTCGTCCCAATACACTTTTTCCCTTTCATAAAACTCATCTTCAACATTTATACTATGTCTTATAGAACATAATGTACTCATAGTTTCTATATTATTTCTAATGCTATTTAGTTTATCAATATTTTGTCTTTGCTCTTTGTAAGTTTTTGAATTTTCTATATTATTTATTATTTCTATTATTTGATTTTTACTTTTTTCATAATTTGGTCTTTCATATTCAAAATCTGAAAACTTCATTGAAATATCTCCTTTATTTATATTTATTTTTAATATTTATATTATAGCATACACTCTTTTTTAATTTTCTCTATATAAATTCTGCATATATTGATATAATTATAACTATCTTTATGTAAATATCATAGGAGGATTATATGTATAAATTAATAGCACTAGATATTGATGGCACTTTATTAAATACCGAAAAAAAAATAACTAAGGAGGTTTTTGACTCTATCCAAGAAGCTAAACAAAATGGGAATAAAGTAGTTTTATCTACTGGTAGACCACTACCTGGTGTAACTCCACTACTTGAAGAACTTAATTTAACTGATGAAGGGGACTACGTTATATGCTTTAACGGAGCTGTTGTTCAAGAAGTTAAAACTAAAAAAGTTATATCTAATATAGAAATGAATTATGATGATTTTAAATCTATATATGAACTTTCTAAAAAACTTAATACTTATCTTCATATAAGTACACCACTTGATGTTGTAACACCTAACAAAAAACCTAGTAAATACACTGTTTTAGAATCTGATTTAAATAAAATACCTTTAGTTTATAAACCAGAAGAAGAAATAGATGAAACTATGAGATTTTGTAAGGTTATGATTGTTGACGAACCTGAAAAATTAGAAGAAATAATAAAAAATGTACCTCAAGAATTTTTTGATAAATACACAGTTGTTAGATCTGCTCCATTTTTCCTAGAATTTTTAAATAAAAAAGCTAATAAAGGAAATGCGCTTAAAGCTTTATGTAAAAATATAGATTTATCTATAGATAAAGCTATAGCTGTAGGTGATGAAGAAAATGACAAGCATATGATAGAGTATGCAGGGCTTGGTGTAGCAATGGGTAATGCTCGCGATAGCATAAAGAATATTGCAAACTATATAACTAAAACTAATAATGAACATGGAGTTGCACATGTTATCAATAAATTTTTACTAAATAAATAAGTATTAATATTAATCATGTAATATAATTCTTTCTTTGTGGATATAAGTCGCTTTATGTAAACTAACTTATATCCATTCTTTATATATTCATATGCGTTTAAGTTCTTGTATTACATTATTTTTTATTATTAAATGTTATATCTTTGAGTTTAAATTCTCTTTATTTTGTTATCTTCCTAGACAATGTAGCTGTCCAAATACCAACCATAGTAACACCTAAAAGCATTTCTATTGCAGATAATAAAGTACTAAAAAATCCTACTGGAGTTATATCTCCATATCCAACTGTTGTAAAAGTTACTATACTAAAATACAATGAATTAATGAAGTCTTTATTTATAGAAGATACATCTATATTTCCCATTAATGCACCTTTATAATTTATAAATTCTCCACCTATATTAAGACCTGTTATCATGTATAATATAGCAAATACCAATACAATTTCTAAAGATGTTATAAGCGCATATGTTGGACGTTCTCCATAACCACAAAGTGCCCAGTATATTATGGACTTTAACTTAGCTATTCCTTTTAAACCATCTTTCTCTATTAATTTAGCTATATAATAATATTCTCCACCTATGTTTAATAATCTATTAGCTTCAAATTTTGTTGATATATCCTTATATACCTTGTATATATCTATACACTCATTCTTATCTTTTTTCTTTAAGTCAACTTTATCTATAAATGTATGCTCGTCAAATTTGCTTAAATAATAATCTTCAAAAGATATATCTAAATGCTTTGGACGTAATATTTTAATAGCACTTAAATCACTGTCACAAATTATAACCTCTTTCATTATGCATTTATTAAATATAGAACCATTTAGATTACTTTCCTTTATATATACATTTTTTAAACTCATGCTTTCAAATTTTGTTTTTTCTATATTACTATTAGTAAATCTAACATCTCTAAACTTACATTCATCTTTAAATATATTTATATCATCTTTTTCATTATAGAATTTACAATCTTTAAATATTACATTTTCAAAATCACATTTAAAAAACACATTTCCTATAAATATACAACTTATAAATTCTATATTTTCAAACCTACATTCTTCAAATTCACAATACAATACTCTTAAGTTTTTTAACTTTTTTTCATTTCTTTCTTTACTATAAAATTTACCAATACTTTTTTTGTGTATTCTTAAATTATATAGCTTTTCTTCATCATATATATTATATAAATCACTATAATCTTTATTTTGAGTTTCTATTGTATATATTTGTTCTTTTTCTATTTTAAAATTTAACTTATTTATATATTTCATTTCTTTCTTCATTTTTTCAAGTTCGTTGTATGAATCTTCTCTTACTTTCTCAAAATTATAAGTTCTCATTTCATCACCCTAGTTTTAATTAATATAACATAATTACTTTATTTTTTTATAAAACCCTTTATTTATAGAATATATATCACTATTTTTTAATATATCTTATAAAGAGTGTTTATCAATGAATTCTAAGTTTCACTATATATTGTTTATTAAAGTATATAAATTATTGGAGGTTACATATGAATAAAAGTGTTGAGAAACTTAAAGAAGTATTACCAAAGAAATGTTGTTCTTATTGTACTCATCTTTCTCTATATGGTCCTGATGAAAATTACAAATATAATATAAAATGTATATTGCTAGATTCACTACCTAACCTATATAATGATTGTGATTATTTTGAATGTGAATATTCTAATCTAACTAGCTTTGACTTAGATAATCTGTATAGTGAATATTTAGAGGCATGCCTTAAAGTTAAGTATAAGGAATACTTAAATAGCATACATTGGCAAATATTTAAAGATTATGCGCTTAGAGAAAATGATTATACTTGTTCTATTTGTGGACAAGAACACAACTTAGATGTGTATCATATTAATAAAAATTTAGGCAGAGAGACTCTAGAGGATGTTGCAGTTTTATGTGACAATTGCCTAGAATAAATATATACCTTAAATGGATTAAATCTTTAATTTTTTCACATACTAAATTAGATAAAATTCTAGGAGGTATATTAATTATGAATGGAAATTTAGTATGTTTAGCATCTACATGTTTTTATAATAAATGCAGTAGTTGTTATGCTAACGGTATAAATATCTCAGGTTCTATAGCATCAAATACAAATGGTACCCACTGTCTAACTTTTGAAGATAGAAAAAATGCAACTTTGACTAACTCAACTAGTAATGAAGACTATGCTAAAACTCACAATATAGCTTGCCAGGCCAAAGAATGCAAACATAATGACGAAAGTTCTTGTGTTGCATTAAATGTTCAAATAAACAACGAAAATCAAAGTTGTGAAACATTTTGTCCTAGATAATAGCTATAAATAGATTAACTATAATTATTAAGTTGTAATATATAAGTTATATTTTCTTTTATTTTTCACATACTAACCTAGAAGATAATTTTAGGAGGAATGTAATTATGAATGAAAATTTAAATTGTTCTGCAACTAACTGTGTGTATAATAATAGCAAAAAATGCTATGCTGGAGGCATAAATGTTGCTGGTAGTAGAGCAGATTCTACATCTCAAACTACTTGTTCAACTTTTGTCGAGGGTTCTTTTGGATCTTTTACAAATAGTACTAATGATGAATATATAACACCTGAAAATATAATATGTCAGGCTGAAAAATGTAAATATAATGTTAGTAAAGCATGTAAAGCTGAAAAGGTTCATATAAACTCACAGGATGCAAGTTGCGAAACTTTCATATCTAAATAATTATATTTTAATATTTACTTAATCTAAAAATCACTGGATAAGTATCCAGTGATTTTACCTTAATCTCAGTAAAAACGCATTAATATGTATTATAATTAAAATTTACTTAAGTTTATAACACATTTATGCATTAGCTAATATTTCTTCTTTATATTCCCTCGCAGTTTCTTCATTATTTAAAACTCTTAATGTACCAAGTGCTAATGAATCTAATTCATTTTCTCCTGGCATTATTTCTACATGAGATATAAACTCTACTCTTCTCTTTATATGTTTTGTTACAAGCTTTGAGTAAGCTATTCCACCTGTCAATATTATTGAATCTACTTTTCCTTCTACAACTGTAGCTAATTCACCTATTGCTTTAGATACTTGATAACACATAGCATCATGTACTAATTTAGCTTCTTTATTTCCTTCTTCCATCATTTTTTCCACTTCTCTAACATCTACTGTATCTAAATAAGAAACTATTCCACCTTTTCCTCTTATCATCTTTAACATTTCTTTATGTGTGTAATTTCCAGAAAAACATGTATTTATTAATTTTTTACAAGGAATCCTACCTGATCTTTCTGGTGAAAATGGTCCTTCATCATCTGATACAATGTCAATCATTTTTCCTTTTTCATGAATACTTACAGTTATGCCCCCACCTAAATGAGCAACAATTATATTAAGATCATTGTATTTTTTATTATTGTCTTTTGCAAACTTTATAGCCATAGCTCTAGAGTTAAGTGCATGACTTAGACTTTCTCTATCCATATTTTTAATTCCCGATAATCTAGCTATATCATTAAATTCATCAACAGCTACTGAGTCATATATGTATGCATTTACTCCTATAGATTTTGCTATTTCATAAGAAATTATAGCTCCTAAATTAGATGCATGTTCAATAACAGGTCTATTAACTAATCTATCTATCATTTCATCATTTACTAAATATGCTCCTGATTTTACTGGAGGAAGTAGTCCCCCTCTTCCTACAACAGCACTTAAAGTATTTATATCTATATTATTTTCAGCTAGTACTTTTAATACTTCTTGTTTTCTCATTTCAAATTGGTCTTGTATTCTTTCATAATTTGCTATTTCTTCTGCTTTATGATCTATTCCTTTTACTAACAATTGCTCTTCATTGTCATATACTGCTATCTTAGTTGATGTAGACCCCGGATTTATAGCTAATATTCTATAGTTCATAATAATCCCCTTTTCCTTTATTTAAGTTATATATTAAATAATTCTAATTTCTATTTATAATTTTTCCCCATAAGTTATAAATAAAATTAATATAATTATTCTTAATTTTAATGTATATTTAAATTAAGCTACTATAAGTATTAACTTATAATAGCTTAATTTTTATTTATATAAATTTGTGTGTTTTATGATTTTTAAGCTAAAGCTTCATTACTTACTAGTTTCATCCCCTCATTAAATGCTTTTATATTTATATCTACAAATTTTTCTTTTACATTGTCTTTTATTATTTTTTCCCAATTTATGTCTTCTAAGTTCATAGATTTAACTAATGCACCTAAAAGGATTATATTCATTACTTTAGCATTCCCAAGTTCTAGTGCTTTTTCTGCTGCATTTAACAAGCTTCCATTTAATCTTTCTAATTCTTTTTCTATTTCTTCTTCTTTGTATTCGGCCTTTCCTGTAAGTATTGGCATAGAATCCATTCTATAGTTATTGTATATTATTTTTCCCCCTGGCTTTAAATACTCTAACCATCTTAAAGCTTCCATTTTTTCAAAAGAAACTAATATGTCAGCTCCACCTATTTCTATAACTGGAGAATATACTTCAGATCCATATCTAACTTGAGAGGAAACAGAACCTCCTCTTTGGCTCATTCCATGTATCTCACTCATTTTTACATCATATCCAGCTTCCATAAGCCCTGTAGTTAATAATTTACTAGCAAGTATAGTTCCTTGCCCACCTACTCCAACTAAAAGTATACTTTTTGTCATATTAGTTTACCTCCTTAGCTAATCCATTATTAGATATTGCATCTTTAGGACATACTTGAGAACATACATTACATCCTACACATTGATTTTTATCTATATTTACTTTCTTTTCATCCTTGTCAAATGATATAGCAGGACAACCTGTTTTCATACATATCTTACATCCTATACAAGCATCTTTATCTATATCACATTTATTTGTAAATGGATTGTTAAATTCTTCTATGTCTTCTTTAGAGAATCTCTTAAGTACACATGGCCATCTAGTTATTATCACTGAAGGTTCATCTAATTCAAATGCCCAATCTAGCGTCTCTTTTACTTCTTTTAAGTTATTTGGATCTATTGTTCTAACTTGCTTAACACCACAAGCTCTAACTAAACCTTCTATATCAACTATTTCAGTAACCTCTCCTTGTAATGTATATCCTGTTCCTGGATTTTGTTGATGCCCTGTCATTCCAGTTATTCTATTATCTAATATTACAGATATTGAATTACCTTTGTTGTATACTACATCTAATAATGAATTGATTCCTGTATGGAAGAAAGTGGAGTCACCAAGTACACCAACTACTCTCATTTCGTTATCTTTTTTCATATTAAATACTTTTTGAGCTCCATGACCTGCACTTAAACTAGCTCCCATACATACTACTGTATCCATAGCATTATATGGAGGTGCAAATCCTAATGTATAACATCCTATATCTCCTGATACTAATACATTTTTTCTCTTTCCTAACTCATAGAAAAATCCCCTGTGTGGACATCCTGCACATAGACCTGGAGGTCTTGGCACTACTAATTCCTTATTATATTCTATTGTATCATTTGTTTTCCCAAATACAGCTTTTCTAAGAACATCTGGAGTCATTTCTCCCATTTTAGGGAATAAGTCTTTACCTATACAATCTATGCCAGCTGCTTTTAGTTGATCTTCTATAAATGGATCATTCTCTTCTATTACATATATTTTTTCTACATTAGATGCAAACTCTTTTATTCTTTCTATAGGTAATGGATTTGTAAATCCTAGCTTCATATATGATGCATCATTTTTAAATACTTCTTTAGCAAACATATAACACATTCCTGATGCTATTACACCTACTTTGCTATCATTCATTTCACAATAATTTAAAGAAGTATTGTTAGAATATTCTTCTAGTTTTTCTAATCTTTCTTCTACTGAATGTCTAAGTACTCTTGCATGTGCTGGTACTGTTAATGTCTTTTGAGGATTTTTAACATAATCTTTTATTCCAACTTCTACTCTATCACTGCACTCTACTATTCCCTTTGAGTGACATAATCTAGTTGTAACTCTATATAATACTGGAGTATCAAATTCTTCACTTACTCTATATGCTTCTTTTATCATATCCTTAGCTTCTTGGCTATTTGATGGCTCAAATAAGGCAATTTTTGCAAATTTAGCATAATTTCTGTTATCTTGTTCATTTTGAGAAGAATGCATTCCTGGTTCATCAGCAGAAACTAATATCATTCCCCCATTTACTCCAGTATATGCAAATGTAAATAATGGGTCTGCTGCAACGTTAAGTCCAACATGTTTCATAGATGCTATTGTTCTAGCACCTGCAATAGATCCTCCTATTGCAGCTTCAAGTGCAACCTTTTCATTTGGTGCCCACTCAGCTACTATTGAATCTTTATATGTAGCTATATTTTCTAATATTTCTGTACTTGGAGTTCCAGGATAAGCAGATGCATATTTTACACCAGCTTCATACGCTCCACGAGCTATGGCTTCATTACCAGTCATTAGTTTTTTCATATTAAATTCCCCCATATATCTTAGTTTTAAATCTATTTCCCTTATATTTTTAACTAATTTATATATAATACATTTAGTATTATTATCTATTTTCTACCAACTTCTGACTTTTTACATATTCAAGCGCATTTTTGATTATACTTGGTGCTATCTTACATTTATTTTCATTTACTGCACAAACAGCAAATCTAAGCCCTGCTTTTAAAGGTACCATATATACATTATCTTTAGTTAATTCCTCGCATACTTCTCTTGAATTTTCACAAGGTATACTTACAAAAAATCCATCTCTATATGGAAGTATATCAAGCCCTACTTTTTCAGCTTCTTCTACAAATGCATTAGCTCTTCTTTTTAGCATTTCCTTATACGTATTTTTTTCCTCATTGTATTTCTTAAACTTCTCTGAATTATTTACTATATTGGAAATAATTGCCATAGCTCCTCTATTGCAATTTGACCAATTTGCTCTGCAAGAGTGTACACAAGCATAGTAGAATTCTTCTGCTACATTTTCACTTGAAGTTATACAAACTGCTGCTCCCATTCTCATACCATAAGCTGTAAATCCTTTAGACATACTAAATCCTACTATAACCAATACATTTTCTGGTAGATTTGAGAACTTTTCAAAGAACATTCTACTAGCATTATCATCACTAGCAAAATCAATATATGCTATATCAACAAACAATATTATTTTCTTTTCTTTATTTTGAGCTACTTCTTTTGATAATCCTATTATTTTATCCCATTCATTATCTGATATGCTGTATCCTGTTGGGTTATGTGCTGGTGTGTTTAGAATTGTAAATATTCTTTCTTGTTTATCTGCTATTCTTAAAAATTCTTTTTTAAATGATTTGAAGTTGAAATTATTATTTTCATCAAATAACTCATAAGTTCCTACCGTTCTTCCTATTTCTTCTGTAATGCTTACATATGGACTCCAAAACCAATCTGATGTTAATACTTCATCACCTGGATTTGTATAATTCCAAGTAGCTAATTTTATAGCTCCACTTCCTCCTGGAGATGCTACTGCTCTTATATAACTATTTGGCATGTAATCTTTAAAAACTACTTTTTTAACAGCTTCAAGATAATCTGGCTGACCTTCAAGTGCTGCATAAGCAGATATTTCTGCATTTTCTAAGTTTTTATACTCACTATAAACTGTATCTAAAGTTATTAATCTTCCATAGTCATCCATTAATGCTCCTATAGTAGCATTTATAACATTTTCTCTTCCTATATTCTTTTCAGCTCTTTGAGCTCTCCCTGATAAATCAAATATTATATCTTTCTCTCTTGGCCATATAGAATGCTTAGCCGCCATACTTTGCATAATATTCCCACCACCCTATAATTATTTACTTTCACCCTTAATATAAAGCAACACTTGTGCCAAATATTCAAATATTTGAATTAATTTACTATAATAAACTAATAATTAATATAAACTAATAAAAAACAATTTTTTTTAAGTAGGCTTGTTTTTTATTAGTTTCATACTTATGTGAATCTTATTATTTATAATGACTTACCTTCGATGATAATTTTTTATGTTAATAAATCTTAACATTAGTTACTATTTTTTAACACATTAATCATTATCTTTATATTTTTTCCAAAGAGCTGTTCTGCTTATCCCTAAGATACTTGCCACCTGTGTTTTGTTTAATCCTTGAGATAATAATATATTTATAATCTTTGTTTCAACATATTTATTTATCTCTTTTATATCAATACCTATTTTTTCGTAATTTATATTTTCAAATTGACTATTACATGTATTCAAGTTATATTCATCCACTTTATTATCTTCATCTTCCACATATAATATTTCTATTTTACCTGTTAATACATATTTTTGTGCTACATTCTTTAGCTCTCTAATATTTCCCAACCAATTGTGATTATTTAATAGATTAACCTCTTCTTGCTTTAGCTGAAAGTTATCACTGATAGAAGATAGATTTGAAAAACCACCTTCTTCTATCATTTTTCTCACAAAATATTCAAACAAAAATACTATGTCTTTTTTTCTTTTTCTAAGTGGAGGTATATTTATCTCTAGGCTACTTAATCTATAAAATAAATCAGCTCTAAAAGTTTTATCTTTTATTTTTTGTCTTAGATTTTCATTAGTAGCAGCCATTATCCTTATATCTAGAGGTATCACCCGATCTGACCCCATTCTCATTATCTTTTTTTCTTCTATAACCCTAAGTAATTTAGTTTGTATATTTATAGGTAAGCTATTTATTTCATCTAAAAATATACTCCCTCCATGAGCAAGTTCAAAAAGCCCTGGCTTCCCACCTTTTTTTGCTCCTGTAAATGCTCCTTCTTCATATCCAAATAATTCACTTTCTAATAAACTTTCTGATATAGTGGCGCAATTTATAGCCACAAAAGGTTTATCTTTTCTTTGACTAATATTGTGCATACTTTGTGCTAACACTTCTTTTCCACAACCACTTTCTCCATATAATAAGGTCGTAAATTCTGTTTTACCAATCTTTTTAGCCATTTCTACAAGTTCTTTACTTATTTCATCTTTGAATATATAATCATCAAATGTATATTTAGCACAGAGCCCCTTATTATTTAAATCCATACGTATTTTTCTTTCTAAACTTTGTATATTAGTTATATCTTGAAGTATTCCAATTATTCCTTGAACTTGTCCATCAACTATTATGGGTACTGACCTTGTGTTTACTGTCAATTTATTTATATTTCTTATCTTACGCTTATGACTCTCATTTTTAATCATAGCCTCTACTAACCAATCCATACAAGGAAATACATCTTTTATATTTTTCTTATATACTTCTTCCTTTTTTGTATTTAATATTTTCTTTGCACTTTCATTAAATAGTATTATTTTGCCTTTTGTATCTATAGCTATTATTCCATCTTTTACTCCATCTAGTATATTTATAAGCATTTGATTGTTAAATTTCTCATTTGATAATGAACTTATTATATTTTTAGCGTATTCTATAGCCTCTGTTATAGATTCTTCACTAGCATTTATAAATACATTATCTATGTTATACTGTCTAGCAAAAGAACAAGCTATTCCACTTCCAACTATAACTATACCTTCTTTTTTATCGATGTATTTTAATACCTTGCTTCTTATTTCATATTTAGATTTGAACCATTCTTCCTTTATACGTATATTTATTACATCCTTTAAACTTATATAATCAAAATCTACTTCATCATACCCTAATATAAGAACTATTTCCTTTTTATATGTACTAGCTAATTTTATAGCTTTTAGTAAATCTATAGATTTCATATTTAAAGGTATTATGGGTACATTTACAGTATCTAATATAAGCTTATATCCTCCACCTCTACCTATTATTACTTGAGCTCCTTTGTCAACTAATATCTTTCCTTGTTCTTCTAATAAATCTAATTCTATAATATCTATTATAATTTCTTTATTTTTTATTTCCCTTGGGTAAAGTGTTTCTATTTTTTCTTTTAACTCTATATTTGACGCTATAACCCCTATTACATTTTCCACCTTTAGTTCCCCTTTTATCTCATTTTAAAAATTTATATTAATTATATCATATTAAATTTCTATTAATTAATATAATTTAAAGTATACTTATTTAAATATATAAACTTAGTAATAAACTATAAAGTATGGAGGTTTTGTTTATGCAATATAAAAATAGCCTATTTAATATGCCCTCTGACAAGGGCTCGTTAACAGTTAGAGGTGTAAGTTCTTTAAATATAGAATCTGATATGGCAAAAATTAATGTTAGAATCTCTTCTCAAGATAAGAGCTTAGAAATAGCAAAAGATAAAAATAGCGAAATTTTAAACAGACTTTTATATAGTCTTTCTGATTATGGTGTTTCAAAGGATGATATTTTTAGTAAAGACATTTCTGCTACTCAAAATTATGATTATGAAAAAAATACATTAATTTCTTATACTGTAACTCAACTTATAACTATAATAGTTCATGATTTAAGTAAAGTTAATGATATTTACTCTTTAGTAGTTGAAAATGGTGCAAATGATGAAATATATATAGATTTTTCTTTATCTAATCCTAATGAATACTATAATAAAGCATTAAAAAAAGCTACTCAAGATGCTAAAGATAAAGCTAGTATTTTAGCTAAAAGTTTTTCTCTTAATTATAATCCCATACCTTGTAAAGTTACTGAAATAAGTTCTCAGCTAAATAATATTAATTATTCATCTAAATCATCTATCACAAATGTAGTACCTGGTATAGTTAAGATAACAGCACAAGTAGATGCATCCTTTTTAACTTATTGTATGTAATAAAAAAAGTCTACCAGATCAATGGTAGACTTTTTTTATTTATACTATACAGTTTTCTATTTGTATTATATAATCTTGGCAGTTTTCACATATTATTATACTAACTATATAACTGTCATCAACTTTACCTGCTCTTAATAATTTGTTAAAACTTAATCCTTCATAACTTTTATCTATATCACTTATAACAAACTTTCCATTTTTAGTGAATATATAAAAATGATATTCTAAAAAACCAAAAAACTTTTGCTTTTCCTTAACTCCTTTTAGACATTCTGGGCAAGCTTCTTGGTAATATTCCATATCAAAATCTATTTCACTGCCATTAGATAACATTTCTAATATATTTTCTAATTTTATGCCATCTACGGGCTTTTCTTCATCATTTAATAAACCACTACAGTTATCTAAACTTAATACATATTCTTTATCTTCATAATTAAACTTATACTCTTTCATATTACACCTCTTATTTACCTATTTCAGATACAAAAGTTACTTCTTTAGTTAATGCATCTTCATATTCTGCATCATTTATATATCCAAGTTCATGCATTTTATAAAGTATTGTTTCTTGTCTTTTCTTTGCTTGTACAAATTGACCATATTTTGCTGGACTATTAGTTATTCCTGCTAACATAGCGCATTCAGCTAAGTTTAAATCTTTAACATCTTTACCAAAATACACTTTAGCACCTTTTCCTACCCCATAGGCTGATTTACCTAAATATATATTATTTAAGTATATACCTAATATTTCATCCTTAGATATGTTTTTATCCATGGAAGTTGCATTAAACATATCCTTAAGCTTTCTTTTTATAGTTTTATCATCACTTGTAAGTAAGTTTTTAGAAATTTGCATTTCTATAGTGCTTCCGCCCTGAGTTGTATCTGTTAGTAAATTATGTACTACAGACCTTACTAAAGATATAGTATCTACACCATTATGTTTATAGAATCTTTCATCTTCTATAGATACAATAGCATCTTTTAAATACTTTGGTATATCATTATTATCTACCACTTCACTACTTATATAATTTTGCTCTAATAGCTCTTTAGTTACTTTAGGTGAGCCTTTGACCACTGTAAATACATAAATACTAGAAACTATTGATACTAAAGCTAATACTAATAACATTGCTATTAGTAAATTTTTAAATAATTTTAATAACTTTTTATTTTTTTTTCTCTTGCTTTTTTTAGCTCTTGAACGAGAACTATAAGTACTACTTCTTGTTCTTCTATTTATAGTGTTTTCATTTTTTATTTTTTCACTTACACTTCTATTATTAAATACTTTATTATCCGTTTTATTTGTTGTTTTACTTGTACTTGAGCTTACTCTTTTCCGTCTTATTTTATTATCATCATTATTATAACTCATAAAACCTCCTTATTTATAAAGTAATTATACATTGTTATACAAAATAAATCAAAGAACAAATTTGTAAGATTATGACTATACTTAGTTTATGCAACTTTATATATTATTTGTATATTATTTGGCTAAAAAAAATGATTTTTGGAAATTATATAATATATATAATAGCAAAGGAGATTTTGTTATAGCTTATTTTATACATGATACTTGTATAGGTTGCGGCACTTATGAACCAGAGTGTCCTGTTGATATTCATCAACCTATGGAATAATACATAAAAAAAAGAAAAGCAACGCTTTTCTTTTTTACTTTATATTTATGCTATGTACAATTTGTTCTTTACTTTTATCTTCTATATTATTTAACTCTAATTTTATAGGATCTTTAGTATTATGAAGTGTTATTCCCATTTTTATATCTTTATCTTCTCCACCTTTTATATTTCCTATAAATCCTTGTATATCTTCATTAGCTGTTGAAACAAAATACTTAACTGGTTTTCCGCCTTGATATGGATATACATCTATATTAGATAATTCTATGTCGTATTTACTATTATTTCTAACATTCATACTTATTATAGCAGAAGAATTGTAAACATCTCCTACACTTATTTTTTCCTCTACTATATTTATATCCTCTATGCTTATTTTTATATCATCTTTTTCTACATTATTTATTAATATATCTTTATTTAGTATATTGTTTTTTTCTATACATATTGATGTATTTGACATAGCTATAAAAAATAATAAGGTTAAAAGCAAACATTTAGATTTTTTCATATATACCTCCTAGATTTTTATAGTTTATCCAGAAGATGTATTTTTATACATTTTTATTTAAACTAAATTTAATTTTTAATTAAATTTAGTTTAAATAAAAATTTTATAAAACTTTTTTTAAATTTACTATTGCTTTTTTTGTCGAATCTTGTTATTATAAATACAAGGTTATTCCCCTAATAACCGATTATTTACTCCCCAAATAAAATATATTCCCTAATAAACCCCTTTTTATAATATATTTTACCCCTTTTTAATGACCTTACTTGATCGGTTTAAAGTAAGGTCATTTTTTTATTCTTTATAATACTTCTTATAAGCTTATATCCCTTAGCCTTTGTGTCTACTGTATAAATTTTCCCATCACTCAATACTTTCCATACTGTATCTTCTTTGTATAACCTTATATAAGTATTGTAGTTTTTATCTTCTAGTTCCCATACAAAGTCATTTTCTTCTAATTTTTTATATCTCCAATCTAAGTTTCTACTTACACTAGATAAATCATTCATTATTTCTAAAACATCTTCATACCTATCCCTTGGATCTATCATAAGACATTTTTCTATTATATTTATAATTTCTCTTGGTACATGAGGCAAATATTTTTTTCTTATAGGGAACTTCCCTTTAGCGCATGCTATTTTTAAACTATTTAAGTCCTTATATTTTCTGGCTTGATTATTATATTCTTCATTTCCATTACACATTCTATATAATGTAGTACCTATTTGATATATATCAATTTTTTTATCTATTATAGAATTTGTACACTGCTCTGGAGCTATATGCTTATAATATACATTTCTAAGCCTTGCATTTCCTGAATTATTTAAATACAATGCCGAACCAAAATCGGTTAGTATTGCATTATCATTATCACTTATAAGTACATTATTTGGCTTTATGTCACAATGTATTATACCCAAAGAATGGATATATTGTATTGCTGATAAAAAGTCTAATGAATACTTTATAACTTCTCTAATGGTTAAGCTTTTATTCTCTAATAAATTATATAAAGATCCTCTTTCTAGGTATGGCATTGTTATATATATATTATTTTCATCTTGAGATGCTGTATTTATATTCATTATATTTGGATGATTGCACCTATATATCTTCTTAGATTCGTCAAAGTATTTATCTGCAGATTTTAATTTTTTTTTACTTATTTGCTTTAGTATAAATTTACATCCAAGCTGAGTATCTTCTACTAAATATAAATTTGAATTAACCCCTTCAGATTTAATCTTTTTTATTACCTTTAAGTTAACATTTGGATTTATTTGCATATTTCCACCCCACAATTAAATAGAAGTTCCTCTACTATACCTTCTATCTTTATTAACTGTATAGTATCTTCATTTTCTGATTCATTTTTATTTATATAGGATTTATTAATATCATGCTCTTTTATAATAGTACTTACTAATTTTTTTATATAATTTAATCTATTCCCGATATCAAAAGACTTCGGTATAATTAATTTATTTTTAACGATATATATCTTCTTATTTTTTATTTTTTTAAATATTGAAAACTCTATCTCACTTACAGATATATTAAATTCTATAAAATTCATATGTCTAACCCCCTAAAGGTTTTTTAAGATACTATATACTATGAGTTTTAATAAAAATTAACCACTAAATATAATTAGTTTTAAAAATTTTTTATTTTGAATGATATAAATTTATGTCTTATATGAAAATAATTTAAATCATAAAATTCTAACAAAAAAGCAAACTATATTTAAATAATAGTTTGCTTTTTTGTTTATTTTATTTTTAAAAATAATTTAGCTGTAGCTAATGTATCACTATCTGCTCTATGTGCATTTTTATTTTCTATTCCATAATATGCACATGCTGTTTCTAATTTTTTATTTTTGCCTTTATAGTCCTTATTAGCCTTTAACATTTCTAATGTACATATATGGTTAGTTATAGGTTCTAAATTTAATTTATCTAAATAATAATTTAAAAATTTTAAGTCAAATTTAGCATTATGAGCTATTATAGTCCTATTTCCTATATATTTTCTAAATCTAGGTAAAACTTTTTCTATAGGGTCTTCATTTTTAACCATATCATTAGTTATGTTAGTTATATCTGTTATAAATGGCGGTATATCTGAAGTTGGTTTTACAAACCTTGAATAATTCCTAATTATTTCGTTATTTTTTATCTCAGTTATTCCGATTTCTATTATTTCGCAACCCTTATATGGGTCAAGACCCGTGGTTTCTAAATCCACAACTACATATTCTTCCATGTGTAAAACTCCTTTTAGATTCTTGTTTATCTAATCATATATTATATGATAACATGTATTATGTTTTAGAACAAAATTTGCTAATATTTATTTAAATGTACAACTTAATTCATTTATTTCTAAATAAAAAAATAAGTATCTATTAAATTATTTTTTAATAGATACTTATTTTTTATTACCCTATGTATGGCATAGGATTTGTATGCTTTCCATTTATTCTTATTTCAAAATGTAAATGTGGCCCTGTTGATCTTCCTGTATTTCCTATTTTAGTTACTGCTTGTCCTTTTTGAACCTTCTGTCCAACAGATACTAGTAATTGATCGTTGTGTGCATATAATGATACCTTTCCATTATCATGTTGTATCATTACAGTATTTCCATAACTTCCTTTAGGTCCTGAATATATAACTGTACCACTATCAGTTGCTACTGCTGGGGTTCCTTTTGGTGCGGGTATATCAATACCTGTATGTATCTTTTGAACATTTAATACTGGATGAAGCCTATATCCATATGGAGAGCTTATTCTAGTATGTCCTGGGACTGGCCAAGATCCACTTGATATTATTGCTCCATTTAAATTTTCATCAATTGATGCAGCACTTTGTTGTGCTTCTTGTGCTTGTTTAGCTGCTGCTTCTGCTGCTAATTTTTCAAGTTCATTTTGTAAATTATCTTCTTCAGTTTCTAGTTCTCTCTTTAAAGCTTCTAGTTCACTTTTATCAGATTGTACCTTTTCATTATTTTCTACTAGAGATATTTTTAAATCTTCTTGCATTTTCTTTTTATAATTTAAATCTTTTTCTTTTTTCTCTACTTCTGATTTATTTTCATCTAATTCTTTTAGTATCTTCTGATCTTGTTCTACAACTTGCTTAACTACATATATGTTATTGAAAAAATCTGATATAGAAGTACTACTTAATATAACCTTAATATATCCCATAGAATAATTATTGTTTATTGCTTTTAATCTTTTACCTAGAGCTTCTTCATTTTTACTTATATTTTCGTTTAGTTTTTCTATTTCAACTTTAGTAGTTTCTATTTCACCATTTAAATTTTCTATTTTATCATTAGTTTCTTTTATATTTCCTTCTATTTCTTTCACTTTAAAATCTAAATCTCTTATTTTAGATTCTAAAGTTGTTTGCTCTTCTCTGTTTTTGTTTAATTTATCATCTACACTCTTTTGTTTAGTTTCTATATTTTTATCTTCAGTATCTGCATATATATATGTTGTTCCAAATACTAAAGAGCATACTGTTAGCACTGTCAATATTTTTTTCACTCAATCGTCCCCCTATTACTTTATACTTTTAAATGTCTTTTAACTGATATAACACTTCCTAATACCCCTATAACTACTCCTGTTATAAGCAGCGTCGATATTAGTGAAGATGATATAGAAGCCAATGGAAGGACTGCACCCGACATAATATTGTTTATTGGATTTATAAATTGCTTTAAATTTTCTACTATATATCCATACATAACCAAACATATACCAATAGCTAAAGTAGCTCCTACTAATCCAATAAAAAAGCCTTCTACTATAAATGGAGATACTACAAATAAGTTACTACCACCTACATATTTTATAATTTGTATTTCTTCTTTTTTACTATATACTCTACTTTTTATCGTATTAGATATTATTACTAGGCATATTAATAGTAAGCCCCCTATTAAAATTGACCCAAATTTCTTAACTGTACTTGATATACTTAAGAAATTTTGTATTATATCTTGAAAATAAGTTATCTCTGTTACACCTTCTAACTTAGATATCTCTCTCGATATTTGCTTTATATTCTCTGGATTATCTATTGTAACAAGGAAGGAATCCTCTAAAGGATTTTGTACACCTTCAAGTAGATATGCTTCTTCTCCAAAACTTCTTTTAAGATCGTTAAAAGAAGCTTCTTTTGTTTTAAACTCAACACCTTTAACACCATTTATATCTTTAATTTTATTTTTTAATTCTATTCTCGCATCATCATTAGTGAATTCTTCTATAGATACCCTAACTTCATTTATTTCATCTTGTGCATATTTTATAAATTGGTTTATATTTAATACTATAGTTAAAACTATTCCTAGTATTATTAAAGATGCAGATATAGAAATTGTAGATATAATAGTCATAGTTTTATTGTGAAAAGCACCTTTTATTCCTTGCTTTAGACTGTATAAAAATTTAGACATTAATTTCATATTTTTCCCTCTTTGTATCTTTAATTATTTTTCCTTCTTTAAGCTCTATGACTCTCTTTGGAAATAGCTTTAATATTTCTATATCATGTGTTGCCATTATGACGGTAATCCCTTCTTCATTTATTTCATTTAATAATTTTAAAATTTGAATAGAATTATGTATATCTAAATTTCCCGTACATTCATCTGCAATTATTATAGATGGTTTATTGACTATAGCTCTAGCTATACCAACTCTTTGAGATTCCCCACCTGATAATTCATGTGGATATTTACTATGTTTTTCAGCTATGCCAACTCTTTTTAACACTTCCATAACTCTTGGTCTAATTTCTTTGGCATTTGTACCTACAACCCTAAGCGCTAATTCTACATTTTCATAGACTGTTTTTTCATTTAATAGTCTAAAATCTTGAAATACTATTCCTAAATTTCTTCTGTAATTATGTACTTTGCTTGCTTTTATTTTAGTTATATCTTCCCCTAAAACAGAAAGTCTTCCTGATGATATTTTTTCTTCTCTAGTCAATAATTTAAGTAAAGTAGACTTTCCTGCTCCTGAATGTCCTACTAAAAACACAAATTCGCCTTGTTTTATTCCTAAATTTACATTATCTAGTGACTTATTACCATCTGAATAAAATTTATCTACATTAGTAAATTTAATCATTTTCATCACTCCAATTTTGCTTTTGTTGCCCTATTTTTTATTTACTATACCATTATACACAATTTAGCATTTTTTTGTAACCTTTTTGTAACTTTAATTGCAAATTTTTATCATTTAATATCAAAAAACTTCGCATATCTAATTTTTTTATAGATATGCGAAGTTTTTTAGTTCTTTTTCTTATTTTTAGTTTTAACTTGCGCTAGATATACAAGCCCATTACCTTGAATAGTTCTTGGATAGTTAATAGATTTTGTATGCTTTATAAGTTGAGCATATAATTCAGTTTCACTTAAATCTCTTTGAAATTCTTCCCTTGACCAGTTTTTAAGTAAAGCTAAGCTTCCTGTCACATGCGGTGTTGCCATACTTGTTCCACTTAGTACTTCATATTTGTTATTTGGATAGGTTGAAAGTATTTCTACCCCCGGCGCAATTACATCTATAACTAAATTTGCATTACTAAAACTAGCAGGATTTCCTTTTTTATCAACTGCACCTACTGATATTACTTCTTCATAAGCAGCTGGATATGAATATTCAAAACTATCAGCATTTCCATCACCACTATTTCCAGCTGCACATACTACTAATATTCCTTTTTTGACAGCTTCCTTTACTGCCCTTTCTAATTTATCTGAACTTCCACCCATTCCAAGTGACATAGATATTATATCTACCTTTTTTTCCACAGCATAATTTATGGCATTAACTACCCAACTTAATTTTCCTAGTCCATTACCTTCTATAGCTTTTAATACATATATCTGTGCACTAGGTGCTATACCTACTATATTATTATTTGGATTATTTGCCACAATAGTGCCTATAACATGAGTACCATGTCCTACTCTATCAGTTACAATATTTGGATTTTTATTATCTTCATTTGTAAAATTTCTAACTTCTACTATATTATTTTTTAAGCTTTCATGATATATATCACATCCTGAATCTATTACTGCTATACGTACTCCACTTCCTTTATTAGATTCTTTCCACATATCTCTAGCTTTTATCATATCCACTCCGTATTGGTTGATTGTATTTTTTCCTCTTGAGTTTGATTCTATTTTAAATGGCAACAATTTAATGTTTAAATCTTCAGGTTTATTTTTCATATATACCACCCCAAAATTTATTCTTATAATTAATTATATATTTTTGAAGTGATAATGTGATTCTGTTCTTTATCATTTTCGAGGTAGTTTTCTATATTATTTAATAAATATTTTTCATTTATTTCACTTACATCTATATTATGTAGGTATCTTTTATTTTCATTACATATATATACACCTTGTGTTATAATATTTTCTTCTATAATTACTTCTAAAATAATATTATTACTTAAGTAGTAGGTTCCTACCTTACCTTTTTTATCTTCTTTAAATTCGCCTACATATTTATATAACTCACAAGTGTATGTTCCTACTCCATGTTTTTTACCTTCTTTAAACTCTCCTTCATAAGTACTTTTATCTTTATATGTATATCTTCCTCTTCCATTTATAATATCATCCTTAAATTCACCTTCATATATTTCACCATTTCTATATTTCATCATACCCTTGCCTTTTTTTAATCCATATTTATACTGACCTTCATATATATTCCCATATTTATCTATGTAGCATCCATGACCATGATATATATTGTCTTTAAATTCACCATTATATTTGCTTCCATCTACAAATTCATATCTGCCTTGTCCATTTTTTTTGCCTTCTACAAAATCCCCTTCATAAATCTGCATATTTACATCAATAAGCCTTCCTTGCCCATGTTTAAGGTTATCTTTCCACATTCCATTATATTTGCTTCCATCTTTACAATATAAAATTCCCTTTCCATGTCTTTTTCCGTCTTTAAAATATCCTTTATATATGTCTTTGTTTTTATAAGTATAAGTTCCTATTCCTTCTATCTTATTTTCTTTAAAATCACCACTATACGACCCTTTATCATGATAAGTATATTTACCTATTCCATGCATTTTATCATCTTTCCAAAGCCCTTCATATCTATCTTTATTCATGTATATACATATACCAAAACCCTCTCTTTTTCCATCTTTAATCTCCCCTTTGTATACATCCCCATTATCATATTGCATAGTTTTCTCTTTACTTGATATACTAGAGTTTTCTATTTGTCTTATATTTTCTTTTACTTTCTTTGTATCTACATTGCTTCTGTCGTCTATCATTAAGCTATTTCTTGTATATCCTCTTGTATGTCCTTTATTTTTAGGCTTGTTATATTTTGCTTTTAATATAATACTTACACCATAAAATAATATAAATATTGATGATAAAGATATAAATACCTTAAATATTATAGAAAAATAATTACTTATTTCTTCCACAAAAACTCCTCCTATTTCCTTTTTTGGTTTCTTATAATTTATATTTATTCTTCTACATATTTATTCATATTAAAAAGCTGTTGATATTTAATTTTATCAACAGCTTTTTTCTAGTATATAGTCAAATTCTATTTCTTCATACTTTAAATCATCAGAAAATAAGTTTATTATACTATTTATTTCTTCTACGTATTCCTCTTGCTTTAACTTATAAAGCATTAAATCGTCTATTAAATCTTTCATATCAAAATATACATTCTCAAGTATATAAAAATGCCCAGTTCTAATATCTTTTAACTTATCTATTGTGTCCATTTTTCTACTTATATCTCTTATTATATCTATATTGTATATGTCTATGTTATTTATAGATTCCAAATACAAATATACAGTTTTTATAACTTCTATGGATATATCAAATTTGCTAGCCTCTTTTGGATTTTTATAGTATATATTTGTGTATTCATCAAAAACTTTTTCTAAGTTTTCATTTAATATTATAAATGGTGGTCTTATAAAATCTTTTATTATTAGTATGTCCCTTATCCCTTCATTTTTTTCTAAAACTTCATCTAATACATATAAATTATATGCATCATATAAAGGATCATGTGCGTCTCCTTTAAATTCTACGTTTGCACATTCGAGTAAATTTTTTAACGAAACATAATTCATACATTTTATCCCGCATTCTAAATATTTGTCCTTTATATCTACGAATAAACCTTTTATATTATTTATAAATCTTGGGTGATTGTTTTTTTGAGCACTCTTTTTATCTGTATTATTAAAGCAAGTTAAATCTAGATTTCCAAAGGTATATATACCCTCTATTTGAGAAAATGTACCTAACCATTTTTTAAATTTTCTCATAACTTCTTCATATGTTGGAGCATCTTTAACATCATCTTGCTTTATATGAGTTAATTCTTCTATATGTGGATATATTTCTTGGTTAGTTACAGGCTTTATTAATGACTTAAATTCTTCTATATTACCTGTATCCGTATCATATTGTATAGCTCCAATTGCAATTATATCTGCATTTAGCATATCTCTTTTATTTCTTACACTTGGCATATTCATTTCAAAGTCTATATAAACTCTTTTCAATCCAAACTCCCACCTTCTAAATATCTTTACTTATATTTTATCATTTTATGCTATTTTTTCACTATACATTTATAAAATTTTCGCTTTTCTTGCTTATTCAAATATATTTCATAAAATCAAAAATAAAAGGAAGAATAAAAATTCTTCCTAAATCTATAAATATATTATATCTAATTATACTAAAAATAAATAATGTAAACTTTAAAGAATTTCTAGTTAGTCTTCAAAATTTTCCATAAATGAATGCTTTACTCCATCTTTTTGCCATCCAAGTACAGAATCTATATTTACATTTTCCGCTGCTTTAAATATTGATTTTTCTACATCCTTAAAGTTTTCTCCAAGGCTTTTGATTAAATCTTTTATTTCATATCTCTTATTACCAGTCTTTTTAGCCGCTACCATACATGCACAATTTAGTGGCCATATACCACTATTTTGTATAAATCTTACTATATGCTCTTCTCTTATATAATAAAGTGGTCTTATTATTTGTATACCATCAAAGTTTGTTGAATGTAGTTTAGGTAACATTGTTTTAAAGTTAGCCGAACATAGTAGGTTAAGCATTGTTGTTTCTATAACATCATCATAATGATGTCCAAGTGCTAACTTATTACACCCTAGTTCTTCAGCTTTAGAGTATAGTGCTCCTCTTCTCATTCTTGCGCACATATAACATGGATAATCTTTAGCTATTTCATCTGCTATTTCAAATATTCTTGAGTCAAATAAGTGTATTGGTATATCTAAGTACTCACAGTTATCTACAAGTAACTTTCTTATGTCTTCATGATATCCTGGATCCATAGCTATAAACTCTAATTCAAAGTTTACTTGTCCATGTCTTTTTAACTCTTGAAACATCTTAGCCATAAGTAGACTATCTTTTCCTCCAGATATTGCAACAGCTATTTTGTCGCCTTCTTCTACTAAATTATAATCTCTTATAGCTTTTATAAATTTTGACCATAAATGTTTTCTATATCTTTTTATTATACTTCTTTCTATATCTTTTAATGGTTGTCTTTCGTCAAAAGGTACTATTATCTCACAGCCTTTTCCCGCTAAGTTACTCATATTATCACCTCTTATTTATATTTTGGTTATATATATAATTCATTTTCATTAAGTTTCAATTTTAGACTATTTTTAATAAAACATGCAAATTATTTTATCATATATTAAGCTAATAATTCAAGTAATCTACTCATTTATTTTAATGTGTATTTTTGACTTAAATATAGCTTATATATTTATTAGTAACACTTTTTCACAACTACAATATATTATTATTAAGTTCATTCTCACTTTAAGACAGGAGGTTAAATTATATGCAAGATGATAATAGAAAAAACTGTATGGAACCTAGATATTCCTTAGCTAGACCTTATATTAAGCGTCAAGTCTACACTAAAACGTATAGCTTACCTAAAGCCTTTCAACGTGGTACTCTATTCCCTGAGCTATATCTAATAGATTCTCCAATTTATAACAAGAATTTATATTCAACTCCACTAAGAGAAAAAGGAGGTAGAGAATAATTATGAGTGACTCTAGAAATGAATTAATGCGAAAAATTCAAGAGCTTTGTTTTGCATGTTTAGATATGAATTTATATCTAGATAATAATCCTTGTGATAAAAATGCAATTGCTACTTTTAATTCTCTATGTAATCAATTTTTAGAAGCAAGATGCTTATATGAAAATAAGTATGGACCTTTAACTAACTTTGGATTTTCACCTAGCAAGTATCCTTTTAGATGGGTAGAAAGCCCATGGCCTTGGGAAAGAGAATTTAACGACTAATAATTAAGGAGGATTTAATTTATGTGGATATATCAAAAAACATTACAACATCCTGTTAATCTTAAAACTAAGGATATAACTATGGCTAAATATCTTATAACTCAATTTGGTGGACCTAATGGAGAGTTAGCAGCTGCCCTAAGATATCTTAGTCAAAGATATACTATGCCTACAGGGAAAACTAAAGCACTTTTAACTGATATCGGAACAGAGGAATTAGCACATGTTGAAATGGTAGCTACTATGGTTTATCAACTAACATATGATGCTACTCCTACTGAGTTAGAAGAAGCAGGACTTGGATCTAATTATGCTCAAAATGGATTTGGTATATATCCAACAGATTCAACTGGAAATCCATTTAGTGTTTGTCCTATTGCTGTTATGGGAAATGCCGTTACTGACTTACATGAGGATATGGCCGCTGAACAAAAAGCACTAGCTACCTATTATCAACTTATAAATCTAACTGATGACGCTGATATAATAGAAGTTTTAAGATTTTTAGGTCAAAGAGAAATTACTCATTATCAAAGATTTGGGGAAGCTTTGATGGACGTTTATGATTTTGAAGAAAGTAAACATACATTTTAATCTATAAATTTGTTTTTAATGTCTAAGGCAACCTTTTGATTTGCTTTAGACATTTTTTATGTATAATATTTTTTAATTTAAAACTTTATAATTTAACTTATAATAAAAAGGAGCTAAACTCTATTTTCTTTGAGATAGCTCCTTTTTAATCGGATTCATTATCTATATTCACTTTATTTCTCCTTTTGATATATAATATTACTTATGCAATATTACTTATGCTTTAATTATTATTCATTTTCATGTTCAGGTATATAATCATATGCCATTTCCTTTTCATATTCAAATATCATCAAATCTATATTTTTCTCCATTTTTTACCTCCATTTTTTATTTATATAAATTATATTAGTTGATTTAGCAAGATAATTTTTATTTTATTCTTTACTTAATCTAAACTTGAAAAATCCTTTTTACTTTATTCACTTCCACTATCTGGTGTATAATCATATTCTATTTCTTTTTCATATCCAAACATTACTAATTCTAATCTATCATCCAAATTAACATCCCTCCTTCTTTTTATAATACATTAAATATGAAGGATTAATTTTAAATGTTTCATATTTAATGTATTATATGCAAGATATTTAGAAATATTTCCTTTTTTTGAATTTAATTATTTTATATATTTGAAAGTATCCTTATCTTTACGTCTTCACTTAGTGTTATAAAATTTGCTATATTTTCTATATCCTCTACTATATATAAATGAAAATAATTGCTTAACTCTTTCAGAGCTCTATACTCTTTTCTATCAAAAAAATATAGATATAAATTATTTATATATCTCAAATAACATTTGTGTATTTTTATTTCAGCATAAACATGACTTGTACTTTTTCTTGCCTCTTGAAATAATTCTTTTAACTTCATATATGCACATTGAGAGTCTTTAGGTATATATTTATCACTTAGAATTTCATTTAAGGCTGATTCAATATTTGGTATTGCTCCTTTATTTATAAATACATCTAAATAGTAGTCATCTTTTCTGTATTTGAATTTATAAAAATCTGTTACTACACCCATAGAAACACTCCTTGTTAATCTATAAATTTAATTTACACTATATATTATTTTCAATATATTAGATTATTTATTCATCAAAAATCTTTTTACTTAATATATTAGATTTTTTTATTTTCAAATTTATTCATCTGTGTATATTCACAAACTATCAATTATTTTATGCTTAATATAAGATTATTGCATAAAAAAATAGATGTTTTATTAATAATACATCTATTTTTTATATAATGAGAAAATTTTTAAGTTATTTATAAGACTCTTCTTGCATTTACATATGCATTATTATAATAATTACTTAATTCAGATATAACTACTTTTCCTTTACTCGATGATGCATGTATCATTTTATTATTACCCATATATATCCCAACATGACTTACACTTCCATCATTTGAACCACTTGTATCAAAAAATATTAAATCTCCTTTTTGAAGATTATTTTTATTTACATATTGTCCAAATTTTGATTGATCTTTTGATACCCTTGGTATATTTATCCCCGCAGAATTTTTAAATACATATTGAGTAAATCCTGAGCAATCAAAACTATTAGGCCCTTCTGCTCCCCATACATATGGCTTTCCTAGTAATGTTTGTGCTAAATTTATTACCTTGTCGGCGCTTTGAGATGTTGTTCCACCACCATTAGATATATCTGCTGTTAAATACGCGCTTGATACATATCCTATTTGTCCATTATATTTTATCTTTGCCCATCCATTTGATTCTGATATTACTCCTACCTCAGCACCATATGGTATTGAACCTATTTTTGAGTGACTTGTGCTTGGTCCTTTTCTAATATTTAGTGAGCTTGCATTTACTTTTCTATTATATTTTACTTTTTCTTCACTTGGTGTAGTTGAAGCTTCACTGCTCTTTAAATATTGACTTGATACATATCCTATTTGTCCATTATAACTTACCTTTGCCCACCCATTTGACTCAGATATTACTCCTACTTTTGTTCCATTAGGTATTGAATCTATCTTTGAGTAACTAGTCCCCGGACCTTTTCTAACATTTAAGGAACTTGCATTTACTATCTTATTGTATTTTATAGTATTATCTGATGTATTTCCTTCAGAAGAGTTTGAAACGTAATCTCCATGTACGTATCCTACTTTTCCATTATACTTAACATTTACCCATTCTCCACTTTTTCCTATGTACTCTACTTTGTCTCCTTTATAAAACTTACCAATTGAACTATAGCTAGTACTTGGTCCTTTTCTAAAGTTTACCAAATTTCCAGTTATCGTTTTATATTCTATGTTTGCTTTTTGTATAGTATCAGCATTTGATACACTAACTGACATTGGAAGTAATATTGATGTTGCTACCAATCCCATTTTTATACTTTGTTTATTCATATTTTATTACTACAGCTTAGAAGCTATAGTATACTCAACTCCTCTCCTTAATTGGTATTTATACCCTAGTTTTAAATTTCATTTTATAATACTTTTTTATTTTATATTTTAACGTTTTGCCCATGCTAATATTATTTCAAATTTGTAAGTTTTTGTCTATATTTTTCGATAACTGTTATATATTTACAATTTATATATATTTTTTTTCTTATAAAATTTTCTTAACATTTAAATCTTATATATCATTTTTAGCTTATAACAAATTGGCATAAAAAAAGAACCTTAAAATAAGGTTCCTTTAAATAAATATAGTCTAATATCCAGTTGATCCAAATCCACCATTTCCTCTTTCAGTGTCATCTAAATCATTAACTTCTAATATATTTATATCATATATAGGTTTAACTACCATTTGAGCTATCTTCATGTTTTTATTTACTGTGAAATCTTCTTTACCATGGTTTATAAGTATTACACCTATTTCGCCTCTATACCCTTCATCTATAGTTCCTGGCGTATTTAGTACTGTTACAGAATGTTTAAATGCTAATCCACTTCTTGGTCTAACTTGAGCTTCTGTATTTTTAGGAAGTGCTATACTTATTCCTGTTTTTATAAGTCTAGATTCTGAAGCAGGAATAACCACTTCTTCTATAGAATATAAATCCATACCAGCATCTCCCTTGTGGGCGAAATTTGGTATTATTGCATCGTCATGTAATTTCTTTATTTTTAATGTATACATTTTAATGTCTCCTTTTATAATTTAATTAAGGGTTATTTTAATATTGTATTAAAATACATTAAATTTAAAATACTAATTCTAGGAGGAACAAATATGAATTTATTACATGCCCCTTGGATGAAAAAAAAACTTGAGGTTATTTACAATAAGAGTATAAACGGTAATCTCTATATTATGTATAATGATATTAAATTTTTAAATTATACTCCAACTACAACTAGTATTTTGATTAATCTATTAGAAGATTATAACATAAATATAGACATAAATAATAAACTTTATCTATATTTACCATTTAACTTAAATATCTTTTTAAAAGATTTAATAATTAATCTAAAATCACTATATGAAAATAACTTATATATAATACTCTGTGGATATAGTGAAGAATTAAATAATTTAAATCAAGATAATACTTTAAGTAATATTTATTATAAGTATCCAGAACTTAAAGGTCTTATTGATTATTTATTAATTACTGATAAATCAAAATGCTATGAAATATTTACAGCACTATATGATACACAAGGTATTTATATAAGTCCAGATTCATCTTTAACTATATCTTGTGTTACCTTAAATAAACTATGTGATTTAGAGGTAAGTGACTACAACCACATCTCTTTTGTTGATATAATAGATAATGAAGATAGCAACTATTATTTTAACTCATATATAAAGGGACTTACTAATCATAATAATAATTTTAACTATTATTTATAAAAGACTGCCTTGCAGTCTTTTATTTTTTTATGATAATATATTTAAGTTACAAATGTAGTATTTAAGCACCTTGAAAGGAGTTTTACATGAAACTTATACTAGCAGAAAAGCCATCTGTGGCTAAAACTATCGCATCTTTTTTAGGAGCTAAAACTCGTCTTGATGGTTATTTTGAAGGTAATGGATATATAGTTACTTATGCTGTGGGGCATTTGGTGAGTCTATATGATGTCAAAGACTATGATAAAGATAAATACTCTGGTTCTTGGAAAATGGCTAATTTTCCATTTATTCCACCAGAAAAGTTTAAGTTCAAAGTAGATAGTTCTAAGAAAAAGCAATTTAATACAGTAAAAAAACTGTTACATAGAGATGATATTGAATATGTTATAAATGCAACAGATAATGATAGAGAAGGAGAATTAATTTCTTTTTTAATATTTTTATTATCTAAGAACAAAAAACCTGTAAAAAGAATTTTAGTAAACGAATGGACACCAGAAGATATAACTAGGGGTCTTAATAATTTAAAAGATGATAATGAAATGAGAAATTTACAATCAGCAGGTTACACTAGACTTATAACTGACTGGCTAATAGGTATAAATTTTACATCAGTTGCCACATTAAAGTATGGTAACGGTAAACTACTAAATATAGGTCGTGTAATACTACCTACAGTCAAATTAGTTTATGATAGAGATATGGAAATTAAAAATTTCGTACCAAAAACCTACTATGAAATAGAAGGAAATTTCAAATGCCAAAATGGAAAATATAAAGGTAAGTATATAAAAGGAAAAGAAAGTAAATTTGATACTATAGAGGATGTTAATAAAATTATTAATAGCATAACTTCTAATCAAGGTAAAATACTTGATAAAAAAGTTACAATGTCTAAAGAATATGCACCTAAACTTTTCAGTTTAACTTCACTACAAGGATATATAACTTCTAAACATGCTAATTTCACTTCAGATAAAGTTTTAAGCGTGTGTCAGTCTCTTTATGAGGGTAAAGGTAAGGGTGGTTATATTACTTACCCTAGAACCGATTCTATTTATTTAGAAGAAAGTTTAGCAACTAAAGTGTCTCAAGCTTTAAATAAATTAAAGGCAACAGTTCCTTATAGTGACAAAATCAAATTTACTAAAACTAAAAGGGTTTTCGATTCTTCTAAAGTAGATAGCCATAGTGCAATCATACCTACTTATATAATACCTACTAATCTAACACCTGATGAACTTATAGTATATAACGCCATCAAAGATAGATTCATAGCAAACTTTATGCCTCCTGCAGAATATGAAAATACTGAAATTAAAACTGATGTAGATAAAAATATATTCTTAACTAAGGGTAAAGTACTTAAAACTAAAGGATACTTAGAAGTATACAATAAGGAAGAAAAAGATGATTTACTCCCTATGGTAAATAAGGATGAAATAGTTGATGCCATAGATATTAAACCGATAACTAAACAAACTACACCACCTAAGCCTTATACAGAAGATACCTTACTTAAAGCTATGAAAAATTGCGGTAAAAATGTACCTGATGATGATACTACAGTTTTATCGGGTTATTCAATAGGTACATCTGCTACTCGTGCTGATGTATTAAAAAAGATATCACAAGTAGGATATGTTAATAAAAAAGGTAAGTCTTATTCTGTAACTGATTTAGGTAAAAATTTAGTTGAAATATTCCCAGTAAAAGAGCTATTTGATGTTGATTATACTGGCAAATTAGAAAAAAGTCTAAGTGATATCCAAAAAGGAACTTTCACTAGAAAAGAGTATTTAACCAATATATTTAACTTTATATATAAAAATGTTGAGCTAATAAAACATGATAGCCCTAAAAGCATAAGTACAGAAAATTATGTTTATAATCCTAAAACTAAAAAATTTACTAAAAATATATCTAATACTAAATCTTCTAATAAAAGTGGTGCTAAGAATGATTCTCCTTCAAATGAATCTCTTGGGAAATGCCCTATATGTGGTGGCGATGTTGTTGAGATTCCTAAAGGATATATATGCAACAACTACAAAGAATGTAAATTTGGTATATGGAAAAATGATAAATTTCTAGAATTTTATAAGAAAAAACCTAACAAAACAATGGTTAAAGGTATATTAAAAAATGGTCAAGCCAAAGTTAAATCACTAACAAGTAAAAATGGTACTAAATTTGATGCTATACTTAAATATTCCAAAAAGGCTAATGGTTACTTTGGATGGGATATTGAAATAAAAAAATAATTACTTAAGTGTAACTAATATATAATAATTTACATACTTATATATTAATAAATGTTTTCTTTTCATGTATTAAGTCCTATCTTAAAGAAACCAATTTATGTAAACTTCAATTCTTTCCAAATAAAGGTTGCTCTAAATGCAACCTTTATTCTTTTTCATTTAGTTTATCATCTATTTTACATCTTGCCATTTTTATAAATTCTGTTAAAGTATAATTTTTTAACTTACAGCCACATTTTGGGCAATATTCAAACTTTTTAGATACTAATGCTCTGCAACTTGTTTCTGGGCATCTTATTTTTTCGTTTACTTCTGATACTTTTAGCCCACATCTAGGGCATATACTTCCTGGTCTTGATGATACTTCCTTTGAGCATCTTGGACACTTAATCATACAATCCCCTCCTTACTTATTTATACATCTTATAAGTACATTAGTATATTGTATGATAAATTTATTTTACTGTGATATATGTTAAAATCATATTTTAGTTAGTATGATTAAATCATACCATTTTTAGTATCTTCGCAAAGCTCTTTACTTGCGCTAATTAAAAAACTATGCATAAAATTTGTATTTTGTTTCCTAATAAATTTATATAGTTTGCATCTATATTGTTAATAATTATAATAAGGCATTATTGTGTATAAAAATACAGGTTTGTGATATAATCACAAACCTGTATTTTTATAGATATTTTATTAAATTTATTTATTTTTCATTTTTTATTACTGCTTGTGCTGCTGAAAGTCTAGCTATTGGTACTCTATATGGTGAACAAGATACATAGTCTAATCCAGCTTTGTAACAAAACTCTATTGATGAAGGTTCTCCACCATGTTCTCCACATATTCCAAGCTTTATATTTGGCTTAACGCTTTTACCTAGTTTAGCTCCTAGCTCTATAAGCTTTCCTACTCCTCTTTGATCTAACACTTCAAATGGATCTTTTTCTAGTAACTCTCTATTTACATATTCGCCTAAGAATTTACCTGCGTCATCTCTTGAATATCCAAATGTCATTTGCGTTAAATCATTAGTACCAAAGCTGAAAAAGTCAGCTTCTTTAGCTATTTCATCTGCTGTTAAACAAGCTCTTGGTACTTCTATCATTGTACCTATTGTATAATCTATTTTCATATTTTCTTTTTCTAATATATTATCTATCGTTTCTTTTATATCTTCTTTTATAACTTTTAATTCTTTAGCTTCTCCAACTAAAGGTATCATTATTTCAGGCATTACTTTTATACCTTCTTTAGTAGCTTCTATTGCACCATTAATTATTGCTTTAGCTTGCATTATATATATCTCAGGGAAAGTTATAGCAAGTCTACAACCTCTATGCCCAAGCATTGGGTTAAATTCATCTAGATCTACTATTCTTCTTTTTATTTCACTAACTGAAACTTTCATTGACTCTGAAAGGCTTTTTATAGTTTCATCATCATGTGGTAAGAATTCATGTAGTGGTGGATCTAATAATCTTATGTTTACAGATTTACCATCCATTACTCTAAATATATCTACGAAGTCTTTTTGTTGCATTGGAAGTAATCTTTCAAGTGCTACTAGTCTTTGTTCTAATGTTTTAGAAAGTATCATCTCTCTTACTGCTGGTATTCTATCTTCGTCAAAGAACATATGCTCAGTTCTACATAATCCTATACCTTCGGCTCCAAACTTTATGGCAGCCTTAGCATCTCTTGGATTATCTGCATTAGTTCTTACCATTAAAGATTTATATTTATTTGCCCAATTCATTAATTTTTCGAAATTTCCAGTTAAAGATACTTCAGTTTTTTCTACCTTACCTATATATACACATCCACTAGAACCATCTAAAGATATATATTCTCCTTCTTTTATAACTACATCTTCAGTTCTTATTTCTTTGTTATACTCATCAACCTTTATGTCTGAACATCCTGCTACACAACATTTACCCATTCCACGAGCTACAACTGCTGCATGAGATGTCATTCCACCTCTTGCTGTAAGTATACCTTCTGCACATACCATACCTTCTATATCTTCAGGTGAAGTTTCAAGTCTTACAAGTATTGATTCTTCTCCCCTATTTTTAGCATCTACTACATCTTCTGCATTAAAGTATACTTTTCCACAAGCAGCACCAGGTGATGCTGGAAGTCCTTTTGCTATAACTGTTGCTTCATTTAAAGATTTACTTTCAAATCTAGGATGAAGTAATTGATCTAATTGCTTAGGCTCAATTCTCATTATAGCTTCTTTTTCATTTATTATACCTTCTCCTACTAGGTCTACAGCTATATTTATAGATGCACCAGCTGTTCTTTTTCCACTTCTAGTTTGTAATATATATAATTTTTCATTTTCTATAGTAAATTCTATATCTTGCATATCCTTGTAGTGATTTTCAAGTATAGAAGTAATTTTCATAAATTCATCATAAGCCTTTGGCATCACTTCTTTTAGTGAAGATATGTCCTTTGGTGTTCTTATACCTGCAACAACGTCTTCACCTTGTGCATTCATTAAAAATTCTCCAAATATTTTATTTTCACCAGTTGAAGGATTTCTAGTAAATGCTACTCCAGTTCCACTAGTTTCTCCCATGTTTCCAAATACCATTGATTGTATATTTACTGCTGTTCCTAAATCACTTGGGATATCATTTAATTTACGATATACTATTGCACGTGGATTATTCCATGATTTGAATACTGCTTTTATAGCTAACATTAGTTGTTCTTTTGGATCTTGTGGGAATTGACTTTTTATTTCTTTTGTATATATTTCTTTATATTTTTTTACTAATTCTTTTAAATCTTCTACATTAAGTTCTGTGTCTAAAGTGTATCCTTTAGCTTCTTTTATTTTATCTAGGGCATTTTCAAATTTATATTTTGGTATTCCCATAGCTACATCAGAAAACATTTGTATAAATCTTCTGTAACTATCATATGCAAATCTTTCATTTTGAGTAGAATTTGCTAAAGCTACTACACTTGTATCATTTAAACCTAGATTAAGTATTGTATCCATCATTCCTGGCATTGAAAATACTGCACCAGAACGAACTGATAATAATAGAGGATTAATTTCGCCTCCTAATGTTTTTCCTTGCTTTTCTTGTAATTCTTTAAGCTTTTCTTCTATTTCATTTATTATATTATCACTTATAGTCTCATTATTTTTGTAATAATCATTACAAGCATCTGTGCTTATTGTAAAACCTTGTGGTACTGGTAGACCTATATTTGTCATTTCTGCTAAGTTAGCACCTTTACCACCTAAAACATATCTCATGTCTTTGTTACCTTCTTCAAAACTATAAACATATTTAGCTTCCATTATTTAACCCCCATCATTTTGTATTTTGGTTAGTTTAATATAATTAGCCTTTATGCATCTTAGTTAGTTTAATATAAGGTTTTATTTACTATAAATAACTTGTATTAAATTAACTAAGATGTTTTTAAGGTTTTTCTCTTTAAATTTAACTATCTATCACTATCTTTGTATATGTTTAATCCATTTTCTTTGATAATATCAAGAATTATTCCAGCTGTTTCTTCTATTGCTTTACTTGAAACATCTATTACTGGACATCCTATTTTTTTCATGACTTGTTCTGAGTAGTCTAATTCTTGTAGTATTCTATCTAAGTTAGCATAGTTTGCATTACTTGATAGTCCTAATGCTTTAAGTCTTTCTGCTCTTATTTGATTTAACTTCTCTGGAGTATTAGTAAGTCCTATTATTTTTTTATTATCTATTTCAAATACCTCTTTAGGTATAGGTATTTCTGGAACTAAAGGTACATTTGCTACTTTTATGTTTTTGTTTGCTAGATACATACTAAGTGGTGTTTTAGAAGTTCTAGATATCCCTACTAAAACTATATCTGATTTAAGTATACCTCTTGGGTCTTTACCATCATCATACTTTACTGCAAACTCTATAGCTTCTACTCTTTTGAAATAGCTTTCATCTAACTTTCTGATTATACCAGGCTCTCTTTTAGGTTTCATTTGAGTTTTATTTGCTATTTCTTTTAAAATTGGTGTCATTAGGTCTATATTACTTAAATTTTCTTTTTCACAGAATTTTTTAGTAACATTTAAAAGATTTTCGTCTACTAATGTATATACTATTATAGCATCTTCACTTTTTCCACCTTCTAAAATTTCTAATAAAAAGTTTTCATCCATAACATATGGGAATCTTCTTATTTCACACTCTTCACTAATTTTAAATTGAGAAATAGCAGCTTTTGTTACTTGTTGCGCAGTCTCACCTACTGAGTCTGATATAACATATATAATTAAATTTTTCATTTATTCCTCCTTAATTGTCAGCTAATTCTAGGAAAAATTTTGTTATATTAGTCTTAGATATCCTTCCTACTACCCTTAAGTTGTTTTTGTTATTTTCATCACGTTCAACAACAGGAATAGAATCAACTTCGTGTTCTATTATCTTTTTAGCTGCCAATACTATATCCTCATCTTGATTTATAGTAACTATGTTGGGCATCCTAGTCATTATCATGCCTATTGGCATATGATTTATATCACTAGCACCTATAGTAGCTTTAAGTAGATCTTTTCTAGAAACCACTCCACATAGTATGTCGTCATTATCTATTATGAATATACTTCCTACATCTGATAAGAACATATTGACTATAACTTCATATATACTCATATCTTTTTTTACTAATACAGGTAGACTCATGATGTCTCTTACTTTTTTGTCTTTTATGTTATTGCCTATTAAATTTAATTCGCTAACTCCAGAGTAAAAATATCCAACTTTAGGTCTTGCATCTAATATTCCTGTCATAGTTAATATGGCTAAGTCAGATCTTAGTGTAGCACGAGTTACGTTTAAATGAGCAGCAATGGCTTCACTTGTTATAGGCTCATTCTCTTTTACTATATCAATTATCTTTAATTGTCTATCATTAAGTTGAATAATAGTCACCCTCTTCCTTATGTGCTATACTTTATATTACTTTTTCTTTATATAGTATATTATATACCCATATATATGTAATTGTAAATCTTTTTGTTATACAATTCTCATACTTTTTATATATTTATTATATACTATTTATTCTTTTGTATATATTAATGGTTTATATACTAAATAATGTAGCTAAATTGTTTATACTAAATCTATTATAATATAACATTGTATATATTAAATAGTTTTAATATATATTATTGATATTTTTTTAATTATTTTAATATTTATTATTTGTATTTTTTCCAAATAAATTATTTTGAATCTTTTTAGGAAAATGTTATTTAAAATAATATAGGGACTAAAAGTGTCCTCTTAGCCCCCGATATATTATTTATAAACTATTTTTGATAAATCACATATACTTAACATTGTATCATATATTTGTTTTAAAAGTCCTAGTCTATTGTTCTTTATAGCTTCATCCTTATCCATTACCATAACAGAATCAAACATATTATCTATTGATGGTCTTAGTGATGCAAATGCATCTAATGACTCACTATATCTCTTTTCACTTAATAAAGATTTTACGCTTTCTTTAACATTTTTAAATTCATTGTATAAAGCCTTTTCAGCATCTTCTACTAATAACTCTTCCTTCACTTCGCTAGAAGTAGCTTTTTGAGCTAATGTAGAAACTCTATTAAATGCTGTTAGCATTTCAACTAACTCATCTTTTTGTAGCCAATTATTAAGTTCTTCTGCTCTTATATACATATCACTTACATTGTCTATGTTTGCACTTAATACTGCATCTATAACATCATATCTTATTCCTAGTTCTCTAAATAAGTTCTTGATTCTTTCATTGAAGAATTCCATCATTTCATTAGCTACAGTTTGCTTGTCAAATTCTAAGTTTGTATAATTTTCTAAAGATATATCAACTAATGATTTTAGACTTATATCTAACTTTCTATCCATTAGTATATTTATAACACCTAATGCTTGACGTCTAAGTGCATATGGATCTTGAGATCCTGTTGGATGTATTCCTATTGCAAAAAATCCTGCTATAGAATCTAATTTATCAGCTATAGATAAAGCTATACCAGCATTAGTTTGTGGAAGTATATCTCCTGCAAATCTTGGTAAATAATGTTCAAATATTGCTTCACTAACAGCTTCATTTTCTCCACCAACTTTTGCATACTCTCTTCCCATTATCCCTTGAAGTTCAGTAAATTCAAATACCATTCCTGTTACTAAGTCAGCTTTACATAATTTAGCTGCTCTTTTAGTATCAGCTTCATCTTGACTTAAGCCTAATAAATCAAGTATCTTAACACTTAATTTTTCTATTCTTAAAGATTTGTCATAAACTGTACCAAGCTTAGCTTGGAATACAACACTCTTTAATTTTTCTATGTAACTTTCTAAGTCTTTTTTAGTGTCTTCTTTGTAGAAGAATAATGCATCTGCAAGTCTTGCTTCTAAAACTTTTTCGTTACCTTTTTTAACATTCTCTATTTTATAGTCATTACCGTTTCTTACAGCTATAAAGTTTGGTAATAATTTCCCATCCTTTAATACTGGGAAATATCTTTGATGTTGCTGCATTGGAGTTGTTACAACTTCTTTAGGAAGTTTAGCGTATTCTTTGTCAAACTCTCCATAAAAAGCTGTTGGATATTCAACTAAATGAGTTACTTCTTCTAGTAAATCTTCGTCAAATTCAATTTCTCCACCTAAAGTGTTAGCAACATTTATACATTGTTCCTTTATTATAGCTTTTCTCTTATCTTGATCTAATATTACGAAGTTTTCTTCTAATTTAGTTAGATAATCTTCTAAAGAGTTAACTTCAAATTCACTTTGTCCTAAGAATCTATGTCCTTTAGTTACATTTGAAGATATTATACCTTCTAAGTCTATTTCTAGTACCTTATCATTTAGTAATGTAACCATCCATCTTATAGGTCTCGCAAATCTCATGTTTTTTCCACCCCAACGCATAGCCTTAGGGAATACTACCATCTTAACTGCTTGTGGTAATATAGTTTTTAATACTTCACTTGTCTCACAACCAGCTTGTCTTATTGTTCCAAATATATATTCATCTTTTCCAACAGTTTTAAATATTACGTCTTCTTCTTTTAAACCTTTACTTTTCATAAATCCAAGTGCTGGCTTTGTGAAATTTCCATCAGCATCTATTGCTATTTTTTTAGATGGACCTTTTACTTCTTCTTCTAAATCAGTTTGCTTATCACTTATACCTTCAACTATAAACGCTAATCTTCTAGGTGTTCCATAAGCTTTTATATCATCAAATTTTATTCTATTTTCGTTAAATAATTTTGTTAAGTTACCTTTGATTTGGTCTAATGTAGAACTTACAAATCTTGATGGTAATTCTTCAACTCCAACTTCAAATAAAAGATAGTTATTCATATTATTTTCCCTCCTTTATAAGTGGGTATCCCATTTCTTCTCTTTGCTTAACGTAAGCTGAAGAAACATTTCTAGCCATTGTTCTAACTCTTCCTATAAATGATGCTCTTTGACTTACTCCAACAGCTCCTCTAGCATCTAAAGTGTTAAAGGTATGAGAACATTTTAACACATAATCGTATGCTGGTATTACAAGTCCTCTTTCTATAAGTCTAGTAGCTTCTTTTTCATATGTATCAAATAAATTAAATAACATATCTGCATCACATTCTTCAAATGCATATACAGAGTTCTCATATTCAGCTTGTCTAAATACATCTCCGTAAGTTAACTCATCATTCCACATTAGGTCATAAACACTATCTACTTCTTGTATATACATAGCAAGTCTTTCTAGTCCATATGTTATTTCTCCGGTTTCAAGCTCACACTCTATACCTCCAACTTGTTGGAAGTAAGTAAACTGAGTTATTTCCATACCGTCTAACCAAACTTCCCATCCAAGTCCCCAAGCTCCAACTGTAGTTGATTCCCAGTTATCTTCAACAAATCTTATATCATGTTCATTTGGATCTATACCTATTTCTTTTAAACTATTTAAATATAATTCTTGTATGTTATCTGGTGATGGTTTTAATATAACCTGGAATTGATGATGTTGGTAAAGTCTATTTGGATTTTCCCCATATCTACCATCCGCAGGTCTTCTTGATGGCTCTACATAGCAAACCTTCCAAGGCTCTGGTCCTAATGATCTTAAAAGAGTATTAGGGTTCATTGTACCTGCACCTTTTTCAACATCATAAGGCTGCATCATGATACATCCTTGCTTTGCCCAATAGTTTTGCAATGTAAGTATCATATTTTGGAAATTCATATGAATACCTCCTATAAATTTTTAATTTTATGTATATTGTTAAAACTATAATTTTTAGTTTAAGTCTTATTATAAGTTTTAAAATATAAATTCCTATATGCTTAACAAAGCCTTTCGAATTAACGAAAGGCCTTTAGTATATTTCAACTTTTAGAATAACAAATACTTGAATTTTTGTCAATCTTATTGAAAAATCATAATTTTATCTCTATTTGTTGTTATCTAAATTTGAATTGTCATATTCATTTATAAGCTCATCTGTTATGTCTTTATCGTCTTTTTTGCTTTCCACTACAGTATCTTTTATCCCTTTAGCAGTATTACTTAGCATTTGCTTTAACATACTTAACTTTTCTTCATTTAATTCCCCTAAATCAACTATTGAACCATCTTGTTCATTTTGAATCATTATGTTATATTTTCCTATAACTGCAGCTGAAAGTCCAACTAATGTTACCAATGGACCAAGTGCTAAACCTACTACTCCTACTGTAAGAGGTATATTCATTATATTTTTACCATTTTTTTCTACTATAACTCTTATGACGCTACTTTTTTGAAGTAAATCTTTTACTTTATTTTTAAGTTCTTTCATATCTTCACTATCTTTTGAAAATACTTGTTCTACATTCTTTTTAACCTTTTTACTTTTACCGCTAAAGCCTATCTGTCCTTCTAGAGATATTATCGCTTCTATAACATCTCCATTAGTTTTTGTTAATGCACTTTTAGCTTGTTCATACGTAGCACCTGGTACTCTTTGTATAACAGCATCTAGTTTTTCTATTGTAATATTTTCATTCACCATTATCCACTCCCTTATAATTATTCTAAACTTACTCATTCAAATCTTCTTTTGAAGATTTTTTCATTTCTCTTAACATGTATAAAGATTTTTGATTTATATTATCTACATGTACCGCTAAGTATTGTTTTAGTATTTTTTCTAGTTCATATATGATATATTTAGATACTTTTGCTTTGGAACATCTTAATATATCGTTTGATAATATATATTCCATTAATTTTAACGTTGTTACATCTATACTTATGTTGTCTTGTACATTTTCACTACAACTACTACATAATGCTCCACCTTCGTATACATTAAATGCTGGTGATTTTAAGTCTCTAGTACCACATATTGAGCACCTGTTTATTATTGGTCTAAGACCTATATAATCTAAAAATTTTAATTCAAATACATGTGTTACAAATTTCTTGTCTACATCAACTTGAGTATATAGATATAAAGTTTGTGCAAGTAGTATAAATAACCTATTGTTAGTTTGATTTTCTAAGGTTGAGTTTTCTACTAACTTAGTTATATAGGTAGCATAAGAAAATGCATCTATATCGTAGGATATATCATAAAAACTTTTTATAATATCACTTTGACTTACCCTATACATACTTCCTTGTTTTCTTAATGTATAATTACAATAAGCAAAAAGCTGCGAAGATGAAAGTAGAGCGCTCTTGTTTTTTTTAGCTCCTTTTGCTAATGCTGATACTTTTCCAAGCTTTCTTGTAAATAGAGTTAATATAACATCGTTTTCTTCATATCTTACTGCCTTAAGTACTATCCCCTGGGTGTTCAATACTATCATAGTCTGTTTCTATCTCCCTCATAGTTTCTACTTCTTCATTTAGTGTTTTATAATCTTTTAAATATAAATAGGCTTCTATATTGCCTGTCTTTTTAAAAATTTCCCAACATAAATTGTTCATTTTTAAAAAACCCCCTTCTTACAGTTATATTTATATTTTAAGTAAGAAGAGGGTAAATCATACATTAACTTATTAAACAATTTTTGCCAAAAGCAAAGTTGTTATCATTAAATATATAGCAATTCCTACTATATCAAGAAGTGTTGCTATTATTGGTGCTGATATTATTGATGGATCAACATCCATTTTTTTAAATAAAAATGGCATAAATGCACCTATCATAGCTCCAACTATCATGTTTATAAATAGAGATAAGGATACTACTAACACTATATCTATGTCCCTCATAAATATAAATATTACTATTCCTATTAATATACTACATATTATTCCTGTTATAAGACCTACCATACCTTCTCTTATAACATTTTTAAATTCTAAATCTTTATTCGAAAGAACCATAACAGCAAGTGCTGATGACTGTGTTCCAATGTTTCCTCCCATACCTATAACAACAGGTATAAAAAATACTAAAGATGCATAAGTTGGGTTCATTATAAAATCTAAATTAGAAAATATTACCATAGATAATAATCCACCAAGTAAAGTTATTATAAGCCATGGAATTCTCGCTCTAACTGATGATATTATTTGTTCTTTTGATGTTGGATTAACTTTTTCTACAAAGTCTCTTTCTTGTTCCGAAGTACCTGCAAATTTATACATATCTTCACTTGCTTCTTCTTCCATAACATCTATTATATCATCTACTGTTATTATTCCTTTAAGTCTTTTTTGTCTATCTATTACTGGTATTGCTATTAGATTATACTTAGATACTAATCTTACAGCCTCTTCTCTATCTTCATCTACATATACAGATATTATGTTTTCACTCATTAGATCTTCTATAATGCTAGAATCTCTAGCTGTTATTAACTCTCTTAGAGATAGTACTCCCACTAGCTTTTCAGCATTATCAACTACATATATATAATATATTGTTTCTGCTTCCTCAGCATGACTTCTCATATGTTCAATTGCTTCTTTAGCAGTCATGTCTTTATTTACTTCTATGTATCCAGTGGTCATTATACCACCTGTAGACTCTTCTTCATATATTAAAAGTTCTTTTATATCATCTGCATCTTCTTTACTTAGAAGTTCCATTATATTTTCTATCTCGCCTTCTTCAAGCTGACTTAAAATATCTGCCATATCATCCAAAGACATTAATTCTAAGATATTTTTTCTATGATCAATATCTATCTTAGATAAAGTACTACTGAAAAACTGAGCATCACTTTCTTCTAATATAGATGCTGCTACATCAAGGGGAAGTACTTCAAATAATTTTATTTTCATATCTTCCTCTAAATGTTCCATAATATCAAAGATATCAATTGTATGATATTCTTCTAATAATTCTCTTAATTCTAGTATTTTATTATTTTCAATTAAACTCTTGACTTCGCCCAACAAATCCTGGGAAGCATCCTGTTTCCTATCCATATAATCCACCTTTATTATTTATCAGTATATCCAAAGTTACTCACATAATTTTGTAAGTTTCTCCAGTTTTCTTTTACCTTTACCCATAATTGAAGATTTGCCTTAGAACCTAATAATAGTTCCATATCTTCTCTTGCTGATTTCCCTATACCTTTTAATTTTCTTCCATTCTTACCTATTATTATACCCTTATGAGATTCTCTTTCACAATAGATAACAGCTGATATATCAACAATTTCTTTATCTTTTCTTGATTTCATTTTTTCTATTTCAACTGCAACTCCATGAGGAACTTCATCATGAACATAGTGTAATACTTTTTCTCTTATAAGTTCAGCTACTAACACTCTTTCTGGTTGATCAGTTATCATGTAGTCTGGGAAGTACTTTGGTCCTTCTTCTAAGTAAGTTTTTATTACTTTTATAAGCTCTTTTATGTTTCTTCCCTTAAGTGCTGATATTGGCACTATTCCTTTAAACACATTTTCTTTGTGATACATTTCCATTAATTCAAATAGTTCATCTTCTTGTAATTGATCTATTTTGTTTAATACTAATATAACTGGTCTCTTTACATTTCTTAATTCTTCTATTATTTTTCTGTCTCCAGGTCCTATCTTTTTAGAATCATCCACAACAAATAATACTAAATCAACATTTTTAAATGCATCAGTTGCTGATTTAACCATGAATTCTCCTAATTTATTTTTAGGTTTATGTATACCTGGCGTATCTAAGAAAACTATTTGAGCTTCTTCATCCGTATATACTGCTTGTATTGTATTTCTTGTAGTTTGAGGTTTATCACTCATTATAGCTATTTTTTCTCCAACCACATTATTCATTAAAGTAGACTTACCAACATTTGGTCTCCCTACTATACTAACAAATCCTGATTTAAACATATAAATGTCTCCTGTCTTTTCTTTTGTTTTATTTATGATTATCTACAAAGTCTATTCCTGAGAAATAGTGAGGAACTAACTCTTTTATAGTTGTTTCCTTTATAGTTCCTTCAGAATAACCTGTTATTATTCTTATATCTAACCCAAATTCTATTATAACCTGTCTGCATATTGCACATGGGTATGTTGATTCATTTTTTTCAGAGTTATCACTAGCTACTGCTATTGCTTCTATATCTCTATGTCCTTCTGATATAGCTTTAAATATTGCTGTTCTCTCAGCACAGTTAGTAGCTCCAAAAGATGCACACTCTACATTACATCCTGTGAATACTTTTCCATCTTTAGTTAAAAGAGCTGCTCCAACTCTAAACTTTGAATATGGAGAATAAGAATGTTTTCTCGCTTCTTCTGCTATTTTTAATAATTCTTTATTATTCATAATATATGCCTCCTGATATATCTTATAAGTCTATATTATAAAATATATATAATAAATATTCTTATTTCCGTATTTTATATTTAATATATTTATTTAGTACCTTACATTATAACACAAAATTGATAATTTAAGACTTATTTTTTAATAAAATACTCTTAATTTGAGTACTTTAATATATATTTTATATTATTTACAATATATTTTTGTATCTGCCTAATTTCTGCTTTTTAATTCAATATATCTATTAATATAATCAATATACATAACTTACTCATAATATAGGTAGTTAAAATGAAATATAAAAAGAGCCTCCCTAAAAAGATTAAAAGAAGACTCTTATATATTTAATAAAACCATCCTATTTGATATACTGCTAACCCCACTAAAACTCCTAATATTGATCCTGCTACTGTTTCCCAAAATGTATGTATCTTTCCTTCAATTCTACTTTGTGCAACTAAAAACGCCATTAAATATGATAGCGTGGATTGTATAAGTCCACCTGTCATCATAGTTATCATTGTAGCCATTGCAAATGCTAATGCTGAATGTCCGCTTGGCATTCCACCTTTTAGTGGTGTTCCTGTATTTGTCAAGGTTTTTACTACTACAACTGCTATTAAAACTACTACTATACATATTAAAGTTATATGAAGTTCTGACCTTCTTATAGAGTTTATCAAGTTTTCAGCCGGTTTTGATATTTTATCATAAAACACTAAATAGCCTACTACAACTGAATTTAAAGTAGCTATTAATACTCCTCCAGCTGCTACGTCTTTTGATATTTTAGCTAATGGATGATGTTCTTCTGTTACCATGTCTATAGCTTTTTCAATAGCCGTATTAAACATTTCTGATATTACAACTAAGCTTATAGCCATAATTAAAGCTATCATCTCCATTCTAGAAGGCTTAAAAAACATACTAGCTACGAGTACTATTACAGCAACACAATAATGTATTTTCATATTTCTTTCTGACTTAAATGTATATAATATACCTTCTATAGCTACATTAAATGCCTTAACTATCCCCTGACGTTTTTTTGTCCCCTTCATAAACTTACTCCCTTGTTATACTTAACTTATTTAGTATATGCTCTTCCTTTTGTCTCATTTCTTTTGTATTTTCGTCAGTATCATGATCATATCCTAAAAGATGGAACATGCTATGACATACTAAAAAACATACTTCTCTTTCAAAGCTATGATTGTATTCTATACTTTGTTCAAAAGCTCTTTCTAAAGATACTACTATATCACCTAGTGATTTTTCTTCTAATTCTATATCAAAATCATCTTCACTTATCATTGGAAAAGATAACACATCTGTTGGTCTATCAATCCCTCTAAATTGCTTGTTTAACTCATGTATTTCTTTGTTGTCTACAAAAGATAAACTAACTTCATAATCATCGTCATATCCTTCATAGTCCAAACATTCTAATATGATATCTTTTATTTTCTCTATTAATTCTTCACTTATGTCCATTTTATCTTGTCTATTATCCATTATTAATTCCATTTTATTCACTTCTTCCTTAGTTATTTTCTTTTACTTTTTTTATCTTTTTTACTTTCTTTCTTATCTAATTCCTTATTGTCAAATCTATCATAAGCTCTTATTATTCTTTGAACTAATTCATGTCTTACTACGTCTTTGTCTGTTAATCTTATACTTCCTATTCCTTCTACTTTATCTAGTACTTTTATAGCATGAAGTAATCCACTTTTACTTTTTCTAGGCAAGTCTGTTTGAGTTAAGTCACCATTTACTACTGCTTTAGAGCCATATCCTAGTCTTGTTAAAAACATCTTCATTTGTTCTGGAGTAGTGTTTTGAGCTTCATCTAGTATTATAAAGGCATTATCTAATGTTCTACCTCTCATAAATGCTAAAGGTGCTACTTCTATAGTTCCTCTTTCTAAATATTTGCTAAACTTTTCAGGACCTAGCATATCAAATAATGCATCATATAATGGTCTTAAATATGGATCTACTTTATCTTTTAAATCCCCTGGTAAAAAACCTAAACTTTCGCCTGCTTCTACCGCTGGTCTTGTAAGTATTATTCTACTTACTTCATCCTTTTTAAAAGCTTTAACAGCCATTGCTACTGCTAGATATGTTTTACCTGTTCCAGCTGGCCCTATTCCAAAAGTTATATCATTTTTCTTTATTAAATCTATATATGTTTTTTGACCAAGAGTTTTTGGCCTAACAGGATTACCTTTTTTAGTTAATACTATAGTTTCTTCTAGGTCTTTTATCTTTTCTTCACTACCTTCAAATAAAAGAGATAAAGAATAAGATATACTTTGCTTGTCTAAATGTTTTCCATTTTGTACTGTTGAATGTAGTTCATCCATTAGTCTTAAGGCTTTTTCTACATATTTTTCTTCACCCATTAAAACTATATTGCCTTCTCTTAATATTACATCTATATTTAAAGCATCCTCTATCAATTTAATGTTTTCATCAAAGTTACCAAATAATTCTCTTTCAAACTTCTCTTCTGATACTATAAATTTCTTTTGTACTATCAATTTACGTCCTCCTTAGTTTGTATTTGAATTTTTATCTTTTTCTTTGCTTTTATCATTTTCTTCTTTATCTTTATCTTCAAATTCATTTCTTATATCATTAATCGGTCTTTTATCAGGATTTTTAGGAATTTCTTCCTCTGACTCATTTTTTTCACTTTCTTTTATATATTCCTCTGCTTCTGACTTGCTAAGTGCGTAAGTATGCGCAATATTCTCAGTTGTTTGTACTGTTAACACATATTCTAACATATTATTTTTATTTACTTTATAATCATGGTCTACTTTTATGATTCTAGCTGATGGAGGTATAATATATTCTATTTCTTTTTGAGCCCTTTCTGATATTTCTTTTTTCAATTCTTCTTTATTCTTGCTTATCTTTTTATTCTTAGCTTCATAGAAAGTACTTACTTCAATTTTTATAGGAAAAGTATAATCTCCTATAGATAATTTATGTGTTTTGTTTTCTATAATATAATCCTTATACTTTATATTTCTCCTTAATGTATATTTTTTATCATAGAAACTTATGGTATATACTCTTTTTTTATTTCCTGTTTTTTCTTTTATAGTATCTTCATAGCTATCAGTTTTTTTAACTTCATAAAAAGTTGTTGCCCATATTTCAGGGAGAGACTTTGTATTTGCGTCACTTACTAACACATCTCCCTTTTTTACTATATCTCCAGGATTTACACTTGGGTTTCCACTTCTTGGTATTACCTTTTCTATTATACCATTTTTACTAGCAATTATATTACAATAATTTGAATCTTTAGTAGATTTTAGAGTTTCTGCTTTTTTTGTTACAGTTACAAATATATTTGTACCTTTAACATTTATAGATATGTATGCTATATCATTAAATTCTAACATTATATGGTCTCTTATTTCTTTTCTATCAATATTTTTTTTATAAACTCCAGGCTTTAGTCCTGCATTATATAGCTCTTTTCGTACATCATCTTTGTTTATCCCTTCTGGAACCTTTATGTATATATCTGTTACAAATTGAGATGTCATAATAAGTAAAAACAACGATATTATAGCACAAATCCACATTCCCTTTAATTTATAGATTCTCTTAAGTATAAATGGTACACCTGTTTTTTGCTTTACCTTTATATCAAAATTATTTCCCCTATAAGCTCTTTTTAAATCCTTCATATCTTCTCTATTTACACAAAATTCTATTTTAGTCTTACTTATTCTTTTTACATTATAAACTTTTACATTACTTCTTATTAAAAGGTTTATAAACTTTTCTATCTCCACTCCCTCTACACTTATAACATAATATCCCCTTATATAGCTTATCATGCGTATTTCCCCCTAATCTATATATTCTACTGTGTATATAACTCCTTTTACACCTATTTCTTCTTCTTGTATATATTTAAGTGAAAGATCACTTCCGCATATTTTTATTGTTTTTTCTCTAGTTTTTATTTTTATTAAATCTGATTCATAGGTGATTATAGATATATAATTTTCTATACTTACGAAGGTATTTGAAATTATAGTAACTGTTGGTTTATTTACTAACAATTCTTCTGAAATATCTATCATACTATTCCTCCTTAATTTTTTTACTTATTTTTCTTTTATGGAATTTAAGCCTAATAACTCCATACTAATATGATTATTTTTTTATTTAAATAAAGTCAGCGTGTAAACTTATAATATCTATTTGAATAAAATATCTATATATTTATGTTATTAAAAAAGAGGTGATTAAATGAAAAATATTTTTGCAAAAATCATACAAAATTGCATTTACCTAGATATATATTTAAGCTATCTCATAGATTATTCTTATTCGATTGATACGTTAACTTCTATAAAAGAGGAAAATAGTAGGAATACGAAGCTACTCTCTCAACTTTATAAAAATATATATCATAATTCTCTAGATAATGAATTTATCAGAACAACCAATTCATTATCCATAAATGAGGTAGATTTAAATTCTATACTTATACTTAGCTTTAATATACTTTCTGATTTAAAACGTTTAAAAAAATATGCGATAAGTAATTATTCGAAAAATATACTTACATCTCTTAATAATAGTTATTTTAATTTAATTTCATCTATGCAATCTTTATATCCATTAATTAAACCTAAATCTAAAATTAACTTAAGAAATTCTTATAATTTACCAAGTGACTCACGCATATTAAATATATGCGAAAAAACAAAAGATGATACTTTAGATACTACTTCCGATGAATATTTACGTTTTATTTGTATAAAAACTATAAATGCTATATTTGATGATTCTATTTGTGAAGAATCTATAATCGATGAAGATTTTGATATATTTTTCGATAATAATGATGCACTTAAGTTTTATCAGTATTTTTTTAAGACTAAAAATAAAATTTACAAAATAAGAATTTCTAAAAAAGATAATAAAATATTTTATATCTATCAGCGACCATATTTTAATTTAAAAATTCTTCCTATTCAAAGCAAAGATTTTTACCAAAAAATAGTTGATGAATTTTTGAAAAATAAATTAAGTAATTCTTATAATGATTTATACTATGATAAAAACTATATAAAAACTTATCAATATGATAATATAATTGAAAGTTATACATTTAAATATGATTATAAACATAATAATCTTAATAAAAGTTTATATATAAATATAAATACTCTTAATTCTCTAGTATATGAGTTGCTTCTTCTAGAGAATAAAATATAAAAAATACTGAGAAAAATCTCAGTATTTTTTATAAGCTACATATCTTTATTCATGCTCTATTAATCCATACCCACCATTTTTCCTTTTATATACAACATTTATTTCATAATTATCTTGATTTCTAAATATAAAAAAATTATGTCCTAAAAGTTCCATCTGAAGTACTGCCTCTTCTATGCTCATAGGTTTTAGATTGAATTTTTTTCTTCTTTTTATTATTATTTCATCATCTTCTTCAGCTTCTTCTGACTCTTTTATTATTAATGGGTCTGTACTAAATTTCAATTTTGATTTATACCTTATTAGCTTGCTATATACTTTTTCAAAGGCAGCATCTACTGCAGAGTACAAGTCTTCATTTATACTTTCCACTTTTCCAATATTTACATTATCTTCACTCATTAAAACCTCAATGTTATACATGCTTTCATCTTTTTCTATAATAACTTTGACACATCCATCTTCTAAAGAGCTTTTTAACTTATCAAATTTTGAATTAATATACTCTTTTATACCATCCCTTAATTCTACATTTCTACTACATATACTACGTTTCAATCAAATCCTCTCCTTAAAGTCTAATAAAATTGTATTTTATTTTTCACTTTATAGTCTCCCTTAATTTAATCATTGGCTTCTACTAATGTTTTATATTATAAGTTTTTTAATTATGATTAATTAAGTATATGTAGTATGTTATATATTGTTGCTTGTTCTATTTATTTATTATCCATATAAAATAATTTAAATATAAAGCATACATAAGCCATAGAATATATGGTATATTTATATAAGTTGCTTTTTTATTTATTTTAAAGAATTTATATGTCATAACTATTACAATTAACAATATTATTACAAGCACTATTAATGCTGTTAGTCTTAAATCAAATCCAAAAAATAATATGCTCCATAAAAAATTAAGTCCAAGTTGTAACCAATAGTAAAACATTGCATCTTTTACTTTAGTAGATTCATAACCTTTTTTTAATATTAAATAAGCTGATATTCCCATTAATATGTATAGAATTGTCCATGCTATTGGAAATATAAAGCTGGGTGGTGCAAAGTCTGGTTTTATTAAACTTGCATAGTTGGCTGCTGTATTTGTTCCTGCTATTATTTGAGATATCATACTACTAGCATATCCTACTACTAGTGGTATGAGGACACTTATAAAAAAATTTATAACTTCTTTTACGGATATAATCAAAGTTATCCCCCTCTTTTCATTGTTTTCTTATTTATAAGTATGTACAAGTTCTCTTTTTTATGACAAGTTTATTTTCGGTATGTCAATATAAAAAATCATATATATAATTTCATAAGCAGTATTTCTATTTCTCAAATTTTATAGTTTTTAATTATAGATTATCAACAAAATAGGTAACTTATGATTTCTTAATATAAATAAAAGCCAATTCTAATTAGAACTGGCTTTTATTTATATATTATTCTTTTTTCTTTTTTTTATTATAAATACAATGATACCTATTAAAGCTATAATACCAACTACTAATATAGCTATATTTTTTATATTAGGTATTTTAACTTTAGCATATATATTATCTACTTTTCCTAAGTTAAAATCCCAATTATATGTATGTATACCATCTTTTTCTGAGTTAGATGTTGCATTTGATTCTATCAATTCTAAAGGTGTATTTAAGTGGAAATTCAAATCAAAACCAGAACCAAGTAGACCTAACATACCTACTTCTTCACTACTCATATTTTTTTGCATATAATCTTTTAGCATTATGTTAACATCATATATATTATATAAAAATTTATCTTCTTGATTTATTTTTATTAAATCAGCGTATTTGCTTAAATCCTTGTTGTTATCAATTTTTATATCTTTGATATTTCCTATGTTTTCTGTTATTTTATAACCTGTTTTTCCTGGTTCTGTTATTTTTTCTACATTAGAATATGATTCTTTTAATTTGGCTTCATCTATACCTTTCATTAGGTAATCACTACTTAATATTTGTGCCGATGCACTTATATTTCCCTTTTTGTCTATATCTAATGTTATGTCTGTATTTACACAACCTGTCAAAACAAAAATAGATATAAATATTGTTATTAATGTTGTTAGTTTTTTCATATTATCCTCCAGTTGTTATTGCTATGATTATTTTACCATATTATATGGAAAGTATTTAAATTTTATATTTTAATTCATAATTTATTCCATTTTTAATATAATATAAATACAAGCAAAAGGATATACAAATCTTAATTAGATTTATCTTTACTTTCGTTTTTAGATTTTATAGCTTTGTATACAACTCTTTCAATAGAGGCGTTACATCTTCCACATCCCATACCAGCTTTTGTTTTTTTCCTTACTTCATTTATAGATGTTATCCCTTCATTTACCGCATTTTGTATATCAGCTTTAGTTACTTCAAAGCAACTACAAACTACTTTATTTTTGTTGTCTTTGTTTTCTTTATACTTTTTAATTATATTCTTAAGCATTTTATACTCCTTAAACTTTTATAATATTTATATTATACCCATAGTTTCATACTTAAAAAACATCTACTACAAAGTGTTTTCTATTTAGTAAATACATTTTTCAAGTATTTTTAATTTTATCTGATAAATAAATATTATTATATTTAATATAAATTTAAATAACTAGACAATATAAACTCCTTATACTATAATAGTTGCAAAGTAAATGAAGTATTTTATATTATGTAAATTTAAAATATAGAAAGGATAATTATGAATAAAATAGGATTAATATTAGAAGGTGGTGGTATGAGAGGAATTTATACTGCTGGCGTATTAGATTTTTTCATAGAAAAGAATATAGGAGTTGATATGGTTGTTGGAGTTTCTGCTGGAAGTTGCCATGCTTCTTCTTATTTATCAAAACAATATAAAAGAGCTTATCATGCTACTGTAGATTATGTAAATGATAAAAATTACTTAAGCTTTCGTAATTTAATTAAAACAGGTTCTATATTTGGTATGGACTTTATGTTTAACAAAATACCTAATGAGTTAAATGTTTACGATTACGATGCTTTTAATAAATCTACTACTAAATTTATAGCTGTTGCTACTAACTGTGAAACTGGAAAACCAGAGTATTTTACTTTAAGTGATTTAAGAAAAGATATTATTTATCTTCAAGCCTCTTGTTCTATACCTATGTTTGCAAATATAGTTGAGGTAGACAATTATAAGTTGGTTGATGGTGGAGTATCTGATTCAATTCCTATTGAATACGCTATAAATCAAGGATATAAAAAAAATATAGTAGTACTTACTAGAGATTATACTTACAAAAAAAATAAACAAAAATTTACTTCAATTGTAAAAAGAAGATATAAAGCTTATCCTAATCTTGTTAGTGCTATTGAAAATAGACATATTAATTATAATAAAAGCCTTGATTTAGTAGATGAATTATCTAAAAAGGGAGATGTCCTTGTTATTAGACCTAAAAAACCTGTTAAAGTTAGTCAAGTTGAAAAAGATGTTAATAAACTTACAGCATTGTATGAAGAAGGTTATAATGACGCAAAAGAGCTATACGATGAAATATTAAATTTTATAGTTTAAATTTAAAATTCAAATAAGGACTAGAAAAATTTCTAGCCCTTATAATAATCTTCTTTAGTTATCTCACATCTATGGATTTTTCCCATAACCATTTTACCTTGTAGCTTTATTTCTCTTTCTTCACTTCCTAAATATTTCATACCACATTTTTTCATTACATTACCTGATTTTATATTTCCGTCATAAAATTGTGCTTCTATTTTTTCTAATTTTAAATCATCAAATCCAAATTTTATTAGCCTTGTTACAACTTCAGTCATTATGCCTTTATTCCAATAGTCTGGGTTTAGACAATATCCTAGTGTTGCTACTTTATTTTCTATTCTACAAAACCCTGATGTTCCTATAAATTTGTTATTTTCTTTGTATGTTATACCATAATCATAAGATATTCCTTGTTTATACCTTTCTATAAAAAAGCTTTCTATTAAGTTTTTAGTATTTCCTAAACTTTCATGTTTTGGGAATGTCATATATCTTACTACTTTTTCTTCTTTTGCGTATTCATACATATCTTTTGTATTTTCTAGACACACTTCTTTCAAAATACACCTTTTAGTCACTAATATTGGTAGCATAATATCCTCCCTTAATTAAAAATTTAATACATATTCTATATTGATACTTTCAAAATACCCCACTTCTTTTAGATATATTTTAATATTGTAGCAGAACATTATATGTGTTTCATTAATATTTGTATTTATTTATATGGATATATTGTTTTTCAATGGCTATAATTTAAGTATAATTTTTATTTAAACTTATTTTTAGAAACTCTATATCTATTTTTTTATATAATATTTTAAAGGAGGATTTTATATGGATATTCTATTGGATATAGGTGAAATTATTGCCGACTTTATATTAACTATATTTTCCGGTGATGACTTAAAAAAATTAAATAAGCACATTAAAAAACCTAGAGACTAGTCTCTAGGTTTTTCTATCTATTGTAAGTTAGCTTTCACTAACTCGTTTATTAGTTTTCCATCAGCTCTTCCCTTAACTTTAGGTCTAACAACTGACATAATTTTTCCCATATCCTTCATAGAAGTAGCTCCTACTTCAGATATAGTTTCTTTTATAATTGTGTTTAGCTCTTCTTCGCTTAACTGTTGAGGTAGGTACTCTTTTAAAACTTCGATTTCAGCCTCTGCTTCACTTACTAAGTCTTCTCTTCCAGCTTTTTTAAACTCAGCTAAACCATCTCTACGCTGTTTTAACTGCTTAGCTATTATATCTATAATGCCTTCATCATCAAGCTCAACTCTATTGTCAACCTCGAATTGCTTTATAGAAGCTCTTATTAAAGTTACCACAGATTTTCTTACTGTATCTTTATTTTTCATAGAAGACTTTAAATCTTCTTGTAACTTTTGTTTAAGGGACATTACCCTCACCTCTTTATTTCTTTTTTAACTATTTCTTAGCGTTTTTTCTTCTAGCAGCTTCTGCCTTCTTCTTACGTCTAACGCTTGGCTTATCATAGTGCTCTCTTTTTCTAACTTCAGACATGATGCCAGACATTGCACATGAACGCTTGAATCTTCTTAACGCGCTGTCTAATGTTTCGTTTTCTCTTACTCTTACTTCTGACATTTCATTTTCCCTCCCTCCGATAGTGCGAATTCTGCTGTGTCTATAACAAAGATTATAACATTTATATGTATTATAACCTCACACTTTGTTTATTATAAACTACTTTTATTTTTTTTTCAAGTATTTTATTTAAGAAGAATTTTTTAAATTTTTCTTACTTATTCATAGCTTCATACATCGGTAATTTTTGGCCACCTAGTATATGATAATGAAGATGTTTTACTTCTTGACCTCCATTTACGCCACAGTTGTTTATAACTCTGAAACCATCTTTATCAAAGCCTTGTTCTTTAGCTATTTTGTTTATCACCTTATGTATATGCGCCATTATGTCCATTTGTTCCTCAGATATATCTATTAAACTATCAAAATGTTCTTTTGGTATTACTAATATATGTATAGGTGCTACTGGATTTATGTCATTAAATGCTAATACTTTATCATCTTCATAAACTTTAGAACATGGTATTTCTCCATCTATTATTTTACAGAATATGCAACTCATAATATTTCTCCTTTTTGTTTATTATTTAACTTTTTAGGCTACTTAATCTATTTGTATATAATATTTTACCTACTATTATTTAAAATGCCTTACACAAACCTTTAAACGCGTATTACGCAATTTTTTTAATATATACTGTATTTAATTAAATGTACTAAAAGAAATTATGACAGTTTTTATAAATAGCCATAATTTCTTTTAAGTCATTTTATATTTCTACATATTATACTAAAATTCCTTCTACAAATTCATCATTAACCTTAGTTATCTTAACTTTAAGTATTTGACCTTGTATATCTTTTTCACTATCAACTATAACTCTTATATAATTAGTTGTTAATCCTTCAAATTTATTATCCTTCATTCTATGTTCAAATAGTACTTCTACTTCTTTACCTTCATATTTTGATGCAAACTTTTTAAAGTTTGTATGACCTAAAGCTATAAGCTTATCACTTCTTAACTGCTTCATTTGAGGATCTATTTGATTTTCCATAGTTGCAGCTGGTGTCCCTTTTCTTGGTGAATATTTAAATACATGCATTTGTGAAAGTTCTATTTCTTCTAAGAATTTATTTGTTACACTAAATTCTGCATTAGTTTCCCCTGGGAAACCTACTATAATATCTGTTGTTATTGCAACATCAGGTATATGTGCTCTTAATCTATCAACTATTTCTTTGTATTCTTTAGTTGTATATCTTCTATTCATTCTCTTTAGTGTTTCGTCACATCCACTTTGTAATGATAAATGATAGTGAGGACACACTTTGTCCATTTTAGAAACTTCTTCAACAAACTCTTCTGTGAATAATACTGGTTCAACTGAACTTAATCTTATTCTTTCTATGTTTTCTATTTCATCTATTGCTTTTATAACAGTTAATAAATTCATATTAGCATCTGTTACATCTTTTCCATAAGATGCAACATGTATACCTGTTAGAACTATTTCTTTGTATCCTTTATCTGCTAATTTGTTAGCTTCATTTACTATACTTTCTAAATCTCTACTTCTTACTTTTCCACCTCTAGCATAAGGTATTATACAGTAGGAACAAAATCTATCGCATCCATCTTGTATTTTCATAAATGCTCTAGTTTTTCCGTTTGTTTGATTTATTTCTATTTCTTCAAAGGCTCTTACCTTCATTATATCATCTACTGTACTAGCTTTTTGAGATGCATCTAGTTTTTTAATTTCTTCAACTATTTGTCTTCTTTCGTTAGTACCCATTACTAAGTTTACTTCTTCTATCTCAAGTATTTCTTCTGGTGATACTTGAGAATAGCATCCAACAACTGCTATTATTGCGTCTGGATTTTTCTTTTTCATTCTTCTTATATATTGACGTGATTTTCTATCACTCATATGTGTTACTGTACAAGTGTTTATAACATAAACATCTGCATAGTCTTCGCTTTCAACTTGAACATATCCATCTTTTTTGAACATTTCAAGCATAGCTTCTGTTTCGTATTGATTTACTTTACAACCTAATGTGTAAAATGCTACTTTTTTCACTTATGCTTGTCCTCCTAAGTCACTTAATTCATATAAAACTATAGAAGATGCTACTACTGATGCCGTTTCAGTTCTTAGTATTCTAGGTCCAAGAGATACCGATTGACCATTTATATCTTCTATTTGTTTAATTTCTTCTTCTGCAAATCCACCTTCTGGGCCTACAAATATTCCTATATTATTTATATCTATATCTTTTATAGCTTGTTTTATAGACTTCGTTCTTTCATTTTCATAAGGAACTATATTAAAGTCATTATTTTTCATATCAGCTAATGCTTCTTTGAAACTTAAAACGCCTCTAAGTGTTGGTATTTTTCCTCTTTTACTTTGCTTTGCAGCTTCGTATATTATCCTTTCCCAACGCTCTATTTTTTTGTCTTCTTTTTTATCATCAACTTTGGCTACACTTCTTTTAGTTTGTACTAAGATTATTTCATCCACTCCAACTTCTGTTAACTTTTGAAGTATCATTTCCATCTTAGGACCTTTTGGTAACCCTTGGTATAGCCTTACTTTAAGGTCTGATTCTCTTTTTATATCTATAGTTTCTACTATATCTAGAGTTACTTCTTCTTTAGATATACCCGAAATCTCTGCTATATACTCATTATTGTCATTGTCACATATTTCTAGGCATTCTCCAACTCTACATCTTAAAACTTTTGATATATGTTTTACATCTTCACCTTCTATTATGCAAGTGTTATTTTCTAGGTTTATGTTTTTCTTTTCTACAAAAAATCTATCCATAATTTCACCTACTTAGCTATTTTAGATACTATAGCATTCCACTCACCTAAAGATTCTACATGTACTATTTCTAATCCATTTGAAACTAGTGCTTCTTTAACTTCATCAACCTTTGCATGTATTATTCCTGAAGATATAAATACTGCATCATCTTTCATAAAGTTTTTGATATCTTTAGCTAATAATTTTATTATATCTGCTATTATGTTTGCAACTACTATATCAGCTTTATCAGTTACAACTTCCATTAAATTACCGTGAAGTGCTTTAACACTTTTAGATACATTGTTAAGTTCTATATTTTCTTTAGATACTTTAACTGCTACTTCGTCTAAGTCAACTGCTAGTACATCTCTAGCTCCAAGCTTTGCAGCCGCTATTGCAAGTATCCCACTTCCACATCCGATATCAAATACTTTACTTTCAGGCTTAACGTATTTTTCTAATTCTCTTATACACATGCTTGTAGTTTCGTGAGTTCCTGTCCCAAATGCCATACCTGGATCTAGCTCTATTATAAGGTCTTCATCACCAGCTTCATATTCTTCCCAAGTTGGTTTTACTACTATTTTTTCTCCTATTTTAGTTGGCTTGTAGTAGTTTTTCCATTCATTAGCCCAGTCTTCTTCATCAACGTATGATAATTCAACTATTGCTTCTCCTACATCTATACCGAACTCTTTTAATCCATCTATTCTTTCTTTTATAGATTTAATATCTTCACTTACATCTCTTTCTTCTGTTATGTATGTTTTTATTATTACTCCGTCGTATCCACTATTAAATATTTCTTCTTCAACGAAATCCCAATCAAATTCATTTTTCTTTTGGAATTTGAAGTCTTTAGGATCTTCTATAGATACTCCTCCTACATTGTGTTCGTATAATATATTAGTTATAGCTTCAACTGCTTCTGTTGAAGTTTTTATTGTTATTTCAGTCCATTTCATGTACTACACCATCCTTTTAGAATTCCTGTTTTTACGTAAATTTTATTATATCATATTTAGTATTATCTTTAAAAATAATCTTTTATACTTTTAAAGAAAATTAATTTTTAAAAGTAGTTTTCTTTGAAAGTATTATTAATTAATTTTATAATATTAAAAAAGGCCAAGAAAATTCTTGCCCTAATTTACATTAGCATATTTACCTATATATTGTATATTTGCCTTTTATAGCTTCTGTTGTCTTTAATTTATTGTCATGTGCTATACCACCCATATCTTTGACTACTTGTGTATATATAATATCCAATACAAACATCTGAGCAAGTTTTGAATACATTGAACCACTTTCAAATACTCCTTCATTTGAAATATACGATAAACATATGTCTGATAAACTCCTAACCTTAGAATCTTTATCATTAGTTACAGAAATTACAGTAGCTTCATTTTTCTTCGCCATTTCTACTGAACTTACTATATCTTCTGTCTCTCCTGTATGAGATACACAAACTATTATATCTCCTTTTTTCATTAAAGAAGACATCATTAATATAGTATGACTATCACTAAAGTAATTACAATTTATCCCTATCCTCATAAATTTATAATTAATATCTTGTGCGATTATTCCAGAGTATCCAACTCCAACAAAATACACTTTATTTGCTTCTCTTATTAGTTTTGAGCACTTATGAATATCTTCATAGTTTATTATTTGTGCTGTATTTTCTAAAACATATATGTTGTTATGTAAAAGCTTTTTAGCAGTTTCTCTTGCATGTTCCTTATTATCTATACTGCTATCTATTATATGCTTGTTCTGGATATTCGTAACTTCTTGTGCTAAGGTTACCTTAAAGTCTTGAAATCCACTAAACCCTATCTTCTTAGCAAATCTAGTTATAGTAGCTTCTCCAATATTATTATCTTTAGCTATTTCTGATATAGATTTATATGAAAAGTTTTCCATATCATTTTTTATGTAATCTATTATTTGTCTTTCTGATTTAGTAAATTTTAAATTTTTATCATCTAATTTATTTATTATACTCATTTAACCAGCCCTTTTTATAATAATTCTTTAACTTCCTTTAATTATTTTTAATATTAAAAGGTGTATAAAATATTATACACCTTTTAAGTATTTAGAAACTATATAAATTATTCATTAGTTCCTAATATATCATTTATTATATTTTTATATAAAACTGCTTTGGCTCCAAATACTGCTTGTATTCCTCCACCAACTTCTAATACATCTATTGCTCCTATTTTTTTAATTGTAGCTTTATCTACTTTATTGACATCTTTAACCGATACTCTAAGTCTTGTTATACATGCATCAACTTCTTCTATATTTTCTGCTCCACCTAATGCTTCTATTATAACAACTGCATCGTCCTTTAAAGAATCTTTATCAGTTACTTTAACTTCTTCAACTTCATCGTCTCCTCTTCCTGGCGTTGGTATATTAAACTTTGTTATGAAGAATCTAAAAGACACATAATATATTGCAAACCATAATAATCCTACTGGTATTACTAACATCCAATTTGTTTTGTCATTTCCTTGTAATACCCCAAATAATGTGAAATCTATTATACCGCCAGAGAAAGTATTACCTATTGATATGTTTAATATGTCTGCCACAAAGAAAGATATACCATCTAGTACTGCATGGAAAACATATAAAAGTGGTGATATAAATAAGAACATAAACTCTATTGGCTCAGTTATACCTGTTACAAATGAAGTTAAAGCTGCTCCTAAGAATAATCCACCTACTAAATTTCTTTTTTCTTTAGGTACACAGTGATACATTGCTAAACATGCTGCTGGTAACCCAAACATCATTGTTGCGAATCTACCTGCAAAGAATCTTGTTCCTTCTGTAAATAACCCTACATGATTTGGATCTGCTAATTGTGCAAAGAATATATTTTGAGCTCCTACTACTTGCTTTCCTGCTACTGTTGCTACTCCTCCAAGCTCTGTCATCCAAAACATTGGATATATCATGTGATGAAGTCCTACTGCTCCACAAATTCTCATTAAGAACCCATAAAAAAATGTTCCTACTGGCCCAAGTACTGCTATCTTCTCACCTAATACTACTAACCAACCTTGGAATGTTGGCCATACTATAAAGAATATCGCTCCTACAAATATTGATGCAAATGCTGTTGCTATTGGAACAAATCTTGAACCACCAAAGAAACCAAGTACTGCTGGTAATTGTATGTTATTGTATCTATTATGTAGCCATACTGCAACTGATGCTATTGCAATTGAACCTATAACTCCAGTATCTATTGCGGGTGCATCTGGTGTAAATATTCCAAGCATTGCTTTTATAGATGCATTCATTATAACGTATCCTACCAACGCCGCTAATGCCGCTGTTCCCTTATCTTTTTTAGCTAACCCTACTGCTAATCCTACTCCTAATATTAATGCTAAATTTCCAAATACAGCGTCTCCTGCTGATGACATTATAGTAAATATTGCTTGTAGCCACGGTATATTTAAAAATGGATAAGCATTTATAGTATTTGGATTTGATAATGCTCCTCCTATTCCTAAAAGTAAACCTGCTGCTGGTAATATTGCTATAGGTAGCATAAATGACTTTCCTACTTTTTGTAAGTATTTAAACATATTTGTCTCCCCTTTATATGATTTTACTTTATAGCATTTACAAACTTTGCTGTTATAAGTTGTGGTCTAGTTATAGCTGAACCTACTACTGCTGAAAATGCCCCATTTTCATATACATCCTTTAAATCCTTTGGTGTATTTATTCTTCCTTCTGCTATAACTGGTATATATAATTCATTTGATAATTTTTTTATAAGCTCTAAATTTGGACCTTCATGCTTTTCTGAGTAAGAAGTATATCCACATAATGTTGTCGATATACAATCACACCCTAGATTTTGAGCATTTAAGGCTTCTTCATATGTTGATATATCTGCCATTACTAAAATACCAAAGCTATGTATATAATCTATTAAATCTTTTAAAGTTTCACCATTTGGTCTAACTCTATCAGTAGCATCTATTGCTATCATTTCACATTTTGTCTTTGAAAGTTCTTCTACTTCTTTTTTGGTAGGTGTTATATATATTTCTGAATCACTATAATTTCTTTTTATAATTCCTATTACTGGTAAATTAGTTGTTTTTTTTATTTCTAATATATCTTCCACGCCTTGTGCTCTTATAGCTACTGCTCCACCTTCTTTAGCTGCTTTTGCCATCTTTCCCATTACAAATGAACTATGTAATGGTTCATTTTCTAAAGCTTGGCACGATACTATAAGTTTTCCTTTTATTTGTGTAAACATCATCTTCCCCTCTTCGCAATCGTTTTTTATGTTCAAATTTTATCATATCATTTTTATTTCTGCAAGTTTTTTTCCTTTTTTATTATTTTCTCAGTCTATTATTTATATTTTAGAAAAATATTTTCATTTTTGAAATTAATCAAAATATCTATATTAAATTCAATTGTGAGTATTATCTTCTTTGTATATAAAAAGCTGTCTAAAAGTATTTTAACTTCTTTTAGACAGCTTTTTTCTTATGTATCTTGATTAGATATTTGCCTTGGCCACGAAAGTAAATCTTTTCTAGATATTTCTAATTCTTTTTCTTTAGGAAAATGTATACTACAGAAATAATTATGATAATTTGCAGTCCATACATACTTGTCCCATACTCTCATGTTTTCTCTATTTATAAATAATTGTTCTTCTATTTTCTTTTTATGTCTAAGTAATAATTCATATTGAACTCTCTCAAATTCATATTCATTACTACACTCTGTATAATATTAAATATAGTATTTAAGTAATTTAAAAACCAATTTCCATCATTATCTATAAGTATTTTATTTTTCTGAGGTGCTACATCATAATGGTTCATATAAGTTTGTACTTTTGATACGGTATTGTTATCTAATATAATCCTTGGGTAACAAGCAATCTTACTTTCTGTGTTGTGGGCATCCAATAGCGCTGGTCCAAAAACTATATCTTCATTTATATAAAAGTCCCCCATGCTTATACCACCACGAACGAAAAGTCCTTCTAAGGATAGTTTAAACTGATACTCTGCTACATTTTCTAATATTTCATCTAGTTCTTTTTCTCCATCCCCTTTTATAGGATAGGCCACTACCATGTTATCCGTAAATATTTTTATTTTACCTTTACTGTATTTATTAGGTATTATACATTGTTTATTTTTATTTATAAGGTAGTTTATTTCTGTTGGTAGATTATTCCCATATCCATTTTTAGAGGAATTCACTATCATTTGTGAAAATCCTAGTATGTCTATCGCACATACAATAGAGTTTACCAACCTTGGATTGTCTCATCATATTTTATTACATTCATTTTTACAAATCCTTAACTAATAATCATATATATTATACTTTATTTTTTAATAATCTACTATAAGCTTGTATGCGCACATAAATAAAATATATACTACCTTTAACTTATATTTTTTAGTATAAAAATACTCCATATATTTTTTAGTATAAAAATATATGGAGTATTTTAGTAATTCTAAGATTTTTTTCTTTATTTATGTTTTTCTATTAATTCCTCAATTTTAGAAATACATCTGCTGCCTTTACATGGACCAGTTGTTGCTTCAGTCTTTTCTTTTACAGCTTCTATACTTGTTGCTCCTTCTTTTATAGCTTTTACTATTGCTTCCTCACTTATGCTTTTGCATAGACATATTATATTTTCACTCATATTTTCCTCCTTATTTTTGCTTGAATGTAGAACATTTTGTTTCCATATATAAGTTTACATTTTCTCCACTTACTTGTACTACATCTGCATTGCATAATTTGTTATTGTTATATGTACATGTAGCTACATTGCATATTAAACAATCACAAGCATTACTTGAATTTTTACCTTCACTTGCATTATTTATTAACGTTGAGTAATGTCTTTTGTCTAAGAAAGAACCACAACATGTTTCTTCTGTATTTTTTGCTCCTTGTCCACCTATATTTACACGATTAGCATAACAAGTATCTTGACAATTATGAGCACAGTTTGTTACACTACAACTTATTTTTTTCATATATACTCATCCTTCTTTTTATATTTTAAACTAAGATTATTTTTAACAATTTAAAAAGTATTATACAACTGTTTACTTAAAAATCTTTTCTGTACTTTATTTTTCTTTTGTATAGATTATAATTTAGATGTCTTATTAGAAGTTTCATACTTTAAAATAAATAACATATGCTAATTATATAAACATAGATGCGATAACTTTTTAAGACATAATATTTTAATTTTTATGATTGAACACCTTTTCCTTGGGTATCTACAATTGTAAGAATATATTAAAGTTTAAAGGAGAATTTAAAATGGAAAATAAAACAGTATGTTTTTGTAAACAAGTTAAATATTTAGATATAAAAAAAGCTATAGAAGAAGGCGCTAAAACAGTAGAAGATATTAAAAATGCTACTGGTGCAGCTACTGGATGTGGTAGATGTGTATCTTCTATAGAAGAAATCTTAAAAGAAAAATAATAAATAAATCTTAAAAATATTACTCATACAAAAAAAGTGCTTAAATTAAGCACTTTTTTGTTTTCTTATTTTTGTATTTTTAAGTTTAATTATTTGTTTATAAAATTTATATAATAATTTAACAATAAAGGAAATGTCTAAAATATGTACTGGTTTAACTTTAACAACTAATAATATCTATCATTTATTTTGAAAATCTATGGATATTAAATATAATTTTAATCAATCTGTTCATTTTATATCAAGAAACTTTACTTAAATAAATGCTGTTAATGGTAAAATCAATAAAATGAAATATGCAATTTTAGGAATGGTAACTACTATAGACAATCATCCTTTGCTTAATTATGTTCTTAATGAAAAAAGATTAACTTATGCTGAATTAAATTTTCTAGAATATGCTTACTATGAGAAAAAATCATTAGAAAGTAAATTAAATTTAGGTCCTTGGTCGGTGGCTCTGTTATTACACCTCAAGGTAAATATGTTCAAAGAAAATTTAGATGCAGATACTTTAAAGTCTTTTACATATATTAATAAACCTGTTATACATTTTGCTAGTTAGTTTATGTAATCTAAAACATACTTTAATTTATTTAAATAAAAAAGAGGATAAGTATCCTCTTTTTTATTTTCTATCTAATTTAGTATAAATACATTTTAAATATATAAATTACGCTCATTTAAGTTTTATTTTTATGCTCCTTTTTTCTCTTTTCTATTTTTAGCATATTCTGCCACGGCTGTAAAAAGCACATCCGTAGAAGAATTTAATGCTGTTTCACAAGAATCTTGTATAACCCCTACTATAAATCCTACTCCTACTACTTGCATTGCTATATCGTTTGATATACCAAATAAGCTACAAGCTAGAGGTATTAAAAGTAGTGACCCTCCTGCTACTCCAGATGCTCCACAAGCACTTACTGCTGACATTAAACTAAGCAATAATGCCATACCCATATCTACTTCTATTCCTAAAGTATTGACTGCTGCTAATGTTAATACTGATATTGTTATAGCAGCTCCTGCCATATTTATAGTTGCTCCTAGTGGTATTGATACTGAGTATGTGTCTTTATTTAAATTTAATTCTTCACATAGCTTCATGTTTACTGGTATATTTGCAGCTGAACTTCTTGTGAAAAATGCGGTTATTCCACTATTTTTCAAACATTTAAATACTAAAGGATATGGATTTTCTCTCATGTATACATAAGCTATTATAGGATTTACTACTAATGCTATAAATGCCATACATCCTATTAATACTACTATTAAATGTCCATAACTAAGAAGTGATTCTATTCCTTGTGTTGCTATAGAATTAAATACCAATCCCATTATACCAAGTGGTGCAAAATTTATTATCCACCTTACAACCGTTGATAGAGCATCTGATACATTTGATATTACTAATTTTGTTGAACTTGAGGCATTTTTTAAAGCTAATCCTAGCATTAATGACCATGATAATATACCTATATAATTTGCATTTAAAAGTGCACTTACTGGATTATCAACCACATTCATTAGTAATGATTTTAATACTTCTACTATACCTTCTGGTGGTACAACATCTTTAGCTCCCTCTACTAATGTTAATGTTGTTGGAAATATAAAACTTCCTACTACTGCTGTTAATCCAGCTAAAAATGTTCCTAACAAATAAAGTACTAAAATTGATTTCATATTTGTTTGCTGACCTTTTTCATGGCTAGATATCGCTGACATTACTAAGAAAAATACAAGAATTGGTGCTACCGCTTTTAATGCCCCTACGAATAAAGAACCAAAAATCACTATTGGACTTGCTATGTCTTTAGCTGTAAGTGCAAGTATTATTCCTATTATCAGTCCTATTAATATTCTTTTTACCAAACTTATTTTATTCCATTTGTTTATTAAACCCTTCATGATCTCCCCCTTTTTCTTTCTTCTATTTTTAGTTCTTATAGAGTATATATGCTTTTTTACTAACCCTATTCTATTTATTTTTAACTTTATATATAAAGTTAAGTAATGATTTGATTGTATAGATTCTAAATTTGTTAATAGTTAATTTTTATAATATTTTTTGAATTTTTAGATATGTTTTTTTGATGTGCTTTAGGGTAAGTACACTACTAATAACAAATTTTATAAAAAAGGAAGCGATTTTTATGTTTGATTTACTAAACAAAATAGTTAATGAAAACAAAAAATACATAAAAAATGGTCATGTAGCTACCTATATACCAGCACTTGCTGAAGTTGATGAAAACCAGCTTGGTGTAGCTATTGTAGATTTGAGAGATTGCAATTGTAAGGAATACTTTGCTGGAGATTATAATAAATCTTTTGCAATAGAAAGTACTTCTAAGGTCATAGCTCTTATAATGGCTATGATGGATAATTCACCACAGTATGTTTTTAGAAAAATAGGGGTTGAGCCTAGTGGTTTTGCTTTTAATTCTATTCTTAATATGAAAATAAATAATAAGCCTTATCCATCTAATCCATTTATAAATGCAGGTGCTATTATTGTTAATTCACTTATAATGGGTAAAAATAGTAATGAGAAAACCAATAGAATATTAGAATTTACTAGAAAGTTAACTAACAATCCTAATATTCATGTAATTGAAGATATTTATTTATCTGAAAAAAGAACTGGTGATATAAATAGGTCTTTAGCTTATTACATGAAGGGGCATGGCCTAATTGATAATGTTGAAGATGTTTTAGACTGTTATTTTAGACAATGTTCTATTTCTGTTACTGCTATAGATTTGGCAAGGATTGGGGCTATTTTAGCTAACAAAGGAGTCAGTCCTTTTACTGGCGAAATGATTATACCTAGAGATATTTGTACTATTGTTAAGTCTATAATGGTTACTTGTGGCCTTTATGATGAATCTGGTGATTTTGCAGTACATATTGGAATACCTGCTAAATCTGGTGTTGGCGGTGGTATACTTGCTACTGTACCTAATAAAATGGGAATAGGTGTATTTGGACCTTCACTTGATGCTATGGGTAATAGTGTTGCTGGTGTTAAGATTTTACAACAGTTGTCTAACGAGCTAGTTTTAGATATATTTGATTAAATTAAAAAGATGCTTAAAATAATTATTTTAAGCATCTTTTTATGATTGTATGTTAAGCATATAGATTATTATGTAATCTATTAATTTTCTCTATTGTTGTTTTTTCTCACTTAGCTCTTCTATTAAAATATCAAAACCTCTTTTATTATTTATTGATTTAACATATGCAGTTCCTATATTACTATTAAGACTAACTATATTTACTGGCTCATTTTGATAATATACTACGATATTTTCCTTTTGCTTTGAGTTCATTATCTCTGCTGCTCTTCTTAATTGCATGATGTTCCTCCTAAATGTTGTTTTAGTCTTAGTTTTTCATTTTTAAATTATTTTATTCTTACATACATATCATAATCCTATATATATCTTTAATATGTTTAATCATATTCCAGTATACTTTTATTTCATCTGCTGCTTTAAATAAATCTCTTTGTCATTCCATAACTCTACTTGTCTATTTATCTTTTCTTGAAGCTCTTTTTGGGTACTTGCCTTTATAATTTTAGCTTCTTTTAAATAAGTATTTTCTATAACTTGTAAACAATTATGTTTCTTTAGCATAATTCCTCCTAAAAACTTTTACATTAGTTTTTTCAAAATTTATTCTATTTATCCATGATTTATCCTTCTAATATTTTAATATTACCATCTGCATATCGCTTTATATGAAACTATTATAAGTTTAGTTGATATATACTTTTGTAATTCCTTTTTTTATATGTATAATATATATATAACTTACATTCGATAAACTTTGGTGAATTCAAAGAGATTTATTGCAAGATAAATGTGATTTTTTATTGTTATATAAAAAATCACTTATATACAAATTTAATAGTTTTTTGTAAATTTGATAGATACTATTTTTTATTTCGAACTTAATTAAAAGAGTTGAAAATAGACATTTTTAAATAGGGGTGGTATTATGAAAAAAATAAGTAAAAAGCCTAAAAATCTTTTGCAATACATTTTTTTAATCCTTTTAATGACAGTAACCACTTATTTAGTCGCTAGTACATTAGATATAAATATTTTATCTGATATTTTAAAAGTAATTGATTATAAGTATATAGCTGTTGGATTTTTATTAATGATTTCATATATAATTTTAGAAGGTTATATTTTAAGAGTTATAATAAACTCTATACATGGAGCTAAAACCAAATTTTTAGGATATAAAGTAGGTATATTAGGTCTTTATTATAACTTAGTTACTCCTATGGCATCTGGTAGTCAACCTATGCAAGTTTATGAGTTATCAAAATCTAATATATCAGCTAGCAAAGCTGTTGCAGTTGTCTCTAATAAAACTGTTATATATCAAATTATGGTAACTTTATATTGTATTTTTTTAATGGCTTTTAATGTAGATGTTCTTAAATCTACTTTAAAACCTGTACTTACTTTCATTGCTATGGGTATGTCTCTTAATATAGTTACTTTATGCTTCGGATTTTTTATAGTTTATAGACCAACTCAAACTAAAAAGTTTGTTCACTTTATTTTTAATTTATTAAGTAAAATTAAATTTTTAAAATTTTTAGATAACAAACGACCAAAAGTGAATAGCTTTATAGATGAGTATAATTTTTCCATTAAATCCTTTATAAAGGATAAGAAAGCTTTGTTTAAATCTACATTACTTACAATTGTTCAGCTTACTATTTACTTTAGCATAGCATTTTGTATATATAAAGCTCTTAGATTAAGTGGTGCTTCTTATTTTTATATGCTGTCACTACAAGTCTTTTTATATATGGCTGTTTCTGCTATGCCTACACCAGGCAATGTTGGTGCTAATGAAATAGCATTCTTTACAATATTTGGTGGTATATTCTCTAAAGCTATTATTGGTTATTCTGTATTCTTATATGGAATATTTGTATATTATTTTATTTTAATAGTTTGTGGATTATTTACTATATTATCTCAAGGTAATGTATTTAGAAAAATAAGATTATGGCTTAGATTTGCAAAGTATAAAATGAACACGGCTACTAGTAAGTAGTAGATTCTAATATAAAAATCCAACAGCTTTTACTGTTGGATTTTTATATTTATTTAAAATTACATAATTTATTAATTTATCATATTTATTTTATTATTTTAAAGTTAGTTGTTAAGTTTATATTAGCTTTTTTTCTTATTTTTTCTGCTTGATTCTTTACTTTTTCTAAAAGCTCTACCTCATCTAATACTAATATTTCTTTTTCTTTCATTAACCACTTACCATCACATATTGTTGATTCAATATTTTCACTACTCATAGAGTATACTATATTTCCTATTGGATTATGCATTGGCAGTGAATGTATAGTGTTTGGGTTAAGTATTATCATATCTGCTTTTTTACCAACTTCAAGACTTCCTATTTCCTTTTCTAATAATGCACACTTTGCACCGTTTATAGTAGCCATTTCTAATACTGTCTCTGCATTTACAACTTCTGGGTTTAACGTTCTACCTTTATGTATTAATGATGTTAGGTACATATCTCTCATCATGTCCATTCTATTGTTTGACGGAGCTCCATCTGTTCCTATTGATACAGGTATTCCCTTTTCTAACATTTCAGGTACTGATGCAAACCCTAATACTACTTTCATAGCTGCTGCTGGATTATGTGAAACTTTAACATCATAGAATCTAAATAGCTCTATTTCTCTTTCTGTTAACCATACTGTATGAACAGCCAATAAATTTTTATCTAGCACTCCTAATTTATTTAGATGTTCTACTGTTGTAAGCCCTGCTCTAAGCTTTGCAAATTCAACTTCATCTTCTATTTCAGCAACATGCATATGTATACCTGTTTTGTATTTATCTGCTAATTGTTTAGTTTTAAGTATTAATTCATCAGAGTTATTAAATATTGTTCTAAGAGCAAACCATATTTTTACCCTTTCATTAGATGTATTGTTATATTTATTATATAACTCTTCTTGTGTATCTAATTCTTCTTGTGCAGCTTTATCAAATGCTTTAGGTAATCCTTCCCCCTCATCCATTACTGATTTTGCTAAACATGCTCTTATTCCTGTTTTATTTACTGCTTCTACCATTGCATCTACATATTGTCCGCCTGATTCTAAGAAAGTTGTTACTCCTGAACGTATTAATTCTATACAGCAAGCTGTTGATGATATTAATGAATCTTCATAATCAAAACTACTTTCATAAGGCCATACTCGTTCTCTTAACCAAGTTAATAAATTTACATCATCTGCTATTCCTCTGCCTAGTTGTTGAGACAAATGAACATGAGTATTTACTAATCCTGGCATAAGTATTTTCCCTTTTGCATCATACACTTCTGCACCAGAACTTACTATACTTTCATCAAAATTTCCAACTGCCTTTATTTTATTATCTTCTATTAACAGTTTGCCATTTTCATAAACTTCCCTTTGTCCATTCATTGTTATCAAATATGCATTTTTTATAAGTATCTGCTTCATAATAAACTCCCTTTTTCTCATTTTTTAAAATTATATATTAATCACGAACATTTTTCAATATTTTAAACTTAAAATACGATTTATTTATTTATTATTTTTATTTAATACATCATACTTATTGAATATTTTTTATTAGTATATCATATTTTGTATTTTTTTATAAAAAACTGTTGTATTTTATATAAGTTTTATATTAAAATAAAATCAATCAATGAACATTGGAGGTAAAATATGAGGTTTAAGAAAATATTGACAGCAGGGGTTGTTTTATCATTGATGTCTTTTGCTCTTGTGGGATGTAGTTCAAGTAGTGGTAGTAAAGAATCTGATACTTTAAAGATAACTATGATATCTGACTTAGGTGGTATAAATGACCAGTCTTTTAATCAATCAGCTTGGGAAGGACTGCAAAAAGCTGAAAAAGAGCTTGGAGTTGATGTTGAAGTCATACAATCTAAACAAGTGTCTGATTATGCTCAAAATGTTGAAACAGCTGTAGATAATGATTCTGACTTAGTAATTGGTATAGGTTTTCAAATGGATGAAGCTATAAGAGAAGCTGCTGAAAACTATCCAGATCAAAAATTCGCTATTATAGATCATTCTTATGAAAAGCAACCAGCAAATGTAAACTCTATAATGTTTAATGCTGAAGAAGCATCTTATTTAGTAGGATTAATAGCTGGTATGAAAACTGAAACTAATACTGTTGGTTTTATAGGGGGCACTAAAAATCCAATAATAGAAAGTTTTGAGTATGGTTTCTTAGCAGGTGTTGATGATGCAGGAAAGGGTACTAAAGTTTTAAGACAATATGCAGATACTTATTCAGATGCGGCTAAAGGAAAAGCTATTGCTAATCAAATGCATTCAAATAATGTAGATATAATATTTACAGCAGCTGGAGATACTGGTTCGGGAGCTATAGAAGCTGCTAGAGAAAATAATAAAATGGCAATAGGTGTTGATAAAGACCAAAACTCTTTAGCACCTGACAATGTTATAACTTCTGCTATTAAAAGGGTTGATATGGTAGTATATAATACGGTTAAAGATTTAGTTAACGGAGATTTTAAAGGTGGGGAAATAAGTGTTTTCGGAATTAATGAAGATGGAGTTGGAATAGCTCCTACTACTGAAAAAAATGTTAATGAAGAAATTTTAGCATTTGTTAAAGAACAAACTGAAAAAGTGAAAAAGGGAGAAATAACTATTCCTGTTAATCAAAAGGAATATGATAATAGAAAATAATATTTAAAATATATATGACATTTTAGGAGGATTTAGACATGGGATTAACACCACATAACGCTGCAAATTTAGGAGATATAGCTGAAACTATACTTTTACCTGGAGATCCATTAAGAGCTAAATTTATAGCTGAAAATTTTTTAGAAAATGCAGTTGAGTATAATACGGTTAGGGGAATGTACGGATATACAGGATATTACAAAGGTAAAAGAATATCAGTTCAAGGTACTGGTATGGGTGGACCTTCTATGGGAATATATTCTTATGAATTAATACATTTTTATGGTGTTAAAAATCTTATAAGAATAGGTTCTGCTGGTGCTTTAAATAGCAATCTAAAAATACATGATATAGTTATAGGTATGGCAGCTTGTACTGATTCAAATTACGGGTCTCAGTATAATTTACCTGGTACATTTGCTCCAATAGCTAGTTTTGAATTAGTAAAAAAAGCTCATGATATAGCTTTAGAAAAGGGAATAACTCCAGTAGTTGGTAACATATTCTCTAGTGATGTTTTCTACAACGATGGCGGTTTAGATGCATTAAAATCATGGAGTAAGATGAATGTATTAGCTGTTGAGATGGAGGCTGCTGCTTTATATATGAACGCTGCTCGTGCAGGAGTTAATGCATTATGTATGTTAACAATATCTGATTTACCTTTTGAAGGTGTTGCTACTACTGCTATGGAAAGACAAACTGCTTTTACTAAAATGATGGAAATTGCTTTAGAATTAGCTTAATGTTATTATCTATGAAATTATTTCTTTAAGCACTACAATCATGATATAATACCTAAATTTTTACAATCAATTTCAAATTAAATTAAAAAGCTATATAAACTTTAAGTTTATATAGCTTTTTAATTTAATTTTATGAAGACTATCTTTTAATTGAGATATGACTTTACGTATTAATTATTAATTCTAAATATACCCCACATACCTGATTCTATATCCCATCTTATAAGCCCAGATCTATATAAATAGTCCCCAGGTATCATGGATGCTCCATTTAGTAATTCTATATTAAACACATTTCCTATATTCATAGCTCCTTGAGCTGATATGATTCTTGTAAATGGTTCTTCTGGTTGGGCTTTCCATTCATGTCCATGAAGTACAAAGCAAGTATTTCTAGGCTTATCGGCTGGCATTAGAAGTCTTATTATAACTTTTTCTCCTGGTGAAGCTTCAAATATTGGTGTAGCTGGATCTCCATGAACTTTAGAGCTAAATATTTTTGATATATCATAGTTAGGATTATATTTTAATCTATTAAAAAATCTTTCTGATCTGTAATTAAATCCTTTTTCACCTCTATCTTCAAAATCTACTGGTTCAGGTACTTCACCATCTTCATTTACTTGATTAGTTTTTATTAAATTACCATGTGCATCCAAAAGTCTTATTCCATTGTGCATAAACATTACAAACTCTCTAAATTGTTCATTTCCATCTACAGATACTGTTACTTGTTCTTTATAATTGTCTTTATTTCCATTATTGCTAGAACTACGTATTTGTGATCCTTCTGGCTCTATTATTATTGCTCCAAATAAACCATGATATCTATGATTTCTTATATCTGTAAATGATGATAATAAGCAAGTTCCATATTCTTCATCTGCGTACCATAAATATTCTATACTTTCTCCAGGTCCTACAGTTTGATCTACATCGTTATATCCTATATTTATACCACTACTATTTATTGGATCAAATTTTAAAAATTGTGGGCTAATTCCTACCCTCATAGACGGCTTAATTTCTTTATCCACTGGTACTCCTGGAAAATCTTGGTATGGTATTGGTTTAGTGAATAAATTAGTTAAAGTTACTTTTATATATTCACCTTTATTTGCTCTTAATATTAATGGAATTGGTTCCATCGTTCCATTAATTATAGCATCTTTGTGTTCATATGGCACAAATAACAATCCATCTGGATCATGATCTTTAAAATTATTATATAGTATATCTTTTTGGATGGCTGCTATATGAAACTCTCTAGTGATTATATTTTTATTTTTCATTGTATCCATATTATTTATACAATTATTATTATTACCTATAGGCAATAATTTTTCAGTTTTATCTTTATAAACTCTTATTATTCCCCATAAACCTAACCAGAAATCATCTTGTCCTCCAAAGTAATAAATATAATCACCTGCTTTATAGTCATCTGTTATTTTTATATTAAATGCTTCTGATATTCCTAATGTTTGAGATTGAACTAATGGTGATTTTTTATCTGTTATTTCTTTTCTCCACTTCATTCCATTTATATTAAATGCATGTTGCTCTTCTTGTGCTCCATCTAATAATCTTATTACAATTTCATCTCCTGGATATGTTTCTAGTAATGGTGTCACTGGGTCACCATGTACGTTAGAACTAAATACATAAGCTGGATCATTAAATACATGATTTGGGTCATTACCATTTAATCTTTCTCTTAAGGGTTCGCATTTATAATTTATGCCCATAACACCTGGATCATCATGTGACCCTGAAAATGGCGGTGGATTTAATGGATTTTTATCTTTATCAAATAGTAATGCAAAGTCATGAACAAATAATCCAAACTCCCTGAAAGTTCTACCTGAAGGTGTTTTTATTACTGCTTTTGTCCCATATTTTATTGGATTACCTGTTTTCGGATCATGGTATGTGGATCCTTTAGGTTCTATTATAAGACTTCCAAACACTCCATGTTGTTGATGTGAATTTGGATTAAGATGGTCGTGGAAGAAACAAGCATTTAATTCTTCATTAGCATAATATCTTTCTACTATAGTTTCTCCATAAAAAACAGAAGCCATATTATTATATCCATTTGCACCACCATCTGAAGCTATAACATCAAACTTAACTAAATGTATATGAAAGCCTACATTATCAGTTAAAGTTTCTAATTGAAATTCTGTTTTCGGTAATGTTTCTGGTAAGAAATTAGTAAGTCTAACTTCTATACAATCACCCTCATTAGCTCTTATAACTAATGGCTCTACATTAATCTCTTCATTTTCTATTCCAGCTACATACATTTTAGCTAACTTTTCTTTATTTTCATCTGTCATCTTATGTCCTGTATATTCTTCTATTTGCTCTTTCATAACATAAAATCTTCCATATGGATCATTCCACCCTGCATTGTTATATATCAATTTTGCTTGTAGTGCAAATAGTTCAAAAATAGCATCTGGCTCTTTAAAGTAGCATTTACTTGTATCTGGACAAGGTTGAGTGTATAAAGCTCCTCTAGTAACATCCTTCGAAAGGTTTGCTCTTTCAATATCAGTTGGGCACATTTTATTTTGACCGTTTTGATTAAGTATTCCTAAAGGCGGCTGTTTTGCCCTTTCTTTAAACACTCCATTTATAAACCCTGGATACCCTGGATGGTCTAAATCTTTTTTAGGTGGTTTTTCTCTATCTGGTAAAGGATTTAGAGCTTTTATATAAGTTCCATCTGGATATAGTGGACGTATGATTTCTCCATTTTCAAGTATTACATCTTTGCCTGTTTCTAATCTATCAAATACTCTCCATAAAGACCACATTCCTTCATGAAAGTGAGGGTATAAATGACAATGCCATATGTGATCTCCTATAGACCCAGGTAAGCTTCCTGCTCCGTGTAATATATCTATAGTATGACTTTCTTGAGGGCTTACTGATATAGAGTCTATTATAGTAGAATTCGGATCATCTGGTTCTAACTTCCATTGATGTGTATGAAGATGGAATACATGTGTTTCTAATACACCTCCATGTATAAGTCTAAATTTTGAGGGGTCTCCTTTATATGCTCTTGGTATAAAAGTTGATGGATCTCCATAAGTCCATGAACTCATAGAAACGTCTTCACCATCTACTAGCATATGATTAGGCTCTATTATATCTGTACGGCTGCAGCTATCCTCTGGATTAAAAGGATTACAACATTTAATACCTCTATCTTTTAGCGGTATTAAATTAGCTCTATTTACCATTGGCTCTGATCTATAACTGATAGCAGTTACTGCCATTGGTTGATTAGTATGAGGATCTATTATTTGATTTCCAAATCTATTTACAACTTCAAGTTCATCATGAAAATACACTGCATATTCTCTAAAACTTGGCTTAAATGGATTGTGTATATCAGCAAATATACCGCTTCGAAGTTCAGATCCATCTACAGGGTCTGTCCATGTAGATCCTTTAGCTTGTACTATAAGTGCTCCAAATAGGCCATGTATATTAGTTGCATCTTCACTAAATCTAGTATCTCCCATATCACTAAAGTAAAATATTCCTTCTCTATCTGCATACCATTCATATATTATCTTTTCACCTGGACCAACTGTAGAATCTTCATTGTAACCTACATTAGCACCATCAGATTTTATATTTCTGTACTTAAGTCCTTGCATATGAATTGATAACCTTCTATTTTCATTGTGCTCAAACTCTATTCTTACTGTATCTCCGACATTTGCCCTTATTGTAAGAGGTTGAACTTCTTCTGTAGGTATTGGAAGTGGATCTCCTTTTTGATCTTTATTGTTGAAATTTTTCAAAGCCTTCTCTTTCACTTTCCCTTTATCTTCACTTAATATATACATCATTCCATTTGGATCATAGTCACCAAAAAAGTCATATACAATCGGAATGGATAATACTGTAACATTAAATTTTCTAGTTATATTGTCAAAGTTATTACTATACACCTATATTCCTCCCTTAATTATGTGTTTATATATTAATATGATGTATAGTTTCAAACAGTTACACTTTTATTGCTTTTTTGACATATTATAACCTTGGAAGAATTTAAGTAATTTATAATCTACTAATATATAAAAAAGCCGTATCATTTGATTGTGATACGGCTTTTTTATTATTTTAATTTTTCATATATATTAGTTATTCTATTTATTACATATACATCTTATAAATTAGATAACTCATCATAACTTGATATAACTTTACTTACTATACCATAATCAACTGCTTCCTCTGCATTTAACCAGTAGTTTCTATCTGTATCTTTTTCTACCTTTTCTAAGGATTGTCCTGTAGCAGCACTAATTATATTATTAATTCTTTTTCGAACTCTTACTATCTCTTTTGCTTCTATATGTATATCTGTAGCTTGACCTCTACATCCACCTAATGGTTGATGTATCATATATCTAGTATTAGGCAGTGAATATCTGTCTTCTTTGTCAGCAGCAAGGTAAATTGTTATACCTGCACTTGCAACCCATCCAGTACCTATTATAATAACGCGAGGTTTAATAAACTTAATCATATCATGTATAGTATCCCCTGCTTCTACATGACCACCTTGACTATTAATAAATATCTTTATTGGTTCGTCTCCCATTTCCTGTAGAATTAATAATTGTGTTGCTACTTTTTCAGCCAACTCTTGGTTTATCTCTCCTGAAATGATTATTGATCTAGAATTTAATAGTTTTTCTACTACTACACTAGATGTATCTTTTACATTCTTTTGATTTTCCCCTTGATTATTCATATGTTCCCCCTATTATTTAGTAAATTTAATAATCTGTTAATAATAAGTATAGCATAATTATTCTAAATTATATTTATATTTTAATACTATATAAATATTTTCATATCCATAATAATATTAAAACTAAATCTTTTATAAAACTCATAATTAGTACTTTCTTTTTTGACATATTACACATAATACATTTATTTATAAGTTAAAAACCGCATCACTTATAGTGATATGTTTTTAACTACTTTGCTTCATTATATATAGTATTAATCGGAGGCTTTGATACAGATACATAATCGCCCTCATTTAATGAATTAATAGCTTCTATATCTTCATTTGAAATTTCAAAGTTAAATATGTCTATATTTTCTTTTATTCTATCTTCATTTGACGATTTTGGTATAGGTATAATTCCTCTTTGTATATGCCATCTCAATACTATTTGAGCTATTGTTTTTTTATATTTTTCTGATAAGTTTACCATTAAATCACTAGAAAATACCCTCCCCCTACTTATAGGGCTCCATGCAATAACTTGAATATTATTGTCTTTACAGTAATTTAAAATTTCATTTTTAGTACTAAAAGGATGAATTTCTACTTGATTTATCATTGGCATTATTTTTGCGCTTTTCTTTAGATCTTCTAAGTGATTTACTTTAAAATTGCATACACCTATAGCTTTTACTTTTCCTGTTTCGTATAAGTATTCAAATGCTTTCCATGTTTCATTATTTAATTTATTTGGCCAATGAATTAAATATAAATCTATATAATCTACTTGCAAATTATTTAGTGATTTATTGAAAGCTTCAATAGTTTTTTCATATCCATGGTCATCATTCCAAAGCTTAGTTACTAAAAATATTTCTTCTCTATTTATTTCACTATCTTTTATCCCTTTACCTATGCCAACTTCATTTCCATAAAAATAGGCAGTATCTATCATCCGATATCCTGCATTTAAAGCCTTTATTACTAATCTAGCCGTTTCTTCATCATTTCCTGACTTGTATGTGCCAAAACCAACTAAAGGTATTTTTACATCATTGCTTAATATTTTAAACTTTTCATGCATAATTAATTTTCCCCTTTTAATTAATATCTCACCTATTGATATATTATTTAAATCAATAAAAAAACATTGCCTAGATATATGCTTTTTTTGCATCATTTCATTATCATCTGAGTATTTAACTAGTTACCTTTTAAGTATAGATTACACATTAAATATTATCAATTCTATTTTCAAATTACTTATATATAAGAGAATATATTTTTAATCTACTTTGTGTTATACTATATGTCGTGAAATTCTTACATAAAAATACAAAATTTTACAATATATATTGTAAATATAGTTACTATTTATATAGCTCATAAGCTTAAGTAACTTCATTAACAAATAATTGAGATCATAGTAAGTTTTTTCTTATCAGATTTAAATCTAATAAAAAAAGAAGGTATGATATGGGTAAAATAAATTTTTTTATTACTAAGGAAAAATTAAATTCCAAGACTGGAATTTCGAATTTAAATTATAAATCTAATTTTTATGAATTTATATATTTTCATATACATATGGCTTCATCATGAGTTTTTTAATGATGAATTGTATTTTATAAATTTTTTGATGAAGTTACATAAATCAACCATTTGAGTAGTATAAGTATGTATTTAGATATTATTAAACTAAAGTACTAAAATTAAGACATATATTTGATGGAGATATATATTATGAATCAGAGAGAAAGTGAATATTTATTAAGTGTTGCCCTTGAAATTGGAAAATCAATGTTAAGTGCTGGTGCTGAAATATGGAGAGTTGAAGATAGCATTAGACGTATTTGTAAGACTTATAGTATAGATAATGTAGAAATTCATGCTTTAACAACCTTAATAATTGCAACTATAAAGACTAAAGAAGGCTATCATTCTACTCAATCAGTAAGAATAGAAAAAGTATCAAATAACTTAGGAAAATTAGAGTCTTTAAATGAATTATCAAGATATATTTGTAAAAATGCCCCAAATATAAAAGATATTGAGTATATGACTAAAAAGGCTGTTTCCTCAGTCAATTCCGGCTATTATAGCTGTGTTGGATATATTTTATCTTCTCTATCCTTTGCTATATTTTTTGGAGGAAGCTTTTTAGATGGTATATTAGCAGGAGTAATAGGTGGGATTGTTTTCTTTATGGAAAAATATTGTAATTTGAATGGTTCTAATAATTTGATATATACAATGATTTTAAGTTTTATAACAGGATGTTTCGGAATAATTTTAGTTAAATTTGGACTAGGACAAAATGTAGATAAAATTATGATAGGAAATATAATGTTATTTATTCCTACATTAGCGCTAGTAAATGGTGTTAAAGATATATTTTATAGAGATATTATATCCGGTCTTTATAGAATAATTGAGTCTGTCTTAATTGCGTTATCCGTTGCATTAGGATTTGGCTTATCTCTTGTAGTATTTGGTATTTTTCATATATAGTCTTGGAGGATTTTAATTATGGATAGTAATTTAATACAAATTATAACGGCTGTCTCTGGTACAGTTGGCTTTGCTATTTACTTTAATGTAGATAAGTCAAAGTTAATACCAATCTCATTTGGTGCATTTATTTCATGGATAATGTATTTATTCGTTTTGAATATGAGCAATAGTTTATTTCTAGCAAATTTTTTATCTGCTATATTGGTATGTATATATTCTGAGATTATGGCACGTGTGTTAAAAACACCAGCTAATATTTGTTTAATTCCTTCAGTTGTTCCATTACTTCCAGGTAGTAGCTTTTATTATACAATGTTAGCAGCAATAAGTATGAATATGAATGTATTTAGACAAAAGGGAATGGAAACTTTTATGATAATTTTAGGAATATCTCTTGGAATAGTTATTGGTTTTTTCATATTTGTACAATCATTAAAAGTTTTTCATAAAATTAAATCTTATAATCTTAGTTAAATAATTAAAATAAGTACAAAAAAGACCCTATATCGAAAACACGTAAAAGGTATTTATATGAGGTCTTTTCTGTATAATATTAAACTAGGGTATTTTGCTAATTAAAAAGCTGACTCCTATTAAGTTTAGTAGTCAGCTTTTAGATACTTAATTATACTCTTTATTATATTAATTTTAATTTGATATTAGTTCACTAAATATATTTATACTACATCATAAAGTTCATATATATCTGAAAACTCTAGCTGTATCTTTTGTATATCTACTTTGTAAACATTACTTACTATTTTTTTGCTATTTTCCTCTTCTAAAACTTCATTAGGTAATAAAATAGTAAACTCTGTTCCTCTTACCCCATCACTTTTTAAGTTTATATTACCACCCATTAACTCAACAATAGATTTTGTTATACTTAACCCTATTCCACTACCTTCATTTTCTCTTCTTAATGACTTATCACCCTGGACAAATCTATCAAATATCTTATCTTGAATCTCAATAGGTATACCGATTCCCTCATCCTTTACCTTGATACTTACCCACTTGTTTGTAGTTGACATATCTACTAAAATAGTTCCACCATTATCACTAAATTTTATAGCATTTGATAATAAATTTAACATGACTCTTTCTATCATATCTGGATCACATTTTATGTTAAGCTCTTCTACATCTGTATCAAATATTACATCAATTTCTTTTACCTTAGCATAATTTACAACAGATGTACTTATCCCCTCGACAAGTCTTACTATATCATAGTTACTAAAGTCTGGAACTTTAAACCCTACTTCTAATTTAGTTATATCCACTATATTATCTATTAATCTAAGCATTCTTTTGCAATTTATATCTAAGCTATTTTTATATTTTAAGTATATTTCCTTAAAGTTATTTTTATCTAAGCTATAATTTAATAGTTGCATAGTTGAATATATTATATTTAAAGGAGTTTTAAGTTCATGACTTATATTAGCAAAAAATTCATTTTTCATTCTTTCTTCTTTTTTCATATTTTTATATTCTAATAAAGCTGTTTGCATTTTATACTTTTCAGATACATCCTTAATAATTACAACTTTATATCTCTTATCATTTTTTTTAAATAATTGTATAGATATATCTATGAATATATCTTCACCTTCTATGTATATTTCTTTGTTATAATGATCATATTTTTGTAAACATTCTTCTATTTCATCAAAAAGTATTTTTCCCTTAAATATCTTGTCAATATTAAGTTTATATTCTCTATCACGGCATAAATAATCTGAATACTCTTCCTTCCTACTTGATATAGCCTTTTTATTTAAATATTTAATGTTATATTTTTCATCACAGATTATTATATTATTATGTTTACTTTCTTCTACTATACTAAAAAATAGACCTTTTTGCTCTTCTAGTTTTTTGTTTTTCTTTACATTTTCGCTAAGTTCTATAAATAATCCTAATATAAACATTATAAAACCTATATAAGTTATTGAAACTGATGTTAATCTAATTTCATCATTCGTATATATATAACTTGCTATAGAATATATAGACTTTGTTGCAAACATGAGTATACTAGATGCTATTACTCCATATATATATTCTTTTTCTGATATACTTTTTATATAAAAAATAACAGCTATAAATAAATATATAAAAAATAGTAGTATATTATATGCTATGAAAAATTCCATATTCATTATACTTTCTGAAATTTTGTAGTTATACTCTATATACGTAACCATAAAAGTGCTAATTACCACTATTATAAATGCTTTAACTTTATTTTCTATAATAAAGCCTTTAAGATTTTCCATGTTACTAATAGATATAAGTGCGATTACAACTCTTATAAACGTTGTCCCTATTGCAAGATATACCTCAACATTATTACTTTCATAGTTTAATTGATTAGAAATACATATATCTAATAAAAAAACTATATACATTAGTGATATTAAAAATAACTCTTTTTTCTTATTGCTACTATATGATAGTAAACAACTTAAAACTCCTAATGCAGCTAAAATCGCATTGAAAAACCTTATAAACTCTGATCTTGTGAATTCAAAATTTGATTGTCCATCTATAAGTGATCCTAATCTTATTATATAAACCCCAAATACTATAATAGATATTAGAAATATAATTATCATATTATTTTTATTTTCTTCTCTTATATCCTCAAAAACATTAAAATTTTTCATTAAAATCCCCCTTCAATACTATGATATGTGATTATATCATATAAATTGTAAATTTTTGTTTTTTAGATTATATTTAATAATATATCTTATTATTTACCATACTAAAAAACTATATATAAACATTAGATTTTATATATAGCTTCTTAGTTTATTTTTTTAATTTTATTATTCTAATCCCTTCATAAACTCCACCTATAATTATACCTAAAAAAAGCCCTAGCATTATTAAAAATTCGATTTCATAAGATTTTACTCCAACCCTAGTTGATAGTACATAAGTTACTAGAACTATTGATGGTACTGTTAAAAATACTATCCATCTAAATACTATCTTTTTCATCTATCTAGTTCCTTTGTTTTAAATATTATTAATAATATTTATGCTAAATTGTAAATATATTATTATAATTAAAAAGCTTTATAGTATATAAGAACTTTCATTATATAACTCATATATATCTGAAAATTCTAATTGTATTCTTTGTATATCTATATCATAATCTTTATGTATAACTTTATTTTTATTGTATTCTTTTAATACTTTATTAGGTAGCAAAATAGTAAATTCTGAACCTATATTTTCCTCGCTTTTTAAGTAAATTTTGCCATCCATCAGCTCAATTATAGATTTTACTATACTCAATCCTATGCCACTACCTTCATTTTCTCTTCTCAAAGATTTATCACATTGAACAAATCTATCAAATACCCTTGATTTAATATGAGAAGGTATACCGATACCTTCGTCCTTTACTTTTATTTTAACCCATTTTTTATTAGTTGATATATCTACTAGGATAGTACCACCTTTATTACTAAATTTTATAGCATTTGATAGCAGATTTAACATAACTCTTTCCATCATGTCTGGGTCTAATTTTATATCAAGTTCCTCTACATCTGTATCAAATATAACTTCTATATTTTTAATACTAGCATAGTTTATAACAGATGTAGTTATCCCCTCAACAATTCCCACTATATCATAGTTTCCATACTGAGGAACCTTATATCCTACTTCAAACTTAGTAACATCTACTATATTATCTATTAGCCTAAGCATTCTTTTACAATTTATATCTAAGCAACCTTTATACCTTAAGTATATATTTTTAAAATCACTTTTTTGTGTACTAGCCGTTAATAATTGCATAGTCGAGTATATTATATTTAATGGTGTCTTTAGTTCGTGACTTATATTAGCAAAAAATTCTGTTTTAATTTGTTCTTGTTGTCTTATATTTTCATACTCTAGTAATGCTTTTTCCATTTTGTACTTTTCAGATACATCCTTTAATCTTACCAACTTGTATATGGTGTTATTTTTTTCAAATTCCTGTATAGAAACATCTACTATCATATCATTTTCTTGTATGTATATACTTTCACTATAATTTTCATCTTTTCTAAGTTTTTTTTCAACTTTATCAAGGACTGATTTGCTTGAATGTATAAACTTTAAGTTATGTTTATCATTATCTCCTTTTGATTCTTTAATATTAAATGCTTTTAGGTTATTATTTCTAGCTCTTTTATTAGCATATTTTATATTGTATTCTTCATCACATATAACAATACTACTGTACTCATTTTCTTCTACTATTTTAAAAAATAAGTCCCTTTGTTCATCTAATTTTCTATTCATCTTTATATTTTGACTAAGTTCTATAAATAGACCTATTATAAATATAATAAAACCCATATATATTACCGATGTTGCAGTTAAGCTAATTTCTTCATTATGTTTTATCAAACTACTATAATCATATATAGATTTTATAGAAAACATTATGGCACTAAAACCTATTACCCCATATATATAATCTTTTTTAACTATACTTTTTATGAAAAATATCCCTGATATAATTAAATATATTATAAATAATGATATGTTATAATTTTTTATAAAATTAATATCTAGAAAATTATTATATAAATTATATTTATACTCTAAGTATATAAATAAAAACGTTATCAATACAATTATTGATGTAGCCTTTATTTTATTTTCATCAATTATATTTTTTAATTTTTCTAGGTTACTAGCTGCTATGCTCATAACTATAAGCCTTATAAAAGATGTTCCTATTGCAAAATATGTATATGTTTTATCACTTTTAATATATATTTGGTTTGATACAAATATATCTATAAAAAATATAGTGTACATTAATGCAACTATAAACAATTCCTTTTTTTTGTTACTATTATAAGATATAATACAACTTAAAATACCTAGTATTGACAAAACGGCATTGAAAAATCTTATAAAATAAGACCTGGTAAGCTCAAATGATACTCCCTCGTTTACAAGCAAATTTAACCTCATTATGTATAAGCTAAATATTATCATTGATATTAAAAGTATTATTACCATACTTATTCTTTTTTGTTCTATGGAATTATTAAAGACATTTCTCACCCTCACTAAAAGCCCCCTTTTATAAATATCTTTACCTAAATTATAACATATAAATTATTCTTTTAACATAAATTGACAAATGCTTTAATTTTTAGAATATGTTTTAATATAGTATTAATTTTTTTAAGATATAATAGCAGAGTATCCATGCCCTTTTTATATATCAATTTTATAATATTACGTTGTAGGTGTTAGTGTCATATTGTAGCCATGTTGTCTAGATAAATAAAAAAATGTTATAAATCTTTTAACATTTTCATTTTCTATATTTAGTTTTTTCATTTCCTTTTTTGCTACTCTTTCTAAAAAATCTATATGATTAAGATTAAATAACATAACCATTCCTGATGTAAAATTTACATCACCTATGCTTATTATTCTTGTAAATACCAAATGGTCTTTATCTAAAGTTCTTGAAAGAGATATATCTATTATATTTATTATTTCTTTTGTATTTATATCTTCTATTTTAATTTTAAAGTCTTTTTTATCTATATCTATTACTTTGTAAAGAGAAGTTTTTGAGTTTTTCATTGATTCTATAAGCTCTATTTCTGATTTGTCTTCTAATTTATGACTTTCTAGAAATAAGTCCACTCCGCTTTTATTATTTAGAGTTTTTTCATATAATATAAAGTCATGACAGTAGTCAAATTCTATATTCTTATCTAAATATACTCTATTATTTTTAAGTAATCCCATTATATTAATATCATTTAACCCTTTTTGGGTAGTTTCTAGATAATCAAATATTTTATCATTTAGTATCTTACTTATTTCTCTATATTCTCTGTATGACTTTATAGATTTTTTTGATTCTAGATAAAGTGTATTTATATCTATCAATTTTAAATCTCCTTTTTTCTTTTTATTGGTATTATGAACTTAATACTACAGATTATACAAATATATATCTTTAAATAAATTAAATTTAATATTTATCATATTGAAAATATATAGATATTACTATATAATAATTTAAGTTATAATAGATATTAGTATCTAGTGCTAAAACTAGATTAAAAAGGAGACATAATGAAAAAGACATCTAAGAAGAAAGTGTTATTTATAGCCATTATAATGGTGTTATCTCTACTAGGTGGTTCCTACTACTTAGGAAAACTAGTGTATTACGGATCTGTTGGTTCATCTGAAGTTAATAAAAGTGAAAATATAGTTGAAGTATTCTCTCAAAAACCTGATAAACCTTTAGATAAGTTAAAAAACTACAAACATGAAAATTTAATGATTAAAACTAAAAACAATTATAAAATAGAATCTTTACTTATAAAGTCTAATAAGAAAACTAATAACACTATAGTAATGGTTCATGGTATTGGTCGTTCTTATTATGATATGCTAAGATACTCTTTTAACTATTTAGATAATGGATATAACGTATTAGTATACAATCAAAGACACACAGGAAAAAGTGGTGGTGATGATTATAGTTTTGGACTTTATGAAAGATATGATTTAGATAGTGCTGTTAAATATATTAAGAAAATATACCCTGATGGAAAAATAGGTGTTCATGGATTTTCTATGGGAGCTGCTACTTCCACTATGCACGTTGCTTTAAATGAAAAGAATAAAAATGTTGATTTTTATATATTAGATTCCCCATATTCTAAAATGGAAGATGCTGTTAGATTAGGTATCGAGGCAGAAAATATTCCTCTTATTCCTACTAGCTATATTAGTTTTTGGGGTGATATTTATACTAAGCTTCATTCTGGATTTAATTTTGATGATGTTATGCCTTATAAAGCTGTTGAAAATTCAACTGTTCCTATAATGCTTATTCATGAGAAAGGTGATAAGGTGTGTGCTTCTGATAATAGTGAAGAAATATATAAATCTATTCCTCATAACAAAAAAGAGCTTTGGATTATAGATGGTAATAATCATATTGGTGGATATGATGATACTGGTAATGAGTATTTTTTTAGAATTTTTAAATTTATAGATAAGTACGCAAAATAATTATAGCACTTTATTGTATAAATAAAGCCTATTTTTCAAAGTTACAATTTTCCTAACTCAAAATTATTTTTTATAATTCTATCTCTATGATTTCTAGCGATTGATTTTATACTTATAAAATTCATTATATTAACTTCAAAATATTATACTTTTTTGGTATAAATTTCAAAAATATAACTCATATACTACATTGCTAATAACAATATAATATATGAGTTATATTTTACTATTTTTATAGCTACATAATTTATAAAAACTATTAAATTATTAAAATATGTAATTTTAAGCTTTATATTAGTCTTTTAATAATATTATTATTTTGAAGCATCCATTATTTTATCATAATAATTATCCTCTATAGACTTAAATCCTACTTCAATTAAAGATACATAATCATAGGCATTAAAGTTTTTTTCATTTGATATGTAAGTGATTCTAGCCATTATTGTATTATCCTCATGTAAAAAGAAATTAAGTACTAAATTTTCTTCATTAAAAGCATTAATAAGATTTAATAAGTCATTCTTCTTATGTAGATTATCTAATCTACCTATACAATAATATATAGGAGCTAAGTTACCACCATTTAAACTTAAAGATATAATACAATCACCATTCTTTAAAGTTTGCTTAGCTTGGAAAAGTACACTTTTAGAAGTTTCCCTTGAAATAGTAAATATATTGTCTAATCCTCTTTCCTCAAGTGCTTTTATTACTTGAACTTGCTGTAGTTGGTAATTCATAAAAAGACCTCCCCTAAAGTTGATTTGTATAATTTTTTATACCCTATGCAATTTATTGTAAACAAACTAAAAAAAATAGGCAGTATTAAAAATTTTCACAAAATTTTATAATAAATACTTTTCAAGCTTCAAAAGATGATGGTTTAAAGTTAGTTTAGATATGTATAAATTATTTAAAACTTTTGACATACTCTTTAAATACACAATTTAATAAAAATAATTTAAACTACTTATATGTATATTACGCTACCACCAATATCTAATTACAAAGTTTAAAATCATTATCCATTATATTAAATGTTTCTTTAATTCCCTCTGTTATATATACTTCTTTATCATTAGTTATAAATATTGCATCTATATTTTCTAGACTTTCTACAAAATCAAATCCTTCTTCTAGTCCTTTTGTAAAAACTAATGTAGATAAAGCATCTGCATCTACTGAATAATCAGCTATTATTGATACACCTGCTATTTCAGTTTTATAAGGATATCCAGTTTTGGGGTTTAGTATGTGATGATACTTTATATCATTTTCTTCTATAAATCTTTCATAAACACCTGTTGTTACTATAGATTTATTAGCTACTTCTATAGATCCTACTACACTTCCTCTATCGTCAAATGGATTTTGGATACCTATTTTCCATTCTTTATTCCCTTCTTTACTTCCTAGAGCATATATATTTCCACCTAGATCTATTATAGCTTCTTTAACACCCTCTTCTCTTAACAAATTTGCAAGTTCATCTGCAGTATATCCTTTTGCTATACTTCCTAAATCTAGCATCATACCTTCATCACTTAGAAATACTTCTTTGGTTTTATCGTTTATCTTTACTTTTGAATAATCAATAAGTTTTATAACTTCATCAATTTCTTCTTTTGTCGGGACCTTTGCACCTTCAAGGCCTATACTCCAAAGTTTAACTAATGGACCTATAGAAATATCATATCCACCATCAGATAGCTTTGAATATTCTATTGCTTTTTTTATAATTTTATAACTAGTATCACTTAGTTTTACTGAAGATTTACCTGCATTTTTATTAAGTTTATATAATTCTGTACCTTCTTTGTTTATACTCACTAGGTTTTCTATTTCTGAAACTTTACCAAATGCTTTATCTAATATTTCTTTGCTACCCCCGCTATGCAAGGTAATTGTTATTGGTGTCCCCATAAATATTTCCGTTCTTCCTATTTGTTCACCTTGTTCTTCTTTTTGACATCCCACTAAAATGATAGTTAAAATTATTATTATTATACTAACAATCATTTTTCTGCCCATATTTAATTTCCCCTTATATAATAATATTTGCTATCCCTATAATCTCTAATTATAACTATATTCTGTATACACAATAATTAAAATACTTACCCTTTTTTATTTTTATGATACATAAGTACATTCTTTTATATATAGATTTATCATTATTTGATTGTAAAGTCAATATTTAAACAATTATTTAGTTATAAAAATAATTATATATATTAATAGTTTTTCTTTTTACTTAATTTGTAGTTTTTTTGCTCTTTGAGTTTTAAATTTTTTCTTCAGTTGAAGAACATTCCATTTATAATGGGATTATACACTCTAATTTAGTAAACATATTAATATTTTTTTATAAAATATATTTTTTAGATTGCCATTTATATTTTATATCCTTTAAAATTCAATTATATGAAGATTTAATATTTTTGAATAACCTAAAGGAGAAATCATTTATGAAAAGTTTAAAAAAGCTTGATATTATTATTATTGTATCATTACTTATTTTATCTTTTGTACCGAGTATAATTTTCTCAAAATCCCTTTCTAAAAATTTTAATTCAACTTATGTTAGTATAAAAGTTAATGGTAAATTTTATGATAATATACCTTTATCTTCTTTTAAAGATGAGAAAACCTTTACTATAAAATCTAAACATGGTACTAATGATGTATTAGTAAAAGATAATAAAATAAAAATTATAAAAGCAAATTGCAAAGATGAGCTTTGCATAAAGCAAGGTGAAATATCTAATGTAGGTGAAAATATTATTTGCCTACCAAATGAATTAATAATTGAAATTAAAGGAGCTGAAAAAGATAGTTCATCTGATGATATGATACTATCACACTAATTATGAAATTAAACAAAACTTCTAAAATGATTTATATGTCATTGCTCGTGTCAATGGCGTTAATACTATCCTTGATTGAACGAATGATGCCAATTCCATTTGTAACTCCTGGTGCTAAACTTGGACTTGCAAACTTGATTATAATAATATCAATCTATACATTAGATAATTATAAAGATTCTTTTATTATACTTATATTAAGAGTATTTTTAGCTGCAATCTTTGGTGGTAATATGTCTACACTGTTGTACAGTGCTACTGGTGGTATATTTAGTTTTATTGCCACTATAATTACTAAAAAATTAGGTGGTAAACATGTTTCTGTAATAGGTGTTAGTTCTTGTGCTGCTGTATTTCATAATGTAGGCCAATTACTTGCAGCATCTCTTATTTTAAATAATTTTGGAGTATTTCTATATCTTCCAGTATTGTCTACAATAGGTATTATTACAGGTATATTTATAGGACTTTCTGCAAATTATCTCTTGAGCCATTTATCCCAATTACCTTATTTTAGAAATAGATTAAATTTGGATAATAAAAAATCTTCATTAAAATATAATTAAAAAAGGAGGTATCTCAAATCGAGATTCGCTCCTTTTTTAATATATTTTTAATATTTGCTTAATTGTTCCATGGACCAAATATTCATTATAAGATAATATATCCCATATTTAGTTACATAATTTCACTAAAAAATAATACAGATATTACATGTCAAAATAGATTAAACTTCCCCCCTTGAAGTTATACAGAGCTCTTGCAAATAGCAAGTTCATGTCCACCTCCCTCTGTATTTCTAGACTTATCTCCTCAATAGTCATATTTTTAAAGGTAATTTGAACATTTTTATATTCATCTACTATATAAATATACTCTCAAATTTTCCATAAGATATTTACTTATATTTACAAGTAAATTTATAAATGATATATTAAAATAAATTTGTAATTTCCCCAGTATACATATCTACATTATACCATCCTAGAGTAGCTATATGTGAACCCTCTCCCTCTATTTCAACAAGTTCATAAACTTGTATAACATAATTATTACCTTCTATATGATCTACTTTAATTTTTGCATTCAACCCTTCTCCTATTAATTTATCTTTAACTAGATAAATAGCCTCTTCTTCTGATAGTTTATTTGTCATATTTTCAGTAGGTTTTAAATCTTCATTTTTACTATTATCTACATTTATTTTTACTGTTTCTCTTTCTATCTCTGTTCCATCTTTATTAAATCCATAAGCTACTACATAGTACCCTTTATTACCTAATTCATCAGTCCAAGTTATGCAATAGTTTGGTATAGTTTCTGGTTCATGTAGTCTTATTATTATTGAATTATTTTTATCTAATATTACATCCTCAAGTTCTATATAATTAAGTTCACTATATTTTTCTAAGTATGCATCTATATCAACTCCTACATCCATAAATTCTTCACCTAACTCATGTACTCGTATATTTTTTATGGCTCCGTCAGTTTCAAGTAATAATAATACATTTCCTTCTATTTGCGTATTTGTGTATATTTTACTGCTTTTAGATTTTGATTTTAACTCATCTATACCTTCTTTAGAAGTATCATAAGATTTTTCTATAAATAATGTCTTTTCTTTTAATTCATTACTGTCTTTAGTTATTTTCAAATCTTTACCTGTTTTTCTAGCTGATTCTTTATCTTCTTTTTTAGCTGCCTCCATGACTTCTACCGATACATTTGACTTAGTACTTGTTTTTTCTCTAGGTTTTTCTTCAGCCTTAGAACACCCCACTAATAATAAAGAAATTATTAAAATTAATAGATTTAATGTTATTTTAATTTTACTAACTAATATATTTTTCATATAATACCACCTCTATTATATATATGTCCTAATTGAGTATATGATTTTTAATTATTAATTAGTATAAAAGTTTTCTACAATAAGTTGTAATCCTCACTATTTTTCTAAGAATCCTAATTTTGGATAATTCATAGCCAAAGTATACTTAAATATAGTTATAATTTTATAATAATTATATTTAGATTTTCATTTTAATTTTTCACCCCTTGTAAGTTTTATTATTATATAGTAATATGTATAATCAATAATTCGATAAGGAGTCATATTATGAATAAATTTTTAAATGAGTTTAAAGAATTTGCTGTTAAAGGAAATATAATAGATTTAGCAGTAGGTGTTGTTATCGGAGGTGCGTTTTCTAAAATAGTCACTTCTTTAGTCAATGATATTATAATGCCAATAGTAGGAATGGCTACTGGTGGAATAAACTTTTCAGAGTATAAGATAGTATTAAAAGAATCTATAGGATCTATTCCTGCCGTTACTTTGAATGTAGGTAATTTTTTACAGACTTCAGTTGATTTTTTAATAGTAGCATTTTGTATTTTTATATTTGTTAAAGCTATAAACAAGTTAAAGTTTACTAGAAAAAAAGAAGAGGCTGCAACTAAAGAGGAAAATGCTCCTCAAATATCTGAGGAAGTTTTGCTACTTAGAGATATTAAGGATTTATTAAAGAATCAAAATTGATAAAAAAGGATAGACAAAATAAGTCTATCCTTTTTTATTACTTATTAATTTAGTATAGCATTCTTTAAATTTATACTGAAATCGCTTAAATTTTTAACTATTTTATTTTTTACCACAAAATTAAAGTTTACTTATATTATTTAATTTACTAAGTTAATACTATGCAAAATATTCATTAGTGGCTTTTTTTACTTTTGGAACTAATACAATCAATGCTAAAAGATTTGGTATTATAAGAAGCCCAAGAGCACAATCTTGTATCAGCCATACTATATCCATACTAACTAATGCTCCAATAATACTAAATATAGGAAAGACATATTTGAAATTAACTGCTACAGTTTCTCCCAGTACATAATTTAGCCCTACATATCCAAAATACCACTGACTCATAAGAGAAGTTAATGAGAATAAAATTAAACTTAAAGATACAATATACCCCATTAATGGATGTATTGTTTTAAACGCATTTATTACTAAAATAGATGGATGTTCACCACTATTTAATACACCTGTACATCCTAAAATCAATCCTGTTATGGTACATATTACAATTGTATCTATAAATACTTCAGTAACACCAAATATAGCTTGTTCTACAGGATGTTTTACATTTGCTGCCGAATGAATTACTGGAGCAGAACCCTCCCCTGCTTCGTTTGAGTATAATCCTCTGGCTACACCAAATCTCATAGCTTCTTTGATAGTATGACCTGCCATACCACCTACACCAGCTTCAAATGTAAATGCACTTTTAATTATATCCTCTAATACACCTGGAACTTTATCTATATTAACTAATATTAAAAATGAGCCAAACAATATGTAGAATATAGCCATTATAGGAACAATTTTTTGAGTAACAGTTGCTAATCTTTTAAGTCCACCATAAACTATGGTAAAAACTATAGTAACTAATAATATACCAGTTATCAATGGAGATACGCTAAATGTATTCTTCATCACACTAGATATAGTATTAGATTGTATAAGATTACCACCTATTATTTGAACAGTCATAAGTATAGCAGTTATACTTCCTAATATAGGTAGATTTAACCCTTTAGAAATATAATACATAGGTCCGCCTATATATTCACCTTTATTATTTTTTTCTCTATATAAAATACCTAAAATAATTTCCCCAAACTTAGTTGCCATTCCTAAAAATGCAGCTACCCACATCCAAAAAATTGCACCTATTCCCCCAGATGCAAGTGCAGTAGAAACACCTATAATATTTCCACTACCTACGCAACTTGCTAAAGCTGTGCACATTGCTTGAAATGACGTTATAGACCCCTCAGAACTTGATTTATCTCCTTTAAAATTTTGCTTCATAGGATTTATTATTGTCTGGTTTATTATATACGGAAATTTTTTAAATTGAACAAATCCTGTTGCAAAGGAATATAATAAACCTACTGCTAAAAGGGTAAATAATAACCAATTTCCCCATAAGATACTTGCAAGCTGTCTCAAAAAAAGTTCCAAATTTTCCATACTTCTCCCTCTCAATGTCAATACATTTATTTTGACTTTATATCATCTATAAATATAGGATTGCTCCATGCTATTTTACCATATTTATCAACACATTCTATTCTTATATATGTTTCATTTCCTCTTAGCTCAAACTCTGCTCTTGTAATACTATCTTCTTTAGGCTCTCCCCAATATGAAAAACCACCATTTATAGCATTTCCAGACATAAAGTTGACATGATTTACAGGAGAACATTCTACATATGCAACTCCATCTTTTATACCAAAATCATATATTTGAGGACCTGATGAAGAATAGTAATCTCCATTTATTAATGCATTTATTATATTATCATGTTCTAGAGATTCAGCTTTAACCATTACCCATCCTCCAAATGAATCCGGTAAGAAATCTTCATTATGATTATCATCTGATGCAAATGCAAATACTTTATTTCCTTTTCTCAACATAGTATCCCAATGAGTTGTATCATATCCTGTATTACTTTCTAATACTGTACCATGATTATATATTTCTAAAGCAAAGATTCCTTTTGTATCTATAAAATCTTCTTGGTCTACTCTTGACCATAAAGGGTGATTATAAGTTGATATACACCCCTTAGCTTCCATAAGATTAGCTATGTCTTGAGCGGTTTTAGCACCTTCCCATACTAGAGGTTCTAAAATTTCCATATGTTTGAAAAGCTTATCCTTAGCCTTTTCTTGCATTTCTGTAGTTCCCAATAATCCATGCAAATGATGTATTTTTTTTCTTTGATTATCCTCATCATATAATACACTTGAGCATTCTATCCCAGGTAATATTATAAATCCTTCACTATTTAATTCTCCTCTAAAATCTGTGTATATATCATGCTCACTTAAGCACATAAAATCATATCCATTTCCTTTATACAGATTCACTGATTCCTGTGGAGTTAATTTTCCATCTGAAACTGTAGTATGACTATGTAAATTTCCTTTAAACCATTCTCCATTTCTCTTAAAACCATTTATATTTATATTTTTCATATTATTTTTCTCCTATTTTAAATAATACATGCTCTATGATTTTATATATAATTACTTCTATAACCTATGGATATATCCACAGGTTATAGAAAATTTTTTAATTTTTTATTTAACATATCTCTTATACTTATCTTGCATCTTCTGCTTGCTTACGTTTTATAACTCTAACTAAGTAAGAACTTATAAAAAATCCTAAAATTGAGAATCCTACCATTGTCATAAATACCATTTTATATCCTGATAATCCTGGACTTTTATCTAACATACTTCCATAAAGAGTGTATGCAAATGTTGATGGGAAGTACCCTACAAGAGATCCTATAGACATCGCTGCACCACTTATTTCTTTTGGTACTTTTATTTCATCCATTGGAGCAAAAAATACTGCTCTCATTGTGAATATTATAGCTCCAAATCCTAGTGTTAAGCTCATCCCAGTATATATACTCATTGATTCATGAGGTAAAAATATTATTATTGTCATAGCTATTGCTGCTACAACAAATGCTGCTCTTATATATTTAGCTGTAGATTTAGTAACTTTATCTGCTAGGAATCCTCCCACTGGCCCTCCTACCATCTTTAGTCCATATTGGTTTATTATACCATATGCCCCTACTAATGTTGCTGGCATAGCATATACATCACTTAAAAATGGTATAAAGTATGTAAGGCCACAATATACACAATATACAGAGAATATTGTAAATGCAACAACCCATATTTCTTTCATCTTTATAGCATTAATCATGCCTTGGAATGCAGCTGCATTTTTACCAATTTTTTCGCCTGATTCATTTACTTCCTTTATTTCATCATGTGGAACTGTAAAAAACGATATTATCCCAACTACTATAACAACAGCTGAAAAAAACAGTATACCAGCTTTAAGACCTTGTGCACTTTCACCCATTGCTGAGAATATAGCTAAAGCTGAAAATGCTACTATTGTATCAACTATACCACGTCCAGCTTCTAAAAAACCAAATATTCTACCTTGCTCTTTTTCAGTAGCTATAAGTCTAACTGCTTTTAAAAGTACTGGCCAATAAATAACCTCTCCGAATATAGCAAGTACGGCAAATGCTGCTAAAAATCCTGCATACGGAGGAAATGTTGATAAATAAATACCTACAAGTCCTACTCCTATCAATGAGAAAGATATCATATATTTCTTAGAAAACCTATCTGCTAAATAAATTGAGAATATTAATCCAACCGTTTGTACCATCCCATATGTAGATAAGGCCATACCTATTTGAGTATGATTTAATCCCATATATTGTTGCATAGGTATGTAAAATGCATCTTTAAGTGAACTAAGCTTAAATATAGTTCCTGCACCTAGTACAAGAATTGCAAATGTAAACCACCTATTACAAGCATACTTTGTTTTTATTTGTAATTCTTTTTCGTTCATCTTAAACCTCCATGATTAATTTTATAAAATCGTTTTCAAGGTTAAATATATTTACCCTTTTCTTGTTACGGTTATAATTATAATTGGTTTTTTTTGTAAATACAAGTTTTTTATTGTTTTTTTTTGTTTTAAATTGTTTTTTATAGCTTTTTATATTGTTTTTTATAGCTTTTTATCCTTTTTCCATTACTTTTTTCTATAATAAGTGGATTTTTATAAATTTTTGATATATAATTTATAATTAATACCAAAAATATACAATCTAAAATTATTTTTATCCAATTAAATCAACATTTTTTGATGTCAATATTTTTAAATTTATTCTGGAGGTGGTATTTATAATAGCTGAAGAAAGATATGCCATAATTTTAGATAAGCTAAAATTTGATGGTATAGTAAAAACATCTGATTTAAAAAAAGAATTAAATGCCTCTTCTGAAACTATAAGAAAAGATCTTAAATATCTTGATGAGGCAGGATACTTAGATAGAGTTCATGGAGGAGCTATTCCTAAATCTGATGTAAAACCTGATGATAATGATGATGATGTATATATATCATTTAAAGTTCGTCAATCACAAAATTCTGATATGAAACAATCTATAGCCCTTAAAGCTGCTGAATTAGTCAAAGAAGGTCAATCAATTGGACTAGATTCTGGGACTACCTCTTATGAGCTTGCTAAGGTTCTAAAGAAAAAATTTAATAACCTTACAATAGTTACTAATTCTTTAATAAATGCTTATGAGCTAGTTGATAAAAAAGGATTCACTGTAATTGCGACAGGGGGAGTACTTACCCCTGATGAAAATTCATTTGTTTCTGATTTCGCTACCCTTATACTGGATAAAATAAATCTGGATATGATGTTTTTAACAACATGTGGCGTTTCCTTAGAAAATGGTATAACAGACCAAAGAATGGATGAAGTTGTTATACATAATAAAATGAAAGATTGTTCAAAAGAAGTTGTGGTTTTATCTGATAGTACTAAATTTAATGAAGTGTCACTTATAACAGTCTGCCCTCTTGAAAGTATAGATTGTATCATTACTGATTCTAACATTGATATAGAATTGGTAGAAAAATTTAGAGCTCAAGAACATAATATAATTATCGCTGAATAATGGTTGTACTAATCAGCAATAAAACGAATTTAGAAGTATAATTGTATATTCTTAAAATTTAATTTAAGTGGTTAATTAAATTTTATATAGGGCTATAACTACTTAGATATAGTCCTTTTTCATAATTTCTATAAAAATAAATTTTATTGCTTATGATATCATTTTAAGTTTAATGTCCTTATATACTCTCTTTTCCCAGTTAAAATTTTTTAATACAAATAAAAAAGGAAGTTTTAAATCACTCCCATTTTTACACTATCCTACAATTCTGTATTAGTTTCAAGTGCTTCCACTATCCTTATAATATCAACCTTAAAAAAATTAACTCCACCTATACACATTCTATCATCTGTATTTTCGTCAACTAAATAAACTAATTCTTCTAATTTTTCCTTAGATAAGCCTTTTAAATGTTCTTCTAATGCTTTAACTTCTTGTTCATATGTTGGTCTCATTTTAATTTCTCCTATTTATTTAAAATTTGATATGGATATCCCTATTTTGAGTAAGAATCTGTAAGTTATTTAATATTCTCACTTTTTATAATAATTTATACCCAAATTAATCATTATAATTCTAACTATATTTCTTAATATATATTATATATAATACTAAGAGAATACTTCAATAATTTTCTTTAGCTTTTAAACTTACTCTTAAATCAAATAAGATTTTATTAGCTTAATAAATATAGTAAATAAAAAAGATATAAGCATCTTAGTCATAGCAGACTATACAACCTATATCTTTAAATATTATATTTAAACACTTAGCTTTACTTATTATATTTTTTACTATAATCTAATTGTACATAAATATCCCTATTAATATAATAGATACAATCAACATAATTATAGTACTACAGATAGTTATAAAGCTTTTTACTTTATTATCATATTTAAATATACTTTTAATGATAGTATAAATACCTATTCCAATAATCCCACCAATCGTATTTGTTATAATATCAGTTATATCACTAGCACCTATACCTAATATATATTGACTAATTTCAAATATAAAACTTATTATAACTATTATACATATACTTTTAGATATCCTTACATCCTTTATTATCATATTTATATATATCCCAAATGGTATAAATAAAATTATATTCCCATATATATCCATTTTATTAAATTTACCCTTAAATATATCATTAAATGGAATTATATTAAGTGTCTGTGAAAAAAACCTATCATTACTGAATATCTCTAATGGAGATACATATTTAAACAAAATATTCCACAAAATAAACAATAAATAGAAAATAAATCCCATAATAAATAGAGTATTAATTATTTTCTTGCGCATTTAATTTCCCCCTAGTTTTATATTAAACGTCTTATACCTACAATATAATTATATTGTAGGTATAAATTATCATATTTAATTATAACTTAAACTCTACTTAGTATCTATAACTTCATGTGCCATTTTAACTAATTCATCTTGTGATAAATTGCCATCTCTAACTAGGAAATTATAGTAAATACCATTTTGCTTCCAATTTAAATATTTAACCTCACTTACCTCTATTTCTTTAGATCCATAGCTAAACACATATTTACCAGATAACTCATCTTTTTTATCTTGTTCTGTCATTTCATAATCACCTGGTACAAGCTTATTTTTATATACATTATAATATATCTCTATACCTTTATAAGTATCAACCACTGTTTCTCTATTGGATTTTTCACCTAATATTCCTTCTTGCATTGAAAGATTTATTTTATCCTTGCCATTTTTATAAACAAAATCTATTGTTTTTGACTTCTCAAGTGAACTTCCTTCCTCATCGATACCTTCATAATTTGTAGTGTATCCATTTTCAAATACATATCCATTACTAAATTTATCTACTAACTTCGGTTCAAAACCAAAATCTTCTTTTACTTCTTTATCTGTTGGCATATCAGTATAAATTGGTATATTACTAGAGTGTCCAACTATAGAAAGCATTTTCCCTGCTGCAAATACAGTTGTCCCTAATGCCATAGTTGCCACTAAAGCGGCTATAATCCTTTTTTTAGCCGATACCTTCTTATACACTTTTCTATCTTCCATTTCACTATTCCCCCTTTTTTCTGGTAAGTTATCTAAAGTATCTCTTACCATATTTTTAAAACTTTGTGGTGTATCTAAAAAAATATTATTTAAATTTTTTTTATTCATAAATTACCTCCATATTTTTTAACTTTATTTTTAATAGCTTTCTTCCTTTTGATAATCTACTTTTTACAGTTCCTGAAGGTATTTTTAAAATTTCTTTAATTTCATCCACGCAATACCCTTCTATATAGTAAAGAACTATTGTAATACGAATTCGTGGAGGTAATTTACAAATAGCCAAATATAGTTCACTATAGTCTTTTTTATCATCATTGTAAACTTCAATGCATTCTTCATAAGGTACTACTTTACTTGCTCTACGTTTTAAACTATAGCATTCATTTATAAGTATTCTAATTAACCAAGTTTTAAAATACTTCTCTTCTTTTAATGTATTCAATTTATCATAAGCTTTTAAAATTGCTCCTTGAACTGCATCCTCACAATCTTGGTCATAAATCAAGATTGACTTAGAAACATGATATAAAGTATGTTCAGCTTCAAGAACTTTCTCTATAAATGTACTTTTATTCAATATACTTCCTACCTTTCCTTGCAAATTATAGCGCTATTTCTTTGCTTTACACTAATTAGATGTTTTAATAGAACAAACGGTTCATTTTATTTTAAAATTTTTTAAACTTAAATTTGTAATTTAATTGCAATCAAAAAGCATCTAGCTTTAAACTAAATGCCTATATTTTATATTATTAAATTATTTTTTATTTTTAAATATGTATTTTATATTCTCTCTACTTTGTATCTAAGCACTGTTTTTAACTTTTCAGGTTCAGTCTTTCTAAAATCTGATAAATATATTTCTCTATGAACTTTAGTCCTTAATCTTAAATTATTTTCATCACAAAACTTTTGCATGATTTCAAAAGTTATAGGCTCATCATCATAAAATCCAATATGTAACATTTGTACAGATAAACTATCTTTAATACTTTCAAATTTCACCTTATCTAATAATCTATGTGGCTTTTTCCTTTTTACTTTTTCCATGGCTCTATTAAATACTTCATCATTTACAAAGCTAGGTTGTCTAATCATTAGTGTATATATTAGCTCATTTTTATCTAAATATTCTAGCCCTCTTCCATTTTCTTTTAAATCCCATAATCCTTCTAGAGGATATACTGTATATTCAAAATATCCTTCTGGTATATTATCACTTTTATGCATCATTCTAACTGTATAAGCTAATTAATATAACACTCCTATAGCTTCACTAAATTCCTCACTATTTGGATTACTTCGCCCCTTTATAGTAAAAAATTTAAACTCTGGTATTTCTATTAACTGCGGTTTTTGCTTTGGTATGTAATATTCCTTTTCTTTTTTTCTCCACTCGTGCTTCATACTTACCTCCTTTATTATTTAATAGCTATCTAAATAATATTATACATTCTTTTTGGTTCAAATTGGCAACACTAAGTGTTTAACTAAAAGAGCCTACTATCTTTGTCATAAAAAATAAAAGAGTATCAATATATTAATACTCTTTTATATAAATAGCTATTTATTTCCTTTTAAAATTTTTTTTAATTTACATATATCTAATGGCCTATAATAAACATACCCTTGTACCATGTCACATCTAAACTCCCTAAGTATATCTACTTGCTCTCTACTTTCTATTCCTTCACAAACTACATCGATGTTATACTCCTTGGCTAAATTAATAATAGCCTTTAATAAACTCTTAGTCTTTTCATCTTCTTCTATATCAATTGATAAAGTCCTATCTATCTTTAAAACATCTATATCAAGTCTCTTTAAATTGCTTAGATTTGAAGAACCTGTTCCAAAATCATCCATAGAAACCTTGATACCTAGGCTTTTTATATCTCTTATTCTATTATTAATATAATCAATATCATTTAAGGCTGCAGTTTCTGTTATCTCAAATTCTAAGTATTCTGGTGAAATATCATATCTCTTCATAGTATTTCTTATATAATCTATTAGATTATTTTGATAAAGCTCTACCCTCGATAAATTTATAGCGATAGGAACTATATTATCTTTATTTACTTCGCATTTTTTTATTTCTTTGCAAACTTCTTTTATAACCCATCTTCCTATAAGATTTATATCTCCATTTTTCTCAGCTATTGGTATAAATATATTTGGTGATATATATCCTACATCTTTATGTTTCCACCTTATTAAAGCTTCTGCAGATACTATCTTTTCACTATTAATATCTACCTTAGGTTGATATAATATTTCAAATTCTTCATTTTTTAAAGATCTTTTTAAATCCCTTTCTACTATCAGCTTTTGTTGTATCTTATACTCTAGTTCATCATTATATAAATAGTATAATTTATCTCCTACTTTTTTTGATTCTATCCTAGACTTATTTGCATTATCTAAAGCCTTATCAATTTCAATACATTCCTTTTTCATCTTAAATACACCTATATGGGTATTTAATTCTAATTTTTTATTAATATAACGTTGCTTTGTAACATGCTTATTTATATACTCGATTTTTTTTTCAAAGTCTTCATCGTCCTCTATTTTGAATAATAGTGTGAATATATCTTCCCCTATTCTTGCACTAATATTTTCAAACTCTATACTTCTTATATTATCAGCTATCATCTTCAATACCTTATCTCCCTTATCATAGCCAAATAATTCATTTATAGCTTTGAAATTCTTTATATCAAATGCCACTATTACACAAACATAATCCTTAGCCCTATTTAATATTATCTTTTTTGCATCTAATTTAAACTTTAACAAATTTCTAAGATTAGTTAAGGAATCTACATAACTAGCTTCTTCTAATTCTTTTTTATTTTTTATATCTTCATAAGTACCAATAATTACGTATAAGAATAATGACAATATAATTGTAAATAAAGATAATTTTATTGTACTATGTGTTCCTGTAAATACTTTTGCTATAGGAACTATAGATATAGCATACCAATTGTTACTGTTTTTTACCTTATTATAAGCAATTACATTTTTTTCCCCATGTTCATCAAAACTATCTATACCATTATTTCCTTTTTCATTGATTAATTTTAATATTATATCTCTATACATGCCTAAATTTTCTTTAGACCCTAACACTATGTTCCCATTAGAAGTAACAATATATACCTTTACTTTATCTGAAAATGTATTATTTACTAAATTTTTATCTAATATCTCCTTAGGTTCAATCCCTACAATTGCTCCTTTGATTTTTCCATTTATAATTAATGGTCTTGAATATACTGTATCTAGTTCATATTCTAATCTATTTTCTATAAGTTTACTTACATGGTTACCCCCAGATATGGCTTTTTTAAAATACTCTCTATCCCCTACATATACCTTTTTATCATTATCACCTATATTTATGTACCCATCCATACCCACTATGCCTATGTACTTAAATAAACTTCCACTACTAATTCTATTTATATTTTTTAAAAATATGTCTTCATTATACTTATCTTTGTATTTTTTCATATCTTCGTTTATATATTTATTTATATAATCTAATTTCTCCATTCCATTGTATATATCTATAGATACTTTATTCGAAACCTGCCTATTAAACTCTCTTATACTTCTTTTAGATTCTTCATACAGGTTCATTTCTACTTTGGTTATAAATATTATACTTATTAATGTTATTAACAATATCCCCTTCATTCGCTTTAACATTGATTTAACATTAAATACACTCATGCTTGTGTTGTTGCTATCCATTCTAATTCCTCGTAATTTTTTACATTAGATTTCTTATTTTTAATTATTATACTATATTTTTTAATCCTTTTATATGTTAAAATTAAAATACCACTTCAAAAAAATTCCTCTGAAGTGGTATTTAACTTAATTTATTTGCTTTTTTTAAAACTTTCTAATAATATAATTTTATCTATTCCCTTTTAACTACTATGACATTTAACTATAATATACTGCCCCTTATTTATTGATATTTATTACTCATATATAAACACATTATAAAACACCCCATATAAATTACAAACAAAATTGCTAGATTCATAAAATACTCTCCCACACTTTAATATTTATTAGCATTTTTTTGATATTATTAATCTACCTTATATGTATTATTAAAAAATTTATTTTCCCCCAACTCTACACACATAATTATTTATTTAATTCAAAGTTTTTTTATTTTTCATTAAATATCTAAATTTATATAATATAAATAATATATCTATACTTTTTATAATCATCTCGATGTTGTTTACATATAGATCCCACCAAATATATGATAATCCTAATCAAAATCAAAATCAATTTATTTCCTTTTCATTTTCAATAATTTTATGTAAATAGCAATTTTAAAGTATAATTTAGATTTATATATTAATAATAAATTTACCTATAGACATGTTCATCAAATACTATTTAGCATGAACAATTTCCAAATAAATTATCTAATCTTATCTTAAGTTCTTTATTCTTAGATCTACTTATAGGTATTTCAAATCCTCCTATAATTATAGATTTTTCCCTTAGTTCTTGGATTTTCTTTAAATTTACTAAATAACTATGATGACATCTGTAAAAGTTATAACCTAAAACTTTTCCTTCTAATCTTCTCATACTAGCTTCGATAGTATAAGTTTTTTCTTCTGTATATATTGTAACTTCTTTTTTCCTAACCTCAGCATAAAGTATATCTCTAACTGGCAATACTAAAGTTTTTTTCCTAGATTGTATGGATATTATACTATGTTTTTCTAAATATTCTTTTATAGACTTTCTAAGCTGAAGTCTTATTTCCTCATACTTTAAAGGCTTAGCTAAGCATCTATAAGCTCTTGTTTCAAAAATATAATCTGCTGGCGTAGTAAACATTACCTCTACATTCTTATCAATTTCCCTTATTTTTCTGGCAATATCCGTGCTGCTTATTCCGTTAATTTTAATGTCTAAAAATAATATATCTAAATTTTTAGGATAGTCATTTAATAATTCTTCTTTACAAGAGTATTTAAGCAAATTATATTCTATACTCTCCTCTTTTAAAATTTTATCTATATGCTTTTCTAATATTCCTATATTTAATACATCATCATCGCAAATGGCTAACGTAAAGCTCATATTTACTCCCCCTATGTTTCTATATTTAAATTAAAATAAATATCAATAGAGATTTATAAAATTAAAATCTTTATATGTAAAAAAATATTGTCATCTTTATATTACTATATTTTTAATTTATAAACTACTTTTATCTAATATATAATTAGTAGGATATACATTTTTACATTAATTAATAAAACAAATAACTAATATAACCTTCCTAAATAAAAATAAAAGCCTTCTTTTTTAATATTTTAAAAGAAGGCTTTTGTTTAAGTTTAATCATATATTATATTTCTATTTTTTTCAAAACACCTAAAAATGTTGCTAAGTCATTATCTGGCGTACTTATATGTCTTATATTAAATGTATCTACTAAGTATTGAAGCACATTAGGACGTCTTGAAGTGCTGCTATTTCTGAAGTCTTTCCACATACTCCAACTTTAGTACATCCCTTACTTCCTGATGTTTGTTCACATTGATAACAAAACATCGGATAATCAATATAGTACCTCCTTATTTTTTCATTCTATAATAGATTTACTATATTTCGTCTATATATAATTACTTATAAAATTTTATTTAAACAAAAGCCAAGATTAAATTAATTTAATCTTGGCTTTTTCAATTTATATTTATCCTAATATTTGTATTTCTATATTTTGTCTACCAAAGTTTGTACATTGTTGCTCACTACCCATGAATATATCTATCTTATTACCTTTTATAGCTCCACCACAGTCTTCTGCAACGAATACTTTGTCAAACATAGGTATATAAACTTTAGTTCCATAAGGTATAACAGATGGATCTACTGCTATTGTTCCCCACTTAGGAGTAGCTCCTGTAGCTGTTATGCTATGTCCTGAATAAGCACTTGCATTTACAGTAAGTTTACGCCCTTTAGTGTTTGATGTAGCTTTCTCTTCCTTAACTGGCTCTTTTTTCTCAACTACATTAGATTTACTTGCTGAAGTCTTTGGACTATCTGACGTAGTATTTGATACTACATTATTTACTTTTTCTACTCTTTCTAATTGTTGCATTTGAGCTAATTCTTGTTGTCTTTTAGCCTCTTCTTCTTTTTGCTTTCTTTCTTGAGATTCTGTTAATACATATTCAGCAGAAACCCAACCAGTTTTTTCTTCTTTTTTATCATCATTTGAAGCTTCTTTTTCTGATTTTGTAGCTTCATCTTCTACTAACTTAACTTGGTGCCATACTTCTTTTGTATCTTTATTTTCATCTTTAATCTCTGCTGTTTTTAACACTTCAACAACAGTATTATTCTTTAATGTTTCTAACTTTTCTTCATCTGTAGATGGTCCTTTTCTTAAGTTTAATTCATCTACATTTACCTTAGCTTTTTCTTTAACTGTAAATTCACCACTTACCCAACCTTCTTTTCCATCAGAAAGTTTTATCTTATCCCATCCATCTTTAGTTTCTAATACTTCTACGACAGAACCTTCTTTTAAAGCACCTATTTTGTCTTCATCTTCAGATGGTCCTTTTCTTATATTTAATATATCTGCAACTACTATTTCATTGTTTTCTATTTTCATTTCTTGTTTTTTATCTGAATTTACTTCCACTTTGTTATCTGCATATATATTCCCAGCTGATGCGTACATCCCACCTATTACTAATCCTAATGCCAATATCGTTGATTTATTCATTCTCTTTTTCAAACTCATAAAAACCTCCTAATAAGTAAAATTATATATTATTAACTATCTCATATTTTTTAATTCATATTCTTTTGTTTGTTACTTTTTTGTAACTTTTCTTAACTTGTTATTAATCTTAATACACTTTTTAGGATTTGTAAACACCATTTTAGGCAAAAATTAAAAAAGGGTAACAAATTAGTTACAAATTGTAACAGTCTTAATCTATTGAAGTTCCAACGTTTCTTAAACATTAGATTTTGCTAAAAAATTTTAAAAAATTTTTTTTAAAAAATAGCTATTTAAGCATAAATTTTTGCCTAAATAGCTATTTTAATCATACTTACTAACTATTATTTTTACTAGTAATTAGTAAAAAATAGTTACAATATTAGCTTCATTTTTTATTTTTATATTCATATATAAATTTTATTAAAAACATTAAATTTATATATGAAATTTATAGTCAAATTAAGCTGTAACTTTTGCTTTTTTAGCTTTTACCATTCTTAGGTGATAATAATTTACTCTTAACAACTTATAAAAAATATTCATGTATAAAATCATCTAATGATAAAATATTTAATAAAAAATTAACGATATTATATGATTTAAAGTCTTATATCAGTGTTATTTTATCTGTTAATTTATACTAATATTTAATACTAAAATAAGTTTATAGATATCCATGTAAATTAATTTATAAAACCTAGTTATTTCAAGATATCCACCTTATTTTTTATTATTTTTTTCAATTTTTTCTTCTATTTAAAATGAAACCTGTAAAATATATTTATTTTTTATATTTAATATAAATTTTATAATTTAAGTCTATTAAGTTATTTTTAAAGTATAAGTAAACTATAAAGAACGAATATTTTGACTTTTGTACAATAATTAAACAATATCTACAAATATAAAAGTAGTAGTTTTAAATCCTATTAAAACTACTACTTTATTTATATATTATTTATTTACCTACTTATATATATTATAAGAAATACTCACTAATTTACCATTTTCATCCTTGTTAATTATAGCATCAACCTCGTAAACTTCTTTTATAAGTTCTTTAGTCATAACTTCACTAGGAGTCCCATATGCTATAATTTTTCCATCCTTTAAAACATATATTTTATCACAATACATTAATGCAATATTTAAATCATGTATTGCAGCTATTACTTCTATATTTAATCCTTTTACAATACTCATTAACTGCAATTGATGCTTGATGTCTAAATGATTTGTAGGTTCATCTAATACTAAGCAATCCGTTTGTTGAGCAAGTGCTCTTGCTAGTATTATTCTCTGTTGCTCTCCTCCTGATAAAGTATTGAAACTTCTTTCCTTAAAATCTATCATACCTACTTTTTCTAAAGCATCATCAACTATTTCAAAGTCTTCTTTAGAATCTCTCTCCATTATCTTTTTATGAGGTGATCTTCCCATAAGAACAATATCATATACCTTAAAATCAAAATCATAATAGTTATGTTGAGATAATACAGCTAATTTCTTAGCACTCTCCTTAATAGGTATAGTTGATAAATCTTCATCCCCTAACATAATAACTCCGCTAGATGGCTTTAAATTTCTGTAGATACATTTTAAGAGAGTGGATTTTCCACTCCCATTTGGACCTATTATTCCAACAAATTCTTTATTTTCAACATTTATATCTATTCCTTTTAATATGTCATTGTTACCAATACTTAGTTTTACACCTTCTGTTTTTATATGCATTAACTTTTACCTCCAAAACCATAAGTCTTTCTAATCATCAACCAAACAAAACAAGGTGAGCCTATAATAGATATAAGAATTCCTATAGGTATTTCCGTTCCTTTTATTATACTTCTGGATAATACATCTGCCCATATCATAAATATTGCACCTAATATAGAAGCTACTGGGATTAACTTTTTATGATCTGTACCAAATATCATTCTAACTATATGAGGTATAATAAGACCCACAAATCCTATCATCCCAGACGAATAAACTAATAGTCCTATCATAAGAGAGGTTATAATAAGGTATAAATGTCTATATTTATGAAGGTCAGTTCCTAGTGTAACTGCAACTTCATCCCCAAGTAACATTAAGTTTAAAATTCTAGATTGAGTAGCGAAAAATACTAACCCAATTAATATAGAAGGAAGTATAAATACTATTTGTTCCCATTTAGCACCAGCTAGGCTTCCCATAAGCCAAAAAGTTATCTTTTGCACACCTTGTGCGTCATCTGTGATATAAATTATAAAACTAGAAAATGCACTACATACAGAACTAAGTGCCATACCTGCTAATAATAATTTTACAGAGTTTGCTCTTCCTCCTATATTAGATATAATTAAGACTGATATAGATACTGCAAATGCTCCTATAAACCCTGCAATCCCAATATAGTTTCCACCAAATACACTTCCAACTCCTAACATTATGGCTAATGTTGCACCTAGTGATGCTCCTGATGATACTCCTAATATATATGGGTCTGCTAATGGGTTTTTTACTATAGCTTGCATAACTATTCCAACTACAGATAAACCTATTCCAACTGCAATAGCAAGAACTATTCTTGGTAATCTTATAAGCCATACTACATCATGAACTGCGCCATTTGATATTACTTCATTTTGACTTAAATTAAATATCTTATTTATTATAATAGTGTAAACTTCTCGAATGCTTATATCTACTGAACCGATTGTTACAGCAAATCCTATCGATAAAAATAATAATACTAATAATACAACAGAAACACCTATATATATAGGTGTCTCCTTAAATAATTTTTTCTTACTTGATGATAGATTCATTCTATTCTCCATAAAGTTGCTCCTACTTATTTAAGTTTGGATATAATCCTTTTGCAAATACATTTATTCCATCTATTGTCCTTATCCCACTGCAATACATATCTCCTAGTGGTATAGGGTTAACTCTATTATTTTTTACTGCTTTTAAGCTTGAAAGAGCAGGATTTTTTAGTATTTTATCAACTTCTTCTTGCACTGCTTTTTCATCTCCTCTGTTCATGTAAACGACAAATATTGAATCTGGATTTAATTTTATTAAATCTTCTTCTCCAATATTTCCACCTTCAGGATTTAATACTTTACCACCTAATCTAGTTACCATATCTCCACCTAAAGTTTTTGCCCCATAAGTATATATCTTACCATCCATATACTCTATTATTAAAGTTGTTTGTTCTTTTTGGCCTTTAACATTTTTAGATGCTTCACCTATCTTTGTATTTATTTCATCAGTTATTTTCTCAGCTTTATCTTCTACATTAAATATTTTTCCTAGGTTTAGTATATCTGTAATTTCATTTTCAACGGTTCTTTCTTCAGCCACTCCACTATTTAGAGCCATATATGTATTTATACCATTTTTGTGCCAATAATCAACATCACCTAACTTCTTGTCATCAAATAAAGAGTGCCAAGATAATATAAAGTCTGGTTGCTCCATTAATACAGTTTCTTTATCTGGCGCAAATTGGTCTGAATAATTTATTTTAGAGAAAGCTTTTTTATATTCATCTTTAACTTCATGATCAAGTCCTGCTGCTAATTTTATTTTATCCTCTAACCCTAATGCTAACATAGTTTCTATTGAGTTTTGATATATAGCAACAACATTTTCTGGCTCTTTTTCAAAAGTTATTTCTACTGGTTCTTTTTTATAATTATGAGTTGTTATAGTAACTGGATAATGTGAATTAGTTTTACTTGATGACTTTACATCACTTTCAGTTTTTTCAGTTTTTGTTCCACTACATCCTGTTATTCCTAGTATCATTATAGAACTTAATATTATAGCTATACTTTTTTTCAATTTTTTCATATTATTCCCCCAAATTTTGTCATTTAACTATTGATATTATAACACACATTTATTTTGTTTTATTGTCGAAATTTACGGACAATTATGTCGTTATTGTGTCATTTTTAGGACATCTTATATAAATTTAATATTTGTTCAAATTTTATCTACTAATTATGTATTTATTTTGGGATATAAACCTTTTGCAAAAGTTTTTATAATAAAAGTATAATCACTTTATTTTAATGTTAGCTCTAAATAAAAATTTAAAAACACTATGTCCTAAGTATTGCCTTTAAAAATTTACATAAAAATAAATCTTAAGAATATTTTTTCTTAAGATTTATTTTTAGATAGTTATGTTTATTTTTAACTTAAAAATGCTGCTCCTATTATACCTGCATCGGCTCCTAAATTTGCACATACTATGTCTGCAAATTCATTGTTTTTAAATACAAGCTGCTCTCTTACTAATTCTTTTAATCCAGAAAGTATAATATCACTAGCTCTTGACACTCCTCCACCTAGTGATATTATATCTGGGTCTAATGTGTTTACTATATTAGCTATTGCCTTGGATAAGTAAAGTTTAAATCTATTTATAGTTTCTACTGCCACTTCATCATTTTCTCTATAAGCATCAAACACTATTTTAGCATTTATATCTTCTGCATTACCATTTGCCATATCTAATATTATACTTGCTCTTCCTTCTTTTATTAGCCTTTGTGCATACTTTATTATGGCTGTTGCCGAGCAAAAGGTTTCTAAACACCCGTTATTTCCACAATTACAGTCAAAGTAATTCTCACCTATTATAACATGTCCTAGTTCAGATCCCATACCATGTGCACCTGAAAATGCTTTACCGTTTATTATTATTCCACCGCCTACACCAGTTCCTAGTGTATACATAACAGCACAATTTTTTCCTTTCATACTACCTGATTTAGCTTCTGCTAATGCTGCAACTGTTGCATCGTTTTCAGCATATACATCAATCTCATTAAATTTATTTTTTAAAGACTCTATAAAATTAACGTCTTTCCAACCTAAGTTTACAGCAGTTGCCATACCTTGTTTATTTATAAAACCTGGTACACCAAATCCTATAGACTTTATATCTCTCATATCTAAATTATTTTCTTTTAGTAATCCCCTCACTAAGTATTCTATATCATTCATAACATTTTCAAATCCATCTAAAGAATTAGTCTTACACTCTTTTCTAAAAAGTATTTCACCATTTTCATTAACTATCCCTGCTTGTATTCCTGTTCCTCCAATATCCACTCCTACAAAATACATGCTTCTCCTCCTTAGTAAATCTAATTATAACATGGTAATTTTTTAACTTAATTATATTATAAATGCTACCTTAATTTAATTCTATCTTATATTATTAATTTTTTTACCAAAATTTAAATTATTTATTTTTTTCTAAAAATAAATTCCTTTTCAATTGAAAATACAATCTAAAAAAACATTTTCTTTATTATATATTTCCAATGATTTATACTATATAGTATATATAATAACAACTTAAGGGGGTTTATTATGGAAAGATTTGAGAGATTAAAGTTATTTAAAGATATACAAAAAGTATCAGATAAATATAAGAATTTGCAACTTAAAGATGGTAATAAAGAAATAGAAGACAATATAAAATTAAATTCACTACTTGGATTTTATAAGGAAAAAATAGATGATATAACAAACCGTTCTAATATGTTGTTAATAAAAACTAAGGATGAATTAAAAGACAAAAATTTTAAAGATATACATAAAGTTTTAGTAGATTTAAATACTTTCTCACTTCAAAAATTTAAATCAGTAAAAGATGAAAATATAGATTCAACTACTGTTATGGCAGTAACTCATGCTACAGTTGATGAACTTAATCTTATAAATGAATCTATAAGAAATAAAGAGTATTTAAACGATAAATATACATACTTTTATATTTATGAAAAAGTTTTATTAAATGCATTCATAACATTCCTGGCTTTAAAGGAGATGGATATGAATAAAAAAACTATCTCAGACCTTTCTCAGGGTATATTTACCCAACTTCAAACATTAGCGATAATATCTATATAAAATTAAAAAAATAGGAATGTATTTAAATATATTTCTATTTTTTATATAATATTTTGTTTTCATATGGTAATTTTTGGGTATGGTTTTTATAGAGGTGAAAAATTATTATGAACAGCATAGACAAAATATTTATAAAAGAATTTCTTTCAAAACTTGACTCAAGTACATTTGAGGTAAAACTTTGGGATGGAGAAGAATTCTTAATTGGGCAAGATGAGCCTAAGTTTAAGGTTTACTTTAATAAGCCAATTAGTAAAAAAGATTTATTAAATAGTACATCGTTAGCTTTAGGGGAAGCATACATGAAAAAAGATATTGATATTGATGGTGATTTACTACTAGTCTTAGATGCTTTATTTAGCTGTCAAAAAGAACATTTTCATACTAACTTTGCAAAATTATCAAAACTATTCCATAAAGCAGGAAATGAAAAGAATCAAAAATTAGAGGTTTGTTCTCACTATGATATAGGAAATGATTTCTATAGCCTTTGGCTAGACGATACTTTAAGTTATTCTTGTGCTTACTTCGAAAATGATGATGATACTTTATACCAAGCTCAAATGAACAAAATACATCATATTTTAAAAAAATTAGATCTATCAGAAGGTGAAACTTTACTAGATATAGGATGTGGTTGGGGATATCTTCTTATAGAAGCCGCTAAGAAATATAAAATTAAAGGAACTGGTATTACACTAAGTGAGGAACAATATAAAAGATTTAATGAAAGAATAGTAGAGGAAGGACTTCAAGACTATTTACAAGTAAAACTTATGGACTATAGAAATCTTGAAACATCTGGTATGATGTTTGATAAAATTGTAAGTGTTGGTATGTTAGAACATGTTGGTCGTGAACACTATGATTTATACTTTAAAAATGTAAATAGTGTATTAAAACCTAAAGGGTTATTCTTATTACATTATATAAGTGGTTTAGTTGAATCTCCTGGCGATGCTTGGATTAGAAAATACATATTCCCAGGTGGAGTTATTCCTTCACTACGTGAAATTATAGACTTACTTCCTAAATATAATTTTTATACATTAGATGTTGAAAGTTTAAGAAGACATTATACTAAAACTTTAGTTGAGTGGTATAAAAACTTTGATAAACAAAGAGATGTTGTAGAGGATATGTTTGATGAAGAATTCGTAAGAATGTGGGACTTATACCTTTCTTCTTGTGCTGCTTGTTTTAATAATGGAGTTATAGACCTACATCAGATCTTAATGAGCAAAGGTGTTAATAATGAAATAAGTATGACAAGAGAATATATTTATAAAGATTAAAAAATGAGTAAATTTTATTCTATAATTTTTTAAATTATATTATGAAATGTGTACATTTTAAAAAAAAGAGACATAGTTTAAACTATGTCTCTTTTATCTTTTGTTATATTTACTTGTTTATAAATTACTTTCTTTTAAACATGTCTTCTATTTTTTGTCCAAAAGTCTTTTTCTTTTCGTGAACATCTTCTCCACATTCTTTAGCAAATTCTCTTAGTATTTCTTTTTGCTTTTCATTTAATTTCTTAGGAGTATCAACTATAACCTTAACATATTGGTCACCTCTTGAGTTACCTCTAAGTCTTGGTATACCTTTTTCTCTTAGTCTAAATACAGTTCCAGTTTGAGTTCCTTCTGGTATTGTATACTTAACTTTTCCATCTAGTGTTGGAACTTCTATTTCATCTCCTAATGCAGCTTGAACAAATGTTATTGGCATATCAAAGTATATGTCAGTTCCTTCTCTTGTAAATAATGGATGAGGTTTAACATTAACTATTATATATAAATCTCCTCTTGGTCCACCTTTAGATCCAACTTCACCTTGACCTGATAATTTTATCATTTGTCCATCATCTATACCTGCTGGTATATCAACTTCTATAGTCTTAACTTTTCTATTATATCCCTTACCGTGACACTTTGGACATGGTGATTCTATAACTTCACCTTCTCCATTACAAGCACTACAAGGTCTACTTGATGCTATATTACCAAATGGAGTTCTTTGAACAGTTCTAACTTCTCCAGTACCATTACATGTTGGACAAGTTTTCTTAGATGTTCCTGGCTTAGCTCCGCTTCCATGGCATTCTTCGCACTCTTCACTTCTATTTATCTTTACAGATACTTTCTTTCCAAATGCAGCTTCTTCAAAGCTTATACTAACACTTTGTTTTATATCTGCTCCACGCTCTGGACCTCTTCTTCTGGCTCTACCACTGCTAAATCCACCTCCGAATATATCACCAAACATGTCACCAAATATATCTTCAAATCCACCGAATCCTTGACCACCAAATCCTCCTTGGCCACCAAATCCTCCTTGACCGTTTACACCATCATGTCCGAATTGATCGTACATTTGTCTTTTACTATCATCTGATAATACTTCGTACGCTTCATTTATTTCCTTGAATTTTTCTTCTGCTTCTTTATCACCAGGATTTCTATCTGGGTGATACTTCATAGCAAGTTTTCTATATGCTTTTTTAAGGGCTTGAGCATCGGCACTTTTATCTACACCAAGCACCTCATAATAATCTCTCTTAGCACTCATTATTTGTCACCACCTTTATTATTACAAAATAATAGCTTGTAGAATATCATACTACAAGCTATTATTATTTTTAAGTATTAGTATATAACTATCTACTTATGAAAAGATACTCTTTTCTATTATATATTAAACTATATATTTTCGTAACCTATTTTTCGTCATTTACTTCTGTGAAGTCAGCATCTACAACGTTATCGTCTTGAGCACCTTGACCAGTTTCGCCACCCTGAGCCCCAGCCTCAGCTTGTGCTTGTTGATACATCATTTCAGAAACCTTATGGAATTTGTTCATAACTTCATCCATAGCTTTTCTTATTTCTTCACCTGTTGACTCTTCTTTATCTTTAACTGCCTTAAGTTCAGCTATTGCAGCTTCTATAGCACTCTTATCTTCAGCGCTTACTTTGTCACCTAATTCATTTAAAGTTTTTTCTGTTTGGTATATAGTTGAATCAGCTTGGTTTAATGCTTCTATTTTATCTTTCTTTTGCTTATCAGCTTCAGCATTCATTTCAGCTTCTTTAACTTTCTTTTCTATTTCTTCTTCACTTAAATTAGTTCCAGAAGTTATAGTAACTTTTTGCTCTTTTCCAGTTCCTAAGTCTTTAGCAGTAACGTGAACTATACCGTTAGCATCTATATCGAAAGTAACTTCTATTTGAGGTATTCCTCTTGGAGCTGGTGGTATATCAGTTAATTGGAATCTACCTAAAGTAGTGTTATCATATGACATACTTCTTTCACCTTGAAGAACATGTATATCAACAGCAGTTTGGTTATCAGCAGCAGTTGAGAATACTTGTGACTTCTTAGTTGGTATTGTAGTGTTTCTTTCTATTATTTTAGTCATTACGTTACCCATAGTTTCTATACCTAATGATAATGGAGTAACATCTAGAAGTAATAAATCATTAACATCTCCAGATAATACACCTGCTTGTATAGCAGCACCTGCAGCAACACATTCGTCTGGGTTTAATCCTTTGTGTGGCTCTTTTCCTATGAATTTCTTAACAGCTTCTTGAACAGCTGGTATTCTTGTAGAACCACCAACTAATAATACATCATCTATATCAGAAGTTGAAAGACCTGCATCTTGTAATGCCCTTCTTGTTGGTTCCATAGTTTTTTCTACTAAATGAGCAGTTAACTCATCAAACTTAGCTCTTGATATATCCATAGTTAAGTGTTTTGGACCTTCAGCAGTAGCTGTTATGAAAGGTAAGTTTACATTAGTTGTCATTGTTGATGATAACTCTTTTTTAGCCTTTTCAGCAGCTTCTTTTAATCTTTGAAGAGCCATATTATCATTTCTTAAGTCTACACCTTCAGCTTTTTTGAATTCTTCAGCTAAGTAGTCTATTAATACTTGGTCAAAGTCATCTCCACCTAATCTGTTGTTACCAGCAGTAGCTAAAACTTCGAAAGTTCCATCTCCTATTTCAAGAACTGAAACGTCAAATGTTCCTCCACCTAAGTCAAATACTAATATTTTTTTATCTTGGTCTAACTTATCCATACCATAAGCAAGTGCAGCAGCAGTTGGCTCATTTATTATTCTCTTAACATCAAGTCCTGCTATTCTACCTGCATCTTTTGTTGCTTGTCTTTGAGCATCTGTGAAGTATGCTGGAACTGTTATAACAGCTTCAGTTACAGGTTGCCCTAAGTAGCTTTCTGCGTCTGCTTTTAATTTTTGTAAGATTATAGCTGATATTTCTTGTGGTGTATAATCTTTACCATCTATATTAACTTTGTAATCTGTTCCCATGTGAGTTTTTATTGATATTATAGTTCTATCTGCATTTGTAACAGCTTGTCTTTTTGCAGGCTCCCCTACTATTCTGTCTCCGTCCTTAGTAAATGCTACTACTGATGGAGTAGTTCTCATACCTTCTGCATTAGTTATTATTTGTGGTTCTCCACCTTCTAATACTGCTACACAAGAGTTTGTTGTTCCTAAGTCAATTCCTATTATTTTTCCCATGACCAAATTCCTCCTAAATAATTTTTTATGATTTTTATTCTATATAGAATTTAGTTATTATTTATTTTATATATTTAAATATCTAAGTTCTAATTTTGCTAGAACATAAGATATATTTTAGCTAAATTCTTAAACTTTATTGCTATTTATATCAAACTAGCAAGATACTTTAACCATACTTGGTCTTAATACTTTATTTCCTAGTTTGTATCCTTTTTGAAGTACCATTACAACCTTATTTGCTTCAACTCCATCAACACTTTCTTGCATTACTGCTAAGTGTAAATTTGGATCAAAGTCTGCATTTTCAGCTTCTATTGCTTCAACTCCATACTTTGTAAGTATTCCTTGAAGTTGCTTATATACTAAGTCTATTCCTTGGTACATACTTCCTTCTTTGTCATCACAAGCTTCTAAAGCTCTTTCCATACTATCGATAACAGGTATTATATCGTTTAGTATTTTTTCATTTGCAAATAATCCTATAGTTTCTTTTTCTTCATTTGTTCTTCTTCTATAGTTTGCATATTCTGCTTGAAGTCTTTGATGCTTATCATTAAGAGCCTCTAATTCTTCTCTTAATTTATTTTCTTCTAATTTGTCATTTATATCTGTAACATTGTCTTCTACAACTTCCTCAGTCGTTTCTTCAATTTCACTTGAAGTTTCTAATTCTTCTTTTACATTTTCTTTTTCTAAATTATTTTCTTGCAATATGTTACACCCCTTAATCTATTTTTTGTTAAAAATCAAACTCATATAATTAACAATTGTATAAATCTTAGCATAGTCCATTCTTGTAGGCCCTATAAAACTTATACGCCCTACTAGATCTCTACTTATATTATAAGTTGCTGTAACTATACTACAATCTTGCGCTAACTCAAAATCATTATCACTACCAATGATTATATTAACATTATCCTTCTGTATACCTTTTGACTTAGCCATACTAGATATCATTTCCTTATGTTCTAGCATATGTAAAAATGACTTGGCCTTAAGTACATCATTAAATTCGGGATAGTTAAATATATTAGTTGCTCCACTTAGTGAAATTGATGTATCATCATTGGTATCAAAATTTAGTGCATCTATTAATTCATCTATTAACACTGCATGTTCACTTATTTCATATTTTATAAATGCTATAAGTTTTTCATCTAAATCAACTATACTTTTTCCTGATAATTTTCTAGTTAGATTGTCAGAAATTATGTTTAATTTTGATTGATCTAAATGAGTGTTAGTAGCTAAATTTACATTTTTTATATCACCTTTATCTGTAACAACTATTAATAAAATGTTGTTATCACTCATACTAACTAACTGTATGTGTTTTATAACACTTTGATTAACTAAGTTTTTAGTAACAGCTACAGTTGTATAATTAGTAATTTCTGATAATAGCTTAGAAGTCTCATGAATTAAATCTCTTATATCATTAACATTTTTATTTATACAACTCTCTATTAAAATTTTCTCTTCGTCACTAAGTTCACTTTGACTCATAAGAGAATCTACATAAAGCTTGTATCCTTTCTCAGATGGAACTCTACCTGCCGAGGTATGTGGCTGGATTAAATATCCTAATTCTTCAAGGTCAGCCATTTCATTCCTTATAGTGGCAGCACTTACACCTAAGTCATGTTTTTTTGATATAGTTCGTGAGCCTACAGCCTCAGCTGTTTCTATATAATCTTTAACTATAGCTTTGAGGATCTTTAATTTTCTTTCATTTAATTCCATCACCTTCACTCCTCGCTGTTAGCACTCACTACTTTCGAGTGCTAAAAAGATTATATATATTATATATCATTTTATTTTATTCTTGTCAACACTTTCTAATTAATTTATGAATTCAACAAATACAGAATTTGATATTTCTCGTCCCTTTTGGGTAAGCTTAATACCTACTTTACTTTCTTTTATTAAGTCTTTATTTTTCAAATCCTCAATTTGCTTATTATATTTATTTTTGAATTCTATATTAAATTCTTTTTTAAAGTCTTCAAAATATATCCCTTCATTCATTCTAAGTCCCATAAATATTTTTTCTTGTATTTTATCTTCTATACTTAAATTTTCTAAATTGCTTATAGGTTTTTCATTTTTTTCTATCATATTATGATACTCATCTAGATTTTCTACATTATTATATCTAATATTTCCTAGATATCCAGATGCCCCTGCACCTAACCCTATATAATGATAACACTTCCAGTATAGTATATTATGCTTACACTCAAAACCTGGCTTTGAATAGTTTGATATTTCATATTGATTGTACCCATTTTGTTTTAGGTAATTTATTGTGTGATTATACATATTTATATCTGTATCTTCATCTATAAGTTCAAATTCATTGTCTTCATACATATCATATAACTTTGTGCCCTCTTCTAATATAAGTGAATAAGCTGATATATGTGATGGGTTTAATGAAATAATTTTTTCTAAGCTTTCTTTCCATTCATCAATGTTATGATTTGGAAGTGCATACATTAAATCTACATTTATATTATCAAAACCAACCTCTAAAGCTTCTTTATAATTTTTCTCAAACTCTTCATATGTATGGATTCTTCCTATTTCCTTTAATTTATTATTTTGCACTGCCTGAAGACCTATACTTAATCTGTTTACTCCACACTTTTTCATAGTTTCTAATTTTTCTCTTGTTAATGTTCCTGGATTGCACTCCATAGTTACTTCAGCATTATCCTTTATATTGAAGTTCTTATAAATATTATTAAATATTTCTTCAATTTCATTAGATGTTAGTATGCTTGGAGTTCCTCCCCCTAAAAATATACTACATATTTCTTTTTCATAATTTTCTTTTTCTATATCTTTCTTATAAAGTTCCATTTCCTTTTTTAAATCATCTATGTATCTTTTCTTTAAGTTTACATCTAATTTGTATGAATTAAAGTCACAGTAGTTACACTTACTCACACAAAATGGAATATGTATATATAATCCTAACATTTATTTTTCTCCTATTCATATATTGCTTACATTATTAAATATATTTTACTATATTATAACAATATATATGTGATAGTTGTTATCTATTTAAAAATGCTTTATTAATTTAAAATATATAAAAGGCACCTAAATGTAAAGATGCCTTTTACTTATCTTAATTTAATTTTATAAGAATATACTAGTAAACCAATAAGTGTAACTATTATTCCTCCTAATGAAACTAAAGTCATTGTTATTAATTGATTTATTATAACAAAAAGTCCACCTAGTATAGCAACAATAGGAACAATTGGGTATAATGGAACCTTATAAGGTCTTACCATATCTGGTTTTTCTTTTCTAAGCTTAACTACTCCATAGAAAGTAAATATATAAAATACCCATATTATAAATATAGTTAGATCACTTAACAGGTTAAATTGTCCAGATAAAGCATATATACATCCAAGACCGGCTATTAACCAAATAGAGTTGTATGGAGAACCACCTTTATTTAACTTAGAAAATATTTTTGATCCTGGTAATAATCCCTCTTTTGAAAGTACATATGGTACCCTAGGTGCTGTAAGTAAATATCCATTTAGAGCACCAAATACTGATATTAGTATACCTATGGATATTAATTTTCCACCTGTATTTCCAAATATTTTTTGTGCAACAAGTGCAGCTGGAGCTATTGATGTAGCAAGTTCTGATGCTGGCGCTACCCATAAATATGCTAAATTTATCAATATATATACAGCCATAACTATTGATAAACCTCCAACTATAGCTAGAGGTAAATTTTTTTCTGGACTTTTCATTTCACCAGCTATAGCTCCAACATTTATCCAACCATCATAAGCAAATAGTGTAGCTATTAATACTTGTCCTAAAGATCCTATGACAGTAGTTTCACCTCCTACTAATGGTGTTAATATTGGGTTTCCATTTCCTTTTATAAATCCAAATATTATTATAAGTATTAAAGGTAATAACTTACAGATAGTAGATACAGTTTGTATAAATCCACCAAAAGATGATCCTACTGTATTTAGCAAAGCTATAAATATTATTATTCCTAAAGATACTGGTAAAACTACTACCATATTTTGTGGACCATAACCCATAAGTTCTGATACCTGTTGCGAAAATATAACTGCAAGCGCTGCAATAGTACCTGGAAAATATAATACCGTTTGCATCCATCCTGTCAAGAATCCTATTTTTTCTCCATATATTTCACTGAGATAAGTCATCATTCCACCAGTTTTAGGTATAGCTGCTGATACTTCGGCTGCAGTTAATCCTGCTGTAATAGTTATAATACCACCTAATATCCATGCTATTATACCAAGACCTGGTGCACCATTGGTTGCCGTGTATATTGCTTGAGGCTTAAAAAATACTCCAGACCCTATAACCATACCAACAACTGTTGAAAGAGCTGCTGGTAGTCCTATGGTACTATTAAGCTTACCATTCATATATGTCCTCCTTGTGCTGTTTATATTTATGATATTTTTGTATACTTTGCATTTTTTAGTATTCCCAAGTTTTTATCTATTATTAGAATTTAGATATGAGGACAGGTTTTACACACGATTTTAGTTAATAGAACTTATAATAAAAAAGCCAAAGGAAAAATCCTTTGACTTTAGCTATTATTCATCTAATTTTAATACTGACATAAAGGCCTTTTGAGGAACTTCTACAGATCCGATTTGTCTCATACGTTTCTTACCTTCTTTTTGCTTTTCAAGAAGTTTCTTCTTACGAGATATATCTCCTCCGTAACACTTAGCTAAAACGTCTTTTCTAAGTGCACTTATAGTTTCTCTAGCAACAACTTTATTTCCAACAGCTGCTTGTATAGGAACTGCAAACTGATGTCTTGGTATTTCATTTTTTAATTTTTCACACATAGCTTTACCTCTTGGATAAGCACGAGATTCATGTACTATAAAGCTAAGTGCATCTACTTGCTCTTTATTTATTAATATATCAAGCTTAACAAGTTTAGAAGGAGTGTATCCCTTAATTTCATAATCTAAAGATCCATATCCTCTTGTTCTAGACTTTAATGCATCAAAGAAATCGTAAACAACTTCATTTAGTGGTAAATCATAATGAAGCATAACTCTCTTTTCATCTATGTATTCCATATTTATCATTGTTCCACGTCTTTCTTGACAAAGCTCCATAACAGTACCAACATAATCTTTAGGAACTATTATATCACCTTTAACGATTGGCTCTTCTATCATATTTATTTCTGATGGTTCTGGTAAGTTTGTTGGATTTTGTATCATTACAACTTCCCCATCATTTTTAGTAACTCTGTATATAACAGATGGTGCTGTTGTTACTAAGTTTAAGTCATATTCTCTTTCTAGTCTTTCTTGGATTATTTCCATATGAAGTAGACCTAAGAACCCACATCTAAATCCAAATCCTAATGCAGCTGAAGTTTCAGCCTCAAATTCCAGCGCTGCATCATTTATTTGCATTTTTTCTAATGCATCTCTTACATTTTCGTACTTTTCACCTTCACCTGGGTATATACCACAATAAACCATTGGAGTAGCTTTTTTGTATCCTGGCATAGGTTCATCAGTTGGATTATTTGCATCTGTTATTGTATCACCAACTTGACAACTTCTTATATCCTTTATACTTGCAGCTATGTATCCAACATCTCCTGCAGCTAACTCATCAAGTTCTCTTTGACCAGGAGCCATAACACCAACTTCAGTTACCTCAAACTTTTTGTTAGTATTCATCATTTTTATAGTCATACCTTTTTTAACAGTTCCTTCATAAACTCTAACATACGCTACAACACCTTTATATGCATCGTAATATGAGTCAAATATTAAAGCTTTTAAAGGAGCATCTTTATCACCTTGTGGTGCTGGTACTTTTTCTACTATGGCTTCTAATACATCTTCTATATTTAAACCACTTTTAGCTGATATTAAAGGTGCATCACTTGCATCAAGTCCTATTATATCTTCTATTTCTGTCTTTATTTCATCTGGTCTAGCACTTGGAAGGTCTATCTTATTTATAACTGGTAGTATTTCTAAATCTTGATCTAACGCTAAATAAACATTAGCTAATGTTTGAGCTTCAACACCTTGTGCTGCATCCACTACTAATAATGCACCTTCACAAGCTGCTAAACTTCTTGATACCTCATAGTTAAAGTCAACATGACCTGGAGTATCTATAAGATTTAAATAATATTCATTTCCATCCTTAGCCTTATAAACTAACCTAATATTTTGTAACTTTATAGTGATTCCTCTTTCTCTTTCAAGATCCATATTATCTAGTAATTGATCTTTCATTTCTCTTTCACTAACAAGTCCAGTTTTTTGTATTAATCTATCTGCTAAGGTAGACTTACCGTGGTCTATATGTGCTATTATACTAAAGTTTCTAGTTCTACTTTGTTTACTGTCCACCTTTATTCCTCCTTTTTAATACTTAAAAATTTTATTCTTATTTATCATAACTTTTATTTTATAATATATCCGCATTTATGTAAATAATAAGGACAAAAAATAAGACTTAAGTGCCTATAAGTCTTATTTTTTACTATATATTAAGTTGAGAGATTAGTTTTTTAGTCTTATCTGAAAGTATCTCTAACTTATTTTCTATAAATTTTTGTAAATCTTTAATATTTTCTTCTATATTATATGTATCCTCACCTAACATACTTTTGGCACTTTGATTTATTGTAAATATACATATAAATAAATTTGCAGTCATAAGCAATATAAATAGTACTTTACTTATGAATTTTCTTTTTCTTTTCTTTATTTTTTTTTGTATATTTCTTTCAACTCTACTCATACTTCAAGTCTACTTCTTTTCTTTAAAATATTCGTCTAGTACATTAGCTATATATTTTACACTATTTTGAGCCTGTTCTAAGGTTGTCCCATTACTTCCTACTTCTATAAGAATATGATTATCAGCTACATACTGATTAAATTTACCATATGGCTTTTCTATTACTGGTAAAACTAAATCTGGGTACTTTTTCTTTGCAAAATTTGTAATATCATTAGCTAGTGCTCTTACTTCTTTTACATTTGGATTTCTTTGTCCAACTACAAATAAAAACTTAGCTACTTCTTCACCATTATAATTAGCAACCATTCTATTAGTTTCTTTATCTTTTTTTGCCTGTGTATCTAATGTTCTAGCATCTCTATGTAAGTCAATGGCTATATCTATGCTATTTTGTTCACTCATTATGCTATTTATAGTTTTTAGACTATTTGAATAAGATGAGTTATAATCTGGAAAATCATGATACTTTGTACTATGAACTATACCCCATCCTTTTTTATTTAATTCTTCTGTTAAAAGACTTCCAACAGATACTATCGACTTATTATTATCTTGGCATCTATAATTATTTTCTGGAGAATCTGAATAACTTTCAGATGCATGAGAATGATATATCATCATTGTTGGTTTTTCTCTTGTTATCCTTATGTTGTTAGTGTAATTTGATGCTAATGTATTTGAAGCTTCCTTACTTTCTTCTTCATCACTATTATTTTCTTCCTTTATAGTAGGTATATTTTCTTCTCCTATAAAGAATTCTATATATTCTTCATCTTTACTAGTACTTTCTTTTTTTTCATCTTCTTTTACTTCTTCTTTAGCCTCTGGATACGATGAATTAACTAAAAATTTTAGGAAATCATCTTTACTTATGGCATATGAGACCGTTGGTAAAATACAAATTAACACACATGACACAATAGATGTCTTAATGCGTTTATTAAACATATTTTCTCCTCCTTACTTGGTTATCCTCCCTGGATGAAGAGACCTATTTAAGCCCTCGCTTATTATTATAGATAGGTTTTCTATTGTTTCGTCTATATCTTTTGGTGTAACTATAAGATTTTTATCATATGGTTCTAATGATTCTTTAATAAGATGATACTTTTCTTCTTCTTTAAGCGTTTTTAACATATTATAGAAGTTATCTGCGCCCTCTGATTGATTTATAAGATTATCTATCGCTAAATCTAGTACATCACTAGTTAATGTAGCTGCATCTACTACTGTTGGAACTCCAATCGCTATAACATCTACGCCTAAATATTCTTTATTTAAAGCTTTTCTTTTATTTCCAACTCCCCCTCCAGGAGATATTCCTGCTGTTGATATTTGAATAGTTTGATTTACTCTTTCCATTTTTCTAGATGCTAATGCATCTATTGCTATAACTCTATCTGGTTTTATTCTATCAACTAATGACTTTACAGTTTCACTTGTTTCTATACCAGTAAGTCCCATTACTCCAGGGCTCAGAGCTGATACTTCTGTAAAATCATCATCGTAATCTTTATTGTAATTTTTAAATATATGTCTTGTTACTAACGTCTTAGAGACTGATTTAGGGCCTAAAGCATCTGATGTTATATTCCAATTTCCTAACCCTATAACTAATGTTTTTTTAGTTTTGTCAGTCCCTAATATATCTACAAGTTCATCTTTTAAGTATGTTATAACCTCTTCTCTTGATTCATCATCATCAAACTTCATTAAATTGCTTTCTAATGTTACATATTTTCCTATTCCTTTATTCATTATTTCTGCGCCTTGTTCATTTATAATCTCAACTATTGTTACTGTTGCATTGTCTAATTCTTTTTTATCTAATTTAACTCCAGGTATTTCTTTTGGTTCTTGGCTTTCCTGAACTACTTCACTTGCTTCTAGCGCTAAATCTGTTCTTATATTAATCATACTAAACCTCCAGGTGTAATTTAAATGATACTTATAATTGTTGACAGTTTTTAGCATTTTAAAACCAAATCATATTTAAAAAGTTTAAATTTATAAATCTCTGAATATTTAATTTGGATGTTGTAAATTATTTTTATATAGGTTATAATCTAAAAAGTCAAAACAAAAAGATATTATAAACTTATAAATAATTATCCTTGATTTTTAGATTTATTTCTGTTAAAATCTAATATGTTGACGATGAATAAGATAATAAAGTAAACGAGGGGGTGAACCACGGTGGCAAACATAAAATCAGCTAAGAAGAGAATAAAAGTTATCGAAAAGAAAACTGCTTTAAATAGAGCTAGAAAATCTCAAGTTAAAACTGCAATAAGAAGATTCGAAGAAGCTGTTACTGCAGGAAACAGAGAGGAAGCTACTCAAAGATTCCAATTCGCTCAAAAGAAGATACAACAAGTAGCTTCAAAAGGAACTATACACAAGAACGCTGCAGCTAGAAAAGTTGCTAAGTTAGCTCAAAAGTTAAACGGAATGAACGCTTAATTAACCGTTTAAGTATAGATTTAAACCCTTGATTTATTTCAAGGGTTTTTTGTTTTGCTCAAAATTCAAAATTACCTTATAAAATTTCACCAATATATATCTAAATTTTTTATATAGAAATAAAAAATGAACCCTATTTAGAGTTCATTTATATTACATTATTAAATTCTCTTTTACAATATTTACTAACAAGCATCTCTACTGCTAATGTATCCCTAATTAACCCATTTTTTATCTTATAATCACATTCTAATATATAATTTAACATATCTATTATTATTTCATCTGAAAAGTTTCTACTTTGTTTTATAGCTTTCGTAGCTACAAATGGATGAATTTTCAGTTTTTCAGCTATTACTTTTGATGTGTACCCATCACTTTGTAATTTTCTTGATTGTACAACTACTTTAAACTGTCTTGCTATCATAGAAAATATCCCTAAAACAGATTCACCTTCATTTATCATATCGTTTAATATTTTCATGGCATTAGATGAATTTTTTTCACCTATATAATCTATTAACTTAAATATATCATTTTCTACCTTCTTTTGGGAAAGTTTATCTATTACTTCTCTACTTACAATATTTCCCTTTCCTACAAACGAACTTATTTTATTTATTTCATTTTCTAAATCCGATAATGTTTTTTCACTACTTTTATCTCTATATCCTTCTTGTTCTATAAAATACATTATCTCAGAGTTCTCTACTATTACATTATTGAGTTCAAATTTTTTTCTAACCCATTTAAATAAGTCCATATCAGATAATTTATCACAATTAAATACTATTCCTTTTTTATCTATCTTTTTTACTAGTGACTTTCTTTTATCTATATCCCCATATACTATAAATACTAAAACAGTTGTATCTGGTATATTATCTATATGGTCTATAAAATACTTTTCATCACTATCGCTAAAGTTCTTCTTTTTACCTTTTAATAATTCAAAATCTTTTACTATTACTATTTTTTTATCATCCATAAAAGGGAGTGTCTCTATAGAACTTATAACCTGATCTATAGCAGTTTCCCTTCCATCTATTATATCTAAGTTAAAATCAAGCATTCCTTCGCTTAAACTTTCTTTAAATACTTTTATTGCATTTTCTATTAAATAATATTCTTTTCCATAAAAAAGATATACATTTTCAAAGTTTCTATTTTTAATATTGCCTATAATATCCTTGTAATTCATTTGCCTGCTCCTTCATAACTTTCATTTCTCTATATATCATATATGAAAAAACTACAACATAGTAAATTATTACATATATCAAATTTGGATTTACAATCTCTAAATACAAAAAATCCAACTCACTTATTTTATTTAATATATAATATATATTATCTATTATAATATTATTAAAATACGCTATAAGCTTAGAAATACCCATGTTTACATTAAATAAAATTACACTTACAATACTCATATACATAATAATGCCTATAAAAGGAACTATTATAATATTACTAATTATTGAACTTATTGGTATTCCATTAAAATTATAATATATAATCGGTAATGTTAATATATTTGATGCTATAGTTATTGAAACTAAACTCATATTGATGCTCTTATTTATATATCCGTAAAAGTATATTATAGACAATGTAGAAAGAAAAGACAATTGGAAACTTATATTATATATAATATATGGGTTATTTATTACTAAAAATATGCCTATGAATGATAATGTACTTATACCATCTCTCTTCCTATCAGTAAATATGGATAAGTATAATATAGCAGTAAAAAATATAGCTCTAATTATAGATGGTGACTTATCAATCATCATAGAGTAAAGTGTTAGTAGAGATATAAGTATTATTAATTTATAATATTTATTGATTTTGCCTATTAAAATTGCTATAAAAACACATAAAATCCCCGTATGAAGTCCTGATATAGCAATTATATGACTTGTTCCTGTTCTTGAAAAAACTTCTTTTTGCTCACTAGTCATTTCATATTTTTCACCTAATATCAAAGAATTTATAAAATCAGAATTAACTTTGTATAAATATCTAGTTGTACTTCTTATATATATTTTTAATCTTCCTAAATATTTAAAAATCTTACTTTCACCTATAACTTTATAATCATTTAAATTTATTACTCCTTCATATCCATTGCTTCTCAAGTACTTACCATAATCAAAATCATCAAACTTCATACTATTTAGAGAATTAAATTTTCCATCTACATTTACTTTTAATCCAACCATAATATTTTTTCTCTTGGTATAATCTCTTACTAAGAATTTATCTATTATATATTCATCGTATTTCGCTTTTGTTTTTTTCCCTTTAACTATACCTATTAAATTTATATTAGATTTATCTTCATAAACATCTTCACAAAAAATATTAGTTATAGGGTATGACACTATTAATACTAATATAAATATTATAAGAAGCGGCCTTCTCATTTTTCCTCCTGCTGGTTTTTATCTTGATTATATTCAAATTTTATATTTTATAAACTAATTTCTTATAATTAACTTATACTTAATTTACTTACCGTTAGTTTCAGACTATTCTTCAACCAAGAAAATACATCTTTCCTCTAATATTTACATAGATTCAAATTACATAAAATTTAGTACTCATAAAAAATATACTAAAATATAGGTTAAAACCAAGCATTCTCAATAAAAATAAATAAATGATTTTTGAACTATCTATCAGTGATTTTTTATTTATAATAATGAAATTTCAAGTAAAGTTTTTAAATCGACAATATTATTGTAATATAACTAAAATATGAAATTAAATTACAAAATAAATAAAATATATGAAAATTTTTGTATGAAAGTGCTAAAATAAATATAAGGTAAAATAAGGTAAATAAAGGGTGATTAGTAAGAAATATATTTTAATAAATATAAAGGGCTTGATAGATATTAATTTTTAATATGGAGTAAATTAAAATGGGTGTAAAGCATATAAGAATTTTTATATAGTTAAATTAAGTAAAATACAAGTTTATGGTCACTACTTTATGAATTATATTTTTAAGGGCAAAAGGAGATTATTGACTATGGGAAAACACAAAATTAAAAGTATATTAATTTTAATTATAGTATTTTTAATAACTATATCAAGCTACAATACTTTATATGCCAATGAAAAAGATAGAACTGTAAAAGTAGGAGTGTATGATTTAGATCCATATTTTAATATAAAACCAAATGGTAAAGTAGAAGGTTATTACAAGGATATTTTAGACAAGATTATTTTTAATATAAATAAAAAATTGCCTATAAATAAAAAAGTAAAAGTTAAATATGTAAAAGGTAACATTCCTTCTTTAATTGAAGATTTAGAAGAAAATAAAATCGATATGATGATTGGACTTCATTACACCAATGAAAGAAAAGATAAGCTTATTTATTCTAAAGAAACTATAGGTACTGAACTATTAGGAGTTTACGTTAATAAAGATTATAAAGATATAAAATCTCTTAATAATAAGAAAGTTGCTTTTATAAAAAGTGAATATGAATCTAAATGGTTAATGGATGAGTTAAAAAGAAAAGGAACAAAGCCAATACTTGTATGGGGAGAAAATTTAGATCAAATAATAGATATGCTAAAAGATAAATCTGTAGTAGCAATTATAGCTCCTGTAAATCAAAAGAAATTAAGTAGATTTAAAAAAATCTATGAATTTTCACCAGGACCTGTATATATAACAGCATCAAAAAATAGTAAATGGATTATAGAAGAGATTGATAACTCACTAGAAAACTCTACTAAACATGAAAAAAATGAATTGGAAAAAATACACCTAAATTATTTTTTTAAAGGTATAAACTCAAAAGAAATAGTAACCTTATCTATTATAGCATCAACATGTATTTTATTTATATTGATAAAGCATATAATACCAGCTATAAAGATAAATAAATTAAGAAAAAATATAAAGGAAAACTTATCAAAAAATAGGTATAAACTTTATTATCAACCTATAATTAATCCTAAAAACGATAAGGTTGTAGGGTTTGAAGCTTTAATTAGATACATAAACCATGATGGAAAAATAATCTCTCCTTATTTTTTTATAAGTGATATTGAAAAATGTAATATGACAGAAGAATTATCAATATGGATATTTAAAACTGTATTAGAAGATTATGAATGGTTTAAGCTAAATACAAACTTAAAAAATGAGGAGTTTTATATTTCTATAAATATATCATACAATGAAATAAGGAGCAAAGAATTCTTAGAAAAAGTTAATTATATAATTGATAATGACAATGATTTTAAGTCGAAAAAAATTGTTTTTGAAATTGTTGAAAATATAGAATCAGGTAACTTTAAACAAATAAAAAGCGGAATGGAATTTTTGCAAAGTAAAAATATAAAAATAGCTGCTGATGATTTTGGTATTCAATATTCAAATCTAGATATATTATCTAAATTTGATTTTGATGTTGTTAAAATAGATAAATATTTTATAGATGAGATTAAAGAAGGTAATTTTAATTATGAGCTTATAATATTTTTAAGTAAAATTTGCAAATTATCTGGCACTAAGATAATCGCAGAAGGTGTTGAAAATAAAGAGCAAGTAGATATTATAAAAAATATAGATAGTGATAATATATTTATACAAGGATATTTTTATGCACAGCCTCAATATAAAGAGGATATAGCTTTAATTAAAATAATTAAAGAATAAAATTTAATAAAACAACAATATAAATCAAAAAGGAGCTGACAAAGTCAGCTCCTTTTATATAATTAGATCTTCCCAATTTACACACTGATATAGGTATATTATCTATAATTCTAAGATTATGCTTTTATATCTAAGTAATTTTTTTATTATCAAATTCATTCCATCTAAACCTTAGTAATCCATCTATTATATACTATTAAATATATTTAATATACAATTTAGCATCTTTTATACATATTCATTTATATAATTATCTTTCTTATCAAATATAGTTTTAAACAGCTTTATAACATTATCACTAGCTTTATTATTATTTATAATTAAAGCATCTTCTATGTCTATATATGAAAATCCTAACTGAGTCATTGTGTTTATGTTAAATGTAACATCAGCTTCAGATTGTATTTTTTCAACATAAATTCTTTTATTTTCTAATTTTATATTAAATATTCCATTATTTTCTTTTATAAACTTATCTTCAACTTCTATATTAGCACTTAAGATTAAGTCACTTTCTATATTTAAACTTTCTAAATATCCTTTTAAATTTATTATTCTTCCCATCATAAAAGGCTTAATTTTTATGTCTGACGTTTTAGGATTATCTAGTATAAATCTTATCTTATCATTTATAGGAGCTGATATAGTAACTTTCTTACATTGCGTATTATGATTATATATAAACTTAAGCATAGTTTTTAGAGAATCTATATTTTTATAATATATTTCTCTTACAAACATATTATCTCCATTTAAAAAATATATTATATATCCTTTTACTTTTTCATCTTCATGAATATATATATGACCATTTTCACTTTTTACTTCTTTAAATAAGTTTTCATAGTATGCTTGATCTCTTTCTATATTTCCATTTGTATCCTTAAGAAAAGAATTACTTATATTTATTAAATCTTTAATGTTAGAATCCTTTGCTTTTATCATCTTTCCTTTTATTTTAAAGTTCTTTAATTCTTCTACATCTAAGTTATATTCTATCTGATCGTAACATTGTTCATATCCATATTTTCTATATAATCTATAATCAATAGGCATTAATATAGATACAAATTGACCTTTATTGTACATTTCATTAAGAGAAAATTCCATGATATTTTTCATATATCCCATCCCTCTTGCTTCTGGGAATGTTGATACTCCTACAACATATGATGTATCGTATATTTTGCTATTTAATTTTAACTTATATTGATTTAGTTGAAGAGAAGAAACTATATTTTCATCTTCTTCTATGACAACTGTATTATAATTTTTATATTTATAATTAAAGTAGTAATCTACGAAACCTTCTTCATCATTAAAACAATAATTCCATATATCTTTTATACTATCTATATCATTGTCTTTGGCATATCTTATATTCATATTATTTCTCCCTAACAGTATACTTTTCAACAAATTTACATGGGTGATATGATAATTTAGCTTTTCTAAGGCCTTCTATACCCATATCTTCTTCTCTATTTACAAATTCTACATCTGGAAATTCATTTACTATAAATTGTTGATTTATATAAGGATATAAGCCTCTTATATCTGGATTCGCTTTTTCTATATGAACTAGTGCCATGTTTTTATTTAAAAGTTCTCCTATTGTAAATGCCTCTAACTTTCCATCTACATATATACCAGCTATTTTTACTCTATCTTTTAGTATGTCATAGCTATCAAATATTTTTTTTATTCCTATTAACTCATCATCCATACCTTCATCAAATTCATTGTGTTCTTCCTTATTTATACTCCACTCTTTTAGTAAATTTAGACACTCCCCAAAGTTTTCTTTATCTAAAAGCTTATATTCAAATCTTCCTTCATATTCCTTTAAGAAGTAATTTATATGATTTCGCTTCTTTTGATTTTTTCTTCCCCCTAAAGTTCTTAAGCTCTCTCCTTCATATATATAATCAAATAAATCTCTTTCTTCTATATATTCAAATCTATCTTTAAAATCTTCTTTAAGTGCTTCTATTACCTCTTTTGTTACACCCCTTAAATATATTTTCTTATTTTCTTTTTCAAAATATTCTATAACAAAATCTATAACTTTGTTTAAATTCTCTTTTTTAGTTAATGGTAATATAGAGAAACTATCTCCTTCGTATTCACCAACTAATACTGCGAAATCTTCTTGTGTATAATAACTTGTTTTGTAAACATGTTGCCACATATATAATGTAGCAAAACAATACTCACATGCTTCATAGTCTACCAAATCAAAATATGGATCTAATTCCTTTTTTGCATTTATATCTATTTCTTTAAAAAACATAACTTCCTCCTGTTTACTATCTTCTGTATAATCTTGACTTTCATAATTTTTATCTATGTATAACTTTAAAAATCTCTAAAGTTGAATTTTTCTTTATTTTTTTGTTTAAAATCTTAACATAATAATCAATATTAACTTATATTACCCAAATTATTTTTTAATAAACATTTAAGTGAGGTGGTTTATCACTTGAGAAGTATAATTTTCTCGCTAATACTTATTATAATATCACTTTTATCTGGTTGTGACAAAGTTTCTCATTTAGAAATTCATATTATCGATGTTGGACAAGGCGATAGCATTCTAATCCAAACACCATATAATAAAAATATCTTAATTGACGGTGGAGACGAAGATAGTGATAACATAGTCAAAAGATATCTCAAAAAACAAAATGTAGATGTTATAGACTATTTAATAGCTACACACCATGATTCAGACCATATCGGTGGTCTTGATAACATAATTAATAACTTCAAAGTTAAATCTATTTATATGCCTGAATATAAGCATGATTCAACTTCCTACTCAAACTTAATATCAGCATGTTCTAATAAAAATCTATCTATAAATTACCTGTATAAAAATGATACTTTGCATATAGAAGATAATATAATTTTATCAGTGTTAAGTCCTTCTTTTATACAAAAAGATAGCAATTTAAATTCTATAGTATTTAAGCTATCTTACCTGAACAAATCATTTTTATTTACTGGTGATGCTGAAGAACCAAATGAAATTGATATTATAAATTCATTTGATATTAAGGATATAGATTTTTTAAAGGTAGGCCATCACGGCAGTAGCTCTTCAAGTAGTGATCTATTCTTAGATGAAGTTAATCCAGATATAGCTGTTATATCCTGTGGTTATAAAAATCAATATGGACATCCTCACAGAAATATATTAGAAAATCTTTCTAATAAAAATACCCTAGTTTACAGAACTGACATTTTAGGTGATATTGTTTTTTATAGTGATGGAGACATTATCTACACTAAAAATAACTACGAATATAATACCCATAAATAATATAACAATACATTATATTTATATCAATTAGTTACTTTTTAGTAACTATGCAATTTTATTCTTCACAAGTTATGTGTTGATTACTCCACTCTATCATTTTTGCCATTACATTTAAAAGTGCTAACCCTGATTCGCTAAGATAATACGTAGATTCAACAGTATTTTTTATTAATTTTTTATCATTTATAATAATATTATTTTCTATTAATAAATCTAGCTGCTGGATTAGCATTTTCTTGCTACATTTATTCATCTTCCTTTGTAAATCACCAAATCTTACTTTATCATCTTGTATAGCCCATATAATTCCCCCAACCCATTTTTTACCTAATATACTAGCTAATGCTTCAACGGGGCAATCATATACCATATCACTTATATTGTACATTTTTTGTCCTCCTTATTAAATCTTTGTATATATTAAGTTATAATATTATTTCTATTTTGTCCAATTTTAATCTTTTAAATTTTACTTTAATTTATTTTAGATATTATCTCTTTAAATTTTTTAACGATTTAAATTTTTTTAATAATAAAAAAACCTATGGATAAGTAAATTATACCGTAGGTTTTTTATTATTTCTGTAAACTCATTTGGTTTATTCTCAATTTGTCTAAGTGAGATATTGCACTTGATACCGCCATTTGACCTTCTCCTGATGACTTTAGATATTGATATGGCTTACCTGCACAATCTCCAGCTGCATATAACCATTCTATATTAGTTTTCATTTCTCTATCTGCTTTTATATGAGGTCCTTCAACTTCTAACCCTGGTACCATATAACTTGGCGATACACTATCCTCCATAATAAATATACCATCTGCATATAGTTCTGTATTTTTTAGAACTAATTTATTAACTGTTTTTTCTCCTTTTATTTCTAAAGGTTTATCGTTAATTATTTCTATAGATGAATCTAGTGAATTAGTTAATTTATACATTGGTATATAATATATCTTTGAAGCTATTTCACTCAAGAAGTTTGCATCTTCTTCTCCTTCATGATTGTATCCTACTACTGCAACTACTTTATCTCTATATAATCCCGCATCACAAGTTTCACAATATCCTACACCTTTTACTAGATATTTTTCTTCACCTTTTATTTTTATTTCTTATTTTAGCATTTAATGCAGCAGCCATACCTGCTGATCCACTACCTACTATTGCTATATCATATCTCATATTACTTACTTTCTTATATTTATATATGTGATTTAACAATTTCTTCTAATTTTTGTTTTGGTATAAACCCTACTAATCTATCTACTTCTTTTCCTTCTTTAAAAACTATAACTGTTGGTACAGTATGTATCTCAAATTGTCTAGCTAATTCTAAACTTTTATCTATATCAACCTTTAAAAATTTTGCATCTTCTTTCATATCTTGTTCTAATCCTTCAAATATTGGTGATAACATCTTACATGGTCCACACCAAGTTGCAAAAAAATCTACCACTGTTGTTTCATTTGATAATTCTACCTCATTAACAAATTCTTCTGTATTTATTATTCTAGTCATTACATTATCTCCTTTGTTTATTTTGATAAATATACTATACCAACTATAGTTTCTTATAACAATTAGTTACTTATTTGTAACCACCTATAAATATAACTTTTTAAAAAATAAAAAAGAAGAACACAAAGCATTCTTCTTTTTTATGTTATTTATTTATTAAATCATTTATAACAACAGATGCTATAACTAGACCTCCAACAGATGGTACAAATGAAACACTTCCTGGTGTAACCTTTTTGCCATTCATTATTTTTTCTTTAAGCTCTCTTGGCTTTTCAGTTGAAAATACTACCTTTAATTTTTTTATTTTTCTATCTCTTAGTTCTTTTCTCATCACCTTAGCTAATGGGCACATAGTTGTTTTATGCACATCTGTAACTACTATTTTAGTTGGATCTAATTTATTTCCCATTCCCATAGAACTTATTATTTCAAGTCCCTTCTTTTTGCAAGTTTCTATTAAATGTATTTTAGAACTAACCATATCTATTGCATCTACTACATAATCATACTTTTCACTTAATAGTTCTTCACTTGTTTCTTCATTATATAAACTTTTTATAGCTTTTATATTTATATCTGGATTTATATCAAGTATCCTTTCTTTCATAACATCAACTTTATCTCTACCTACAGTTGAGTGTAGTGCTGGAAGTTGTCTATTTATATTAGTTATATCTACATCATCAAAGTCTACTATAGTAAGATTTCCTACTCCTGCTCTTGCTATAGCCTCTGCTGCAAAACTACCTACTCCTCCAACTCCAAATACTATTACATTTGAATTTTTTAGTTTCTCTATACCTTCTTGTCCTATTATTAGACCGGTTCTAGTTGTAAAGTTTTTTTCCATATCTTATTTCTCCTGAAATTATTTATTATTGTTTTAAAAAAATATATTCTACCAAGTTATATAATGAGATTTACATAAAATTTATAAATCTACCTTTTAACTTATTATTAGTTTCATCATTTAATCTTATTATTTATTTTTATACGATAACTGATTGTATTTTTTATTATGTTAAAATTAAATATAATGATAATTATAATTTAATTGTACGAATTTTAAAAGATATAAATAAAAATAATTCAATAAAACATAAAATCATTTTTATATTAAACATTTATATATATTTATTGTATAGTAATTTAATGTACTCTTATAATAAAAAAAGAACTCATAAGAGTTCTCACAAATTGGCGGGAATGCGTGGGAGTCGAACCCACCTAAGAGGCTCTTAACCCCTCATACTAGTTTTGAAGACTAGAGAGCACACCGGCACTCATCCATCCCCATATTAATCATTTAATAAAAATATCATATTTCTATGCATATTTTATTATATTGACATAAAAGTATTTTTAATACCTTAATAATTTGTAATTATACCATAAATATACTCTATTAACAATCTTTATGCAATATATTTTAATAAAAAATTAAGTTCATAGTTTATTTTAATTGTAAACTATGAATCTCTGTACTATTATTTAATCAGATAATATTTATATTGCATTTCTAATAGATATTTACCATTTAAATTGTGACTTTTTTAATATATAATATCAATTTGATAAAAATAAAATGTGCTTAGTAAGTTTTTTCAATAATTCTAGCACATCTTATTATATCATTTATTCTTAGTATTTTCGTTATTTTTCAAGTTCATATTTATAGCCTTTTATACCTCCAAATAAACTATATAATTTATTAAATCCATTTATACTTAATACCTTACATGTAGCTTTACTTTGGCTCCCTATTCCACAATATAATAATATTTTCTTATCCTTGTAATCTGCCAAGAAATCCATCTCATCATTTATCTCATTCATTGGTATATTTATAGCCTTTGGCAAATGACCATTTAGGTAATATTCTTCATTTCTAATATCTATAATAAGATCGAATTCATTGTTATCTATCATTGACTTTATTTTTTCTGATTCTAATATATATATACTCATATACAGCCTCCTCTCTTATTTAATATATTATGATTTTTTTCACAATAAGTTACATAGTTAAAGTTAATATTATATATCTAATTATATTTTGACAAATATTTATTGATTTTATCTATAATCATATATTCTTTATTAACAAAATAACTACACCTATATAGGTGTAGTTATTTTTATATATTAGGTATTTGCCACTGTATAGGGCTTTTACCTATTGATTTTAATATTTTATTAGTTTCTAAGAAATGATTACATCCAAAGAATCCTCTTCTTGCAGATAAGGGACTTGGATGAGGAGATTCTAATATATAATGATGATTAGAAGTTATAAGCGCCTTTTTGCTTCTTGCATTTGCTCCCCATAATATAAATATTACAGGGTCTTTTCTATTATTTAAAATTCTTATTATTTCATCAGTGAAAATTTCCCATCCCTTCCCTTTGTGAGAATTAGCTTCATGAGCTCTAACTGTTAGAGCTGTATTTAATAGTAATACACCTTGATCTGCCCACGGAATTAAATAACCATTGTTTGGTATAAAACATCCTAATTCACTATTTAACTCTTTATATATATTTAATAAAGATGGTGGTATTTTTTCTCCTGGTTGCACTGAAAAAGCCAGTCCATGTGCTTGATTTTCACCATGATAAGGATCTTGTCCTAGTATAAGTACTTTTGTATCTTTATATGATGTATGCTTTAAAGCTTCAAATATATTATTCATATTTGGGTATATTATTCTTTCGCTATATTCTTTTTTTAAAAATTCTCTTAATTTTAAATAGTAATCTTTTTTAAATTCTTCTTTTAATAATTCGTCCCAGTCATTATTTAAATTTACCATTTTGTCACCCTTATCTAAAATAGTACTCTGCTATTTTCTTTTCTCTTAGTTATTTTATTTCTATCAAAGTTTTCTAATAATATCACACAATTTTTTCGGCTAGAATTAAGTAAGTCTCTGTATTCGCCTAAAGTTATTTCTTTATTTTCTTTTAAATAATTAATCAAATTATTTTTTAGTGTTTCATACAGCTCTTTATCAATAACATGCTTTTCATCTAATTGTTCTACTTCTTGTCCTATCATAGATTCTAATACTTCTTCATAAAATTTATTTTTGTTACATATACCATCTATTGTTAATATATTTTCTGATTTATTCATGCTAGAATTTAACTGATTTTTTATAGTGTTTTTTATTTCTAGCTGCTTTGAGTTTAACCTTACTTCAAATTCATATAAAGATATTAAATTATCGTTTACTTTTACTACTTTTTCTTTACTTAACTTATCTATTAATAAGTCCATCTCCTTAGTCTTAAACTTACCTTCAACTTTAGATCTAAACTCTTCTTTTACCATACCATTTCTAAGTCTGTAAGATTTATGATACTTAGTAAGTAAGTCTACACTTTTAGATTTTAGAGTCTCATATTTATTAATATGCATATACATACTATTTATACAGATAGCTTTATCCATATTTATAAGCTCTTGTAAAGCTTTATCTACATTTTCTTCATTTTCTCCAATATAGGCCATTATCTCTTTTTTACTTGGATATATTTCAGTATTTTTTTTAAGATACTCTTCTAATATATCTTTTAATTCACCTTTTTCTTTTATCTTTAATGAATTTATAACGTTTGTATCAAATTTTTTATGCTTTTTAGGGTTTGTGTCTATTATAGTTCCTCCACCTATAGTTTCCATAGGTGAATAACTTCTAATAACAAATTTATCTCCTTTTTTAGCTACTATACTTTCTTCTAATCTTAATTGTACATATCCATCTTCTGATGAGTTTATTATTTCTTTGTCTAATGGTACTGCCCTGCACAAAATTTCTTTTGTACCATGGTAAAGCCTTAACCTATCCCAATGTTTTAAGCTTTTGTTTGAATGATTTACAATAGATATTTTAACATCTAACATCATGGATTCTTCTAAAGAATTTTTTGCACCTAAAACATCTCCTCTTTTTAGATCTTCAACTTTGACATTAGATATATTTATTGCAGTTCTTTGTCCTGCATAAGCAGTGTTTACATTTTCGCCATGAACTTGAATACTTCTTATTTTCGTTTCTATATTTGAAGGATATAGCATTAAATCATCTTCAACACTTATTTTTCCTTCTGTTAGGGTCCCTGTTATTACAGTTCCAAATCCTTTTACAGAAAATACTCTATCTATATTAAGCCTTGCAGGTGAACTTATATCATTATCTTCTATATCTTTACTTATTTCATCAATTTTGTTTATAAGTTTATCTATACCCCTTTTAGATATAGAATCAACTTCTATTATATCTGCATCTTCAAGAAAAGTTCCTTTTACCTTTTCTATTACATCTTCTTTTACTAATTCTATAAATTCTTCATCTACTGTATCACATTTTGTTAAAACTATTATTCCATTTTTGACATTTAAAAATTTTAATATATCTAAATGCTCAATAGTTTGAGGCATTACACCTTCGTCAGCTCCAATTACAAATAAAACCATGTCTAAACCAGATGCTCCTGCAAGCATGTTTTTTATAAATTTTTCATGCCCTGGAACATCAACTATACCTGCTCTTTTTTTGCTCGGCAAATCAAAATATGTAAATCCTAAATTTATTGATATTCCTCTCTTTTTTTCTTCTGCTAAAGTATCTGTTTCTCTTCCTGTAAGTGCTTTTATAAGGGTAGTTTTTCCATGGTCTATATGACCTGCTGTACCTATTACTATATTTTTCATGTTAATCTCCCCTCTTGTATACTATTTAAATATATTTTTAAGCTCATTTATTATTAAATCATATTCGTCTTCAAATATAGTCCTTACATCTAATATGTATTTATTTTCATACACTCTTGCTATTATATGAGCATTACTTAATCTTAGTCTTCTCTCTAGTGTTGATACATTCATATTATTTGGAGTTATCGCGACTACCTTACTTTTTATAGTCTCTAAAGGCATAGATCCTCCCCCAACTTGAGATAAACCATCTTCTACACATACTTTTGCATCTATTTTTAGTTCTTTTATTTTATTTAATAAATCGTTAGCTTTTTCTTCTAATTCATCTATTTTATAAGTTAACATTCTAAGCGTTGGTATTTCTTTAATTGCTTTTTCTTCATCTAAATAAGTTCTAAGTGTAGATTCTAGAGCGCATATAGTTAACTTATCTACTCTTAGGGCTCTTGTTAATTGATTTTTTTTCATTTTATCTATGTACTCTTTTTTACCAACTATTATACCAGCTTGTGGTCCACCTAGCATTTTGTCTCCACTAAAAGTAACTATATCAGCACCTTTTCGTAGAGAATCTAAAACAGTAGGTTCATAAGACAGTCCATATTTTGATAAATCGATAAATACTCCACTACCTAAATCTTCTATCACAGGTATATTATGCTTTTTGCTAAGGATAGATAACTCATCTATATCTACACTTTCTGTAAATCCAAGTATTCTATAATTACTAGTATGAACCTTCATAATAGCTTTAGTATCTTCACTAATCGCTTCTTCATAATCTTTTAAATGTGTTTTGTTAGTAGCACCAACCTCTAAAAGTTTTGTACCACTTAATTCCATTATACTTGGTATTCTAAAAGAGCCACCAACTTCTACTAACTCACCTCTTGATACTATAACTTCGCCATCTTTAGCTAATGTGCTTAATACAAGCAGTACAGCTGCTGCATTATTATTTACCACTAATACATCCTCAGCATTTGTAAGCCTTTTTATTGTATCTGCTAGATGATCGTACCTCGAACCTCTTTGACCTTTTTCAATATTGTATTCTAAATTAGAATATCTAGATGCAGAATTCCAAAGTTCTTCTTTTATACTTTCACTAAGTAATGATCTTCCTAAATTAGTATGTAATACTGTACCTGTAGCATTTATAACCTTTTTTAAGGATAATGCATAGCTTATATTAATCTCATTTTTTATATCTTTAATTATATTATTTAAATCTAAATTTATATTATTTTTATCGTCCTTAATATCTATTATTTCTTTTCTTTTTCTATCTATAACCTTCCTTATGCACTCTATGACTAAATTTCTAGGATACTCTTCTAATGTATTTTTTATATCTTCTTGGTTTAAAACTTCATCAACTGAAGGTAGCTTAGAAAATAATTCTCTTTTATTCAAATAAATCACAACCTTTGCTCTAAATTTCTAATTATTTAATAATATTTTATATTATTCTATTTTATAGCTAACCCACCTTCTATGTAGTACATAATATTTTCAAAATAAAATTTTATTTGTTTAGCTATTTTATTGATCTATTTTAGTATGTTTTATGCAAATTTTTTCATATATAAAATATGGAAATCATATACTGTATGATTTCCATATTTTATATTATCTATATAACAGTTATGTACTTACTAGATTTTTCTTTAACTTCACCAATTACTTTAGCCTCTATAGATCCATTTTTCTTCATATCTTTTATTAGCATATCTGCTAATTCTTCTCTAACAGAAATTAGTAATCCACCTGATGTTTGAGGATCGTACAATATATCCTCTATTTCAGTTGCTATATTATTTGTACTAACATCTTTTCCTATGTATTCTTTATTTCTATACATACCTGCAGGTATTATACCCATTCTTGCCATATCGACAGCTCCCTCCAATATAGGAACTTCCTTCGAATCTATTTCAATACTTACATTTGATGCCTTTGCCATTTCTAGGGCATGTCCTAAAAGTCCAAATCCTGTTATATCTGTAACTGAATTAACTTCTATATTATCAAAACTCATTGCTGCATACTTATTTAAATGTATCATAGTTTCTATTACTTTTTCAGAAACTTCTTTATCTACTAATCCTTCTTTCATAGCTGTATTTAATATACCTACACCTATAGGTTTAGTTATAATTAACTTATCACCTACTTTAGATGTTGCATTTGATAATACTTTATCTGGATGAACTATACCAGATACTGAAAGTCCATATTTGGGTTCTTTATCATCTACAGTATGCCCCCCAACTAAAAGTGCGCCACTCTCCTTAACTTTATCAAATCCACCCTTTAATATTTCTGCTAAAACATTCATATCATGACATGATGGAAAACAAACTATATTCATAGCTACAATTGGTTTTCCCCCCATAGCATAGACATCTGATAAAGAGTTTGCTGCTGCTATTTGACCAAATATATATGGGTCATCTATCATTGGAGTGAAAAAGTCTAGTGTCTGAATTAAAGCACTATCATTATTTAATTTATATACAGCTGCATCATCGGATGTTTCTAATCCAACTAATAAATTGTCTGTGCTTTCATTTCTAGGTAGTTTACTTAATACTGATGCCAGAACCTCTGGCCCAATCTTAGCCGCTCAGCCACCTGAAGTAGTCATATCTGTAAGTTTTCTTAACATCTCCATATATATCTCTCCTTGTTATGTCTTATAATAATTATAATATCATATTTTTACTTTTAAATTTACAAGTTTATATCAAATATTATTTTATTTAATGGTTATTTTACTCTATAGTAATCATATCCTTAATATCTTCATATTTTTTATCTCCAATTCCATTTACATTTTTTATTTCCTCAATACTCTTAAACTGACCTTTTTCTTCCCTATAATTTAATATTTTGTTAGCCGTAGCCTCTCCAACCCCAGGCAGTTTGTCTAAATCGCTTACGTTAGCTATATTTATATTGATTTTTGAATTATCTTCTTGAGACTTAGTATTATTTTGTGTTACATTTTCGTTATTATTATTTATTTCTTCACCTATTTTAGGTATTATATAATGCATTTCATCTTCTATAGTCATAGCTAAATTTATTTTATTTAAATCTGCCTCTTCTGTAAATCCTCCTAGTAAATCTATAGCATCTATTAACCTTTTGCTATTTTCAATTGTGACCACCCCAGGATTTTTAACCTCTCCACTTATAAATATCCTTATTTCTTTTGATTTATTTTCATTTATATCATTTTTATTTGCTGTTTTTTCCAATATTTTATCTTTGTCCATTTGTTCATCGTACTTTAAATTTTTAGTTTCTTCTTTCTCACTTTTGCTAACTACATATACATTATCTCTAACTTTTAACCCTCTATTAATTATAGTAGCAGATATAGAAAATACGGTTATGAGTATTACTATTGCAACCTTTTTTTGCTTGTTCAAATAAAATCACTCCTTCATTTTAATTATTGACAAAATTATGTTATACTAAAATATAAGTTTTGTTTTGGAGGTTAGTAAATGAAGAAAATTTTATCAATTTTGGCATCCTTGATGATTATACTCTCACAAATTTTAGGAGCTACTAATGAGGCTTTTGCTCAGGATAAAAAGCCTGACCTTACAGCAGAATATGCAGTATTAATGGACTATGAGACTGGAAAGGTTTTATACAATAAAAATGGACATGCCAGAATATATCCTGCATCAACTACTAAGGCATGGACAGCTTATGTAGTTATAAAGCACGTATCTGATTTAAGTTCAATGGTAACAATAAAAAACTTACCACCTATAGATGGATCTAGTATGTACTTAAAAAATGGAGAATCTTTTACAGTTAAGCAATTATTACAAGCTCTTTTAATACATTCTTCTAATGATGCTGCCTTTGTTTTAGCCAAATATGTTAGCGGTTCTGTGGACAAATTTGTAGACCTTATGAATAAGGAAGCTAAAGCTATTGGAGCTGAAGGTACTCATTTTAACAATCCACACGGTTTACCAGATGAAAAGCACTGGACTACAGCTTATGATATGGCTTTAATGGCCAGACAAGCTATGAGTAATGATGTCTTTAGAGATATCGTTAACACTAAATCTATAAAGTTTGAACCAAATGAGGCTTATCCTCATGAAAGATATTTTATAAATACTAATAAATTTTTAACATCTAATGAGAAAATAGACTACAAGGGTGAAAAAATCGATATTAAATATGATATAGTTGATGGTATTAAGACTGGTTATACAGATGATGCTGGTAGATGTCTTTTAAGTAGTGCTGTAAAAAACGATATGAGATTTATAGCTGCTGTTTTTAAAGCTGTTGGAAATGATTTATATCTAGATTCTAGAACACTACTAGATTATGGCTTTGATAACTTCTCTAATACTACTGTTATTGATAAATCTGACTATATAAAACATAAAAAAGTAATTTTTAGTAAACAAGGAGAATTAATTTACGAACCTGAATATAGTTATAAAGTAGTTCTTCCTAAGGGTACTAAAGATGGAATATATACTACAAAAGTTAAATTAGATGATATTAGTTTACCTATAAAAAAAGGGGACAAAGTTGGTGAACTAGAAGTTTATAATAAAAATAAACTAGAAACTACTATCAACCTTGTAGCTACAGATGATGTCAATAGCATTTTTAGCTTTATAACAGAAAATAAAATCATAATGACAATAATAAAAGTTGTATTGTTAATTGGAATTATTGCTTTTGTATTATTTATAACTATGAGAAGAAAATCAAATAAAAATAGACGTTATGCAAGTATCTATTCAAATAAAAACAAAAAATATAAAAGAAGAAGATAAGAGTAGCAATTTATTGCTGCTCTTTTATTTTGTGTAACATTTGTTACAGACAAGTTTTAACTTTTAAGTTATAATGTATTTTTTAATATATTAAATTATTGGAGGTTTATTATGAGCTGTGGATGTTCAAACATGGATAAAAATAACGGTAGAAATGTAGTAGATTTAGTTAGAAGTAAAGGTAAAGGAGATTTTCCTCTAAGAACTACTCATGATATAGAATGTGTTAATTGTAGTAAAGTATTTACAATGACTACTCATGTAGACAAATGCCCTCATTGCAACATGGTTTATGGAGTTACACCTTGTAGTTCTATGGATAAAAATAATATAAAGCCAGCTGGTGTAAATTATTAATCATTTTAACAAATTAAGTTTTTCAAAGAAGTTACTTTTTATATTTTAAGTAGCTTCTTTATTTTTACTTATATAAAAAGAGCTGTTCTCTATGAGATACAGCTCTTATATATTATCCAAATATTTTCTTAGTTAAAGAACATCCTGTGCAAGTAGCAGCAACTCCACCTAATGCAGTTTCTCTTAACTCCATTGGAAGTGTTTTACCTACTTTGTACATTGCTTCAACAGTTTCATCAAATGGTACTATGTTTAATATTCCAGCTAAAACTAATTCAGCAGATATTAAAGCATTAGCAACACCTATAGCATTTCTTCCTTGGCAAGGCGCTTCAACAAGTCCTGCTATTGGGTCACATATAAGTCCCATAACATTTTGTAAACAGTGAGATGCAGCATGAATAGCTTGTTCAGGTTTTCCACCCATCATTTCAACTACACCAGCAGCAGCCATAGCAGCAGCAGCACCAGTTTCAGCTTGACATCCACCTTCTGCACCAGCAACTGTAGCATTTCTAGTTATTATAGCTCCTATTGCTGAAGCTGTAAATAGTGCATCTACCATTTGCTCATCAGTAAATCCATATTCTTTACCTATTGTAACAACAGCTCCTGGAAGTATACCACAAGAACCTGCTGTAGGTGCAGCAACTATTAGACCCATAGAAGCATTAATTTCCATAGTACCCATTGCAGCAACCATAGCTTTATTCATTAATTCTCCACATACACTTCTAGATGAATTTCTATAATTAGTTAATTTCTTAGCTTCTCCACCTATAAGTCCACCCATAGACTTTATATCTTCTTCAACAGCTCTTTCAGTAGCTGCTTTCATTATGCTTAAGCTATACATCATTTTTTCTCTTATTTCTTCTTTAGATAAACCTGACATCTCAGCTTCTCTTTCTAAACATAATTGATGTATAGGCATATTTAACTCTTTACATTTTTCTAATAATTCTGCTCCACTTGTAAAGTTATATTTCATTTTTTCGTCTCTCCTTACTCATTAGAATTTGTCTAAAACTACAACCTTAGCTATTACTTCAAACTTTCTTAATTGCTCAACTAAATCTTGTTCTAATTTTTCATCTGTTTCTATAGTAACAAATGTAAACTCAGATTTAGCTGGCTTATTTGTTGATATTGTTGATATATTTTTATTGTTATGAGCAAGTAATCCTGTTACAAACGATACTGCACCTGGGATATCTTTTATTTCTAGTACTACTGCAGCCTTTGAACCATTAAAATCAAGAGCTAATCCATCCATTTCTGTAAGTTTTATGTTACCTCCACCTATAGAAGCACCCATTACAGTTGACTTTGATCCATCTTCTAAAAGCATTTCCATTTTAACAGTGTTAGGATGTACGTTTTCTCCTAAATCAGTTTTGATAAATTCAAACTTAATACCAGCTTCTTCTGCTAATTTGAAAGAATCTTTTATTCTAGCATCATCAGTCTCAAATCCTAATATCCCACCTACTAATGCTTTATCAGTTCCATGTCCTTTGTATGTTTCTGCAAAAGAACCATGTAACAAGAATTTAACTTCCTTTATACGTTTTCCTGCTATCTTCGAAGCAGTTTTCCCTAGTCTAGCTGCTCCTGCTGTATGAGAACTAGATGGTCCTATCATGTTTGGTCCTACGACATCAAATACACTATAATCCTTAGCCATTGTATTACCTCTTTCTCCTAAAAGTCTTAATTAAAATTTTTTGATTTTAATTGCATTGCATATTAGTATTAATTTTAAATAGCTTAATATTATTATTTATCCAAAACTATCTTATATACATATTTATATCCTTAAATAAATGTATATAAACTAGTTTCTCATAAAATTCAATTTAAAATTTAATCCATTGATAATATTTTATTTAAATTCGTCATATTTTGTCAAGAAGGAAAGCAAAAAAAACTTTTTTGACTATATAATTTTATTTTGTAATTAAACATTTTTTTAACAAACTTTCCTATAAATTACAAAATGACCAGATTTAATCTGGCCATTTTAGTAATTTTTGGTAAAATATTATTTTACAGCTATTACTTCTATTTCAACTTTAACATCTTTTGGTAATCTTGCAACTTCTACACAAGCTCTTGCAGGCTTGCTTTCACCGAAGAATTCAGCATAAACTTCATTTATTTGAGCGAATTCGTTCATGTCTTTTATAAATACTGTAGTCTTAACTACATCTGCAAAGTCATATCCAGCTTCTGTTAATATAGCTTTTATGTTTGTTAGTGATTGAGCTGCTTGAGCTTTAACATCTCCTTCAACTATTTCCATAGTTTCTGGTACAAAAGGAACTTGTCCAGATACAAATAACATATTTCCAGCTTTAACAGCTTGTGAGTATGGTCCTATAGCTTTAGGAGCATTATTAGTGTGTATTACTTCGTGTTTCATTTTAAATTCCTCCTTATACATTAACTATATGTATTTAGTATTAGTCTTTCGATACTATTATACTACTATATTTATATTTGTACACATATTTTTTTAAGCAGGGTTACAAATATACTATATTTTTATTTGTAAACACCTGCTTTTAGTATATTTTTTAAAATTACATTTCTACTATATCAAATCCAGCACTTGTTACTGCATCTTTTATTTCTTTTATATGATCTTCTGATACAGTTTCTACAACTAGCTCAGCAGATTGTTTTCCTAGAGTACTTCCCATTGCTAATCTAGATATATTAGCTGCTAATATATTTCCATTTTTTTCACTTATTATCTTAGTTAATTCAGCAAGTCCGCCTGGCTTATCTTGTATTACAGTATTGAATGAGTATCTTCTTCCTTCTGTAGCTAATGCTGTTCCTATAACTCTATATAAAGTGTTAACGTCTACGTTACCACCAGATATTACACAAACAACGTTTTCATCTTTAGCTGGAACATACTTTCCACTTACCATTGCTGCTGTACTTACTGCCCCTGCACCTTCTGCTATAACTTTTTGATTTTCCATTAAGAATAAAATCCCTTGTGCTATTTCTTCTTCAGTTACAACTATAACATCATCAACTAATTCTTTTATTATTTCAAATGTTAAATCTCCTGGTGTTTTAACTGCTATACCATCAGCTATTGTAGTATCATTGAAAGCTGTAGTTACTTCACCATTTTTCATAGATTCCTTCATTGAAGGTACGTTAGAAGTTTGAACCCCTATAATTTTTACATTTGGGTTTAAAGCTTTAGCAGCTACTGCTATACCAGCTATTATTCCCCCTCCACCGATTGGACATAATATAGTGTCTACTTTATTGTCTAATTGCTCAAATATTTCAAGAGCTATTGTTCCTTGTCCTGCTATTACATATTTATCATTAAATGGATGTAAGAATGTTGCTCCAGTTTCTTTTTGTATTTCAACAGCTTTTGCATATGCATCATCATATACTATTCCGTTTAAAACAACTTCTGCTCCATATCCTTTAGTCGCTGTTACCTTTGCAAGTGGTGCTGTTGCTGGCATAACTATTGTTGCCTTTATTCCAGTCATCTTTGCTCCTAAAGCAACTCCTTGTGCATGGTTTCCTGCACTTGAAGCTATAACACCGTTTGCCTTCTCTTCATCAGTTAAGTTAGCTATTTTGTTACAAGCCCCTCTTAATTTAAAAGATCCTGTTTTTTGTAAGTTTTCGCACTTATAGAAAACATTTGCCCCAGTCTTAGCACTTAGCTTAGCACTTTCTAATAAATCTGTTTTTTTAACTATATCTTTTATAGTTTCTCTAGCTTGTTGTACATCTTGTAAAGTAACTTTTGTCATCGTATAAGTCTCCCTCTTATTAGTAATTTTTGTAATCACCCTTTAACAATTATTATTCTATACTCTTTTTTTACAAAATGCAACAGGAAATCGCTATTTCATAATTTTTTAATTTTTCTAAAAAAGTGACACAATTACTATTTTCTCCTTTATTAATTAAGAGTATACCTTTGTTACACCTTATTTTTTTAACTTGTATACATTATATTTTACTATATATTTGATACCATTTTATTTTAAAATTTTTTTAAATAATTTTAATTTATTTAGGATTTTATTGTATAAGTTTATTTCTTTTATATTATCCCTAAGCGTAAAAAAGAGGTAGCTTAGCTACCTCTTAAAAACTATTTAACAACTATGTTAACTAACTTCTTAGGAACAGCTATAACTTTAACTACAGTTTTACCTTCCACTAAAGCTTTTATTTTTTCGTCTTCCATTGCTACTTTTTCCATATCCTCTCTAGATATATTAGTAGCAACACTTAATTTTCCTCTAACTTTTCCATTAATTTGAACTACTATTTCAACTTCATCTTTAACTAATGCAGTTTCATCATATTCTGGCCAAGATATATCAAATATACTTCCTTCTTTACCTATCATTGCCCATAATTCTTCTCCAATATGAGGAGCAAATGGTGAAAGTATAGTAACTATTGTATCTACACCTTCTTTTATAACAGCATCATTTCTAGCTTCTAATTCTTTGTATTTATACATCTCATTTACTAATTCCATTAATGCTGATATAGCAGTATTAAATCCAAACTTTTCATTAAGGTCTTCTGTAACTTTCTTTAAAGTTGCATTTATTGTGTATCTCATAGCCTTATCTTCTTTAGTTAATTCACCTAGAGAAACATCCTTCTTAGCTACATCTGCTAATTCATCTATTAGTCTATATACTCTATTTAAGAATCTAAAGCATCCTTCAACACCTTGATCTGACCATTCTAAATCTCTTTCTGGTGGTGCAGCAAATAATACGAATAATCTAGCCGTATCTACTCCGTATTCTTTTATTATTTCTGATGGTGCTACAACATTTCCTTTAGATTTACTCATCTTAGCTCCATCTTTTAAAACCATACCTTGAGTTAATAAGTTCTTAAATGGTTCTTTAAAATCTAACATTCCCATTTCATTAAATGCTTTAACAAAGAATCTTGAGTAAAGAAGATGAAGGATTGCATGTTCTACTCCACCTATATACTGGTCAACTGGCATCCAATTGTTAACTGCTTCTTTATTAAATGGCTCTTCAGTATTTTTAGGATCTATGTATCTTAAATAATACCAAGAAGAATCAACGAAAGTATCCATTGTGTCAACTTCTCTTCTAGCTGGCTTTCCACAACAAGGACAAGCAGCATCCATAAATGTTTTTGAAGTTGTAAGTGGAGATTCACCTTTACCTGTAAATTCAACATCTGTAGGTAATAATATAGGTAAATTTTCTTTCTTTTCAGGAACTATACCACATTCATCACAGTATACTACAGGTATTGGACATCCCCAATATCTTTGTCTTGAAAGTAACCAGTCTCTTAATCTATAATTAACTGTTTTCTTACCTCTTCCCATTTCTTCTATTTTTTCAATTATAGCTTCAAAAGCTTTTGAAGCTTCCATTCCATTAAATTCACCAGAGTTTACCATTATATTTTCTTCATTTATAACTTCAACTACTGGTAATTCATATTTAGCTGCAAATTCTCCATCTCTTTCATCATGAGCTGGTACTGCCATAACTGCACCTGTTCCATAATCTGCAAGAACATAGTTAGCTATCCATAACTGAACTTTCTCTCCATTTACAGGATTTATAACGTGCTTACCTATAAATAATCCTTCTTTTTCTACATCACTTGAAGTTCTTTCTATTTCAGTCATAGTATGCATTTTAGCTACGAAAGCATCCACAGCCTTTTCGTATTCTGTTCCTGCTACTAATTCTTTTACTAGCTCATGTTCAGGAGCTAAAACCATATAAGAAACACCATAAACTGTATCTGGTCTAGTTGTAAATACCGTTATAGTTTTATCACTTCCATCTATATCAAAAGTTATTTCAGCTCCAGTACTCTTTCCTATCCAGTTCTTTTGCATTGTTTTAACTTTTTCAGGCCATCCATCTAAAGTGTCTAAGTCTTGAAGTAATTCTTCTGCAAAGTGAGTAGTCTTGAAATACCATTGTTCTAGATCTTTCTTTATAACGATAGAATCACATCTTTCACATGCACCTTGAACAACTTGTTCATTAGCAAGAACTGTTTCGCAAGATGGACACCAGTTAACAAAAGATTTTTTCTTATATGCTAATCCATGTTCTAAGAACTTTAAGAATATCTCTTGTGTAAATTTATAGTACTCTGGTGTAGAAGTTGCTACTTCTCTATCCCAGTCAAAGCTAAGACCTAATGTCTTAAATTGCTTTCTCATATCTTCTATGTTTTCCATAGTCCATTTATCTGGATGTATCCCATGCTTTATAGCTGCATTTTCCGCTGGAAGTCCAAATGAATCCCATCCCATAGGATGAAGTACATTGTATCCTTGCATTTTTTTAAATCTAGCTACTACATCACCTATAGAGTAGTTTCTAACATGACCCATATGTAATTTTCCTGATGGATAAGGGAACATTTCTAATGCATAATATTTTGGTTTTGTTGTATCATTTGTATCTGTTTTGTATTGGTTGTTTTCTTCCCAAGTTTTTTGCCATTTGGCTTCAACTTCATTTGGCTTATAAACACTCATTTTAATCCTCCTATTATTTTTATAATATTAAAAAATCCCCGTCTCTAAACATAATGTTTAGGGACGAGGATATATTTTCGCGGTACCACCCTAATTAGTCTATAAATAGACTCTCTTAGATAGTTTTTATGCCAACTACGGCTAAATAGATACTTCTAGCAAGTTCAAAGGTATATTTTACTAGTTTTCACCTACCACTAGCTCTCTGAAAAAACATATTCTTTTACTACTCTAGTCTATTTAATTATTTTTAGTTATAATAGTTTATATTATCACCTTTATGCTAATGTGTCAACATCAACATATGGAGCATCTTTCCATAATTTTTCTAGATTATAGAATGATCTATCTTCTTCATTAAATATATGAACCATTATATCGCCATAATCTAAAAGTATCCAAGTTTGAGATTCGTATCCTTCTTTTCCTCTTGGTTCTATACCAATCTTTGTAAGTTCATCTTCTACATTATCAGCTATTGCCTTTACTTGTCTTTGAGATCCTGCTGTTGCAACTATGAAGTATTCACATAAACTTGAAACAGCTCCTATATTTATTATAGATATATCTTGACCTAACTTATCATCTATTGCATCATATGCAATCTTAGTGATTTGTTCTACTGTCATATTATTTCCTACCTTTCTAAAATTAAACATATTTTTATATTATATCATAAATTGCGATTTAAATATATTACTATTTATTGCTTCTATTCTCTAGCATATAGTTTCTTGCTTTTATAGTTTTTTCATGTATCATTTGATTGTTATCTATAACAAATTTTATAGTATTATTAAAAGACAACAACAATGCTTCGTCTAAATTGCCACCATATACAAGTTCTCTTAATTTTTCCACACCATTAAAGTTTCTATCTTCTTCTATTAAGTCAGCTATATATATTATTTTTTCAAGAAGTGACATATTTTCTCTTCCTGTAGTATGAAATCTTACAGCTCTTATAACATCTTCATTTTCTATATTATATTCATATTTACATATATATGAACCTATTATACTATGAGACAATGCTAAACTATTTTTTTCTAATTTATCTAGTTTTATATCATATTTTTTAACATAAAATTTGACATCCTCATCACTTAAGTATTTTGCACAATCATGAACAATTCCTGCTAAATAAGCCATATCTTTATCATACCCGTAAATTTCGCTAAGTTTTACTGCACAATTGGCTACATTCTCAGAATGTCTATATCTTTTTTCTGGTAACATATTTCTTACTTTATCTTTTATATCATTGTAATTCATTTTTAATCTCCATTATTATATAGTTTCTTACATTCTATATACTCTCTAACTTCTTCTGGTACTAAATATCTTATAGATCCATTATTTTTTAATTTTTCTCTTATATAAGTAGATGATATATCTAAAGATGGTACATATACCTCTATAATATTTGCACTATATTTTTTTCTTAAATCATTTATTTTTTCTTTAGTACTAGCTTTGCTTATGCCCGGTCTTGTAGCTGCTATAAATGTTGCTAATCTAAAATTTTCTTCTACATTTTTCCAAGTTTCTATATCACAAATTGCATCTGCCCCTGTTATAAAATATATATCTATTGAGTCGTATTCTTTTTTCATATCCCTAAGCGTATCTATGGTATAAGTTCTTTTATCTCTTATAATTTCCATATCTGATACTATGAAATCTTCATTGCTCATGGTTGCTAACTTTACCATTTCATATCTATCATATTTGTTTACAATGGTATTTTTTTTATGTGGTGGATTGCCCGATGGTATAAATATTATTTTATCTAGTTTATATTTATCCCTAATAAATTCAGCAGTTGCTAAATGTGCAGAATGAATTGGATCAAAAGTTCCCCCCATAATTCCAACTTTTGTACCTTTATATGTTTTGTTAAACTTTCCTAGTTTTGTCCTATTTATCTCCTCTGCTTTCTCAACTAGATTACTAGTAATCATTTTTACTCTCCTTTATATATTTATACTATTATTTTATCATTTTTTTTATAATATTAAAGATTATAAATCATATTTTAGTGTATACTTATATTTATATAATTATAAAGGAGTTTAAATATGGCTATAATTACTAAAATAGAGGCACAAAAAAGGAATACTGACAGAGTAAATATTTATGTAAATGATGAATTTTTCATGGCTATATTTACTGAATTAGTATATACATTCAGTCTAAAAAAAGGTATGGCTATAGATGAAAATGACTTAAAATCTATACTTAAGGAAGAGATGTATATAAAAGCTAAAACAAAAGCTCTAAATATTTTATCTAAAGCAGATCAATCAGAAAATAAAATAAGAGAAAAGCTTTCAAATGACTTTGAAGAAGATACTATTGATTTAGTTATAGAGTTTTTACAAAAAAATAATTTTATAAATGATGAAATTTTAGCTCAAAAAATAGTCAATACAAATGTTAATTTAAATAAATATGGTAAAAATAAAATTAGACAAAATCTATATAACAAAGGTATAGATAAAGATTCTATAGAGCAAGCTATATCTAGCTTAGATCAAGATAAAGAATTTGAAAATGCTATGTATTTAGCTAAAAAAAGATATGATAGGATAAAAAACGACGATAAACATAAAATATATCAAAAAATTTATCAACATTTAGCTTATAAAGGCTTTAGTTATGATATTATTAAACGTGTACTAAATAAATTACTAAACGTTGATGAATACGATATGTAGTTTTAGGAGGATTTGCTTTGAGCGAGGTTAAAAGAATATTAATAGGTGCTATAAGCCTAGGAATAGGTATATATAATCTTATTCAACTATATAGACAAGATAGCCTTAGATAAAATGGATTATAAATTTATAATCCATTTTTTGCTATAAATCTTAAAGTTTATACTTTATTTAAATTAATATATATTTTTTATCTATAAATATTTCTTTTTGCTACAGCAAATACTATTTCCTGGGTAATTAATTATATAAAAACTATTTTATGAGGAGTTTATAATGATTGATTTAATTTTACTTGGATGCGGAGGGAATCTCCCTACCCCTAATAGATATTTATCTTCTCTTTTTATAAATTACAATGGTAGTAAAATATTAATAGATTGTGGTGAAGGTACTCAAATATCTATGAAAATGAAAAATTGCGGATTTAAAAACCTCGATCTAATTCTTATAACACATTTACACGGAGATCACTTTAATGGATTACCTGGCCTTTTATCTACTATTGGTAATAGTGGCCGTACTGATGACCTAACTATAGTTGGCCCAGTTGGTATAAAGGAATATATAAATGCTGTTATGGTTTTAATTGAATACATACCTTATAAATTAAATATTATAGAAAATCCTAAAAATACTTTTTCTTTAGACCATGATATATTAAAAGACATTGAAATCTCAACTATGGAACTTGACCATTCTAGAGAATGTCTCGGATATAGTTTATATTTTAAGAGAAGGCCTAAATTTAATAAAGAAAAGGCAATTAGTAATAATGTTCCTATTATACTTTGGCAAAAACTTCAATCTGGAAAAAATATTGTATATAACGAGGTAGAATATACTCCTTCTATGGTGCTAGGAGATAATAGAAAGGGAATTAAAGTTAGTTTTATTACAGATACTAGACCTTTACTATCTATACCAGAATTTATAAAGGATAGTAATTTGTTTGTATGTGAGGGTATGTATGGTGATGATATGGATATTTCAAAAGCTGTTAAAAATCATCATATGACCTTTAGAGAAGCTGCAAACCTTGCTAGATTAGGAAATGTAGACAAGCTTATTTTAACTCATTTTAGCCCTTCTCTTGAAGACCCATATATATATTTAAATAATGCTACTAGTGTTTTTAAGAATACAATTATAGGAGAAGATAGATTAAGCTTTAATTTAAACTTTAAAGATTAATTATCAAAATACATTATATTAATATTACATTAAAAATAGGTTATTAAGCATAATAAGCATGCCTAATAACCTATTTTTAATCATTTATCGATATTAAGTTACTATTTAGCCACATTTCCTGCTACGTTTAGTACATCCCAAGTTCTAGCAAATGGAGGTGCGTAACATAAATCTAACATACCTAATTGATTAGTTGTTAATTTAGCAAATACTGCTGTCGCTATTACATTAGTTCTTTGAACTGCATCTTTAAATCCAACAACTTGTCCACCTAATATAACCTTTGTTTTTGCATCATATACTAACTTAACATATATCTTATTTCTACCTGGGTAGTAATTAGTTTGGTTAAAATCAGATATAAACTTAACTTTAAAGTCTAATCCAAGCTTTTGTGCTTGTACTTCTGTAAGTCCTGTAGAACCTGCTTCCATGTCCATAACTTTAATACAACTTGATCCTAAAGAACCTTGGAACTTATTATTAGCTCCAGCTAAATTTTCTCCAACTATTCTTCCTAATTTATTGGCTCCTGTCGCTAATGGAACATAAGAATCTTGTCCGCTTACTATATTTTTTATAGTAGCACAATCTCCAGCTGCATATATATCTTCTATAGAAGATTTTCCATATTCATCAACTATTATTGCTCCATTAGGTAACATATTTATACCTGTATCTTTTATAAAATCAGTAGCTGGTCTAACTCCAGTAGCTATTATAACTACATCAGCTTTTATTTCACCTTTATTAGTTATAACTTTTTCTACTTTAGTTTGTCCAACAAGTTCTGCTGCAAGTTCTTCTAATCTTAAATCAACATTATGTTTTTTAATTTCCTCTTCTAAAACATCAGTCATTTCTTTATCAAATACATTCTCAAGTATTCTACTTGTAGATTGAATTACTGTTACATTTTTACCTAATTTTTTAGCAGCTTCAACAGCTTCTAGACCTATAAATCCAGCCCCTATTATAACTACATCTTTATTTTCTTCTTTATTTAATAATTCTTTTACTTTTATTCCATCTGCCATGCTCTTTAATGTAGATACGTTTTCTAGCTGTACATTCTTTATAGGTGGTATTACACTATATGCACCTGTTGCTACCATTAACTTGTCGTAAGAATCTTCAAATTCAACACCAGTTTCTAAGTTTTTAACTATAACCTTTTTGTTTATTGCATCGACTTTTACTACTTCATGATGTATATTTAAGTCTATTCCAGTTTCTCTAAACTTTTCTGGACTTCTTGCTATCATATTGTTAGGGTCATCAAAAAATCCTCCAACAAAATATGGCAATCCACAAGCTCCAAATGATACAACTTCTCCCTTTTCATATACCACAACTTCATAATCTGGTTTAATTCTTTTAAGTTTTGCAGCCGCACTCATTCCAGCCGCAACTGCACCAATTATTATAACTCTCATTTTTGCCTCCTAAATTGCAGTCATTTTATATTTTATAATTAAGTTAGTATTTTGCCTTACTTTTTATACCATTCTTAGTTATTATATTAACATTATTTTTTGTAAAAATCTATATACTTCATTATAATATAAAATCTTTTTTATAAAAAATAACCATCTAAAATAGATGGTTATTTTACTAACTTATTTTCTAAATGCCTTTTTAGTAGGCTTTCCTTTTTTAGTCATATTTTCTGGCTTAACCTTTGGTTTAGCTGGTTCTTGACCTGGGAAGAATATCTTTGGTTCTTCTTGATTTTTTCTATATATTGTAAATTTATATCCTATAGCTTGTACAAATTCCGCTCTTAAAGCTTCACATACAGCATTAGCAGTTTCTTTAGCATCTAATCCTGCATTATCAAGTATAGTTACTTTAACTATTTCTCTAACTCTTAACATATCATCTAATTGTTCTAAGAAACTCTCTGTAACACCATCTTTACCTATTTGAGTAACAGGCTTTAAAGTGTTAGCTATTGATCTTAAGTATGCTCTTTGCTTACCTTTTAACATTTTGTCACCTCTTAATTTTTAATTGTAGAATTCAAATTCTAATTCATATATTCTAACAGTATCTCCATCTTCTATTCCCATCTCTCTTAGTCTATCAAAAACACCTTCGCCTTCCATAGCCTTTTGGAAATATTGGATAGATTCCATATCATCAAAGTTAACAGAGTACATTATTCTTCTTAGTGCCTTACCAGTAACAACATACACTCCGTCTTCTATTTCTATGTTTAAACCTTCTTCTTCTGTATTATCAAGTTCTGGCTTATACATTTCTTCTTCTGTGAATAACTCTATTTCTTCAACATCTCTTAGTATCTCAGAAACATATGCTATTACATCATCTACACCCTCTCTAGTAGCAGCAGACATTTTAAATACTTTATACCCTCTGCCTTCTAAGTTGTTTTTAAATTCTTCAAATACACTTTCATCTTCAAGTATATCTATTTTATTAGCAACAACAATTTGTGGTCTAGTTGATAATTTTTCATTGTATAACTTAAGTTCATCATTTATCTTATCAAAATCTTCTAATGCATCTCTACCTTCTAGTCCTGATATATCAACTATATGTATTAATACTTTAGTTCTTTCAACATGTCTTAAGAAGTCGTGTCCAAGACCAACTCCTTCAGCAGCTCCCTCTATAAGACCTGGTATATCTGCTAACACAAAACTATCACCAAATTTAGTTTGAACAACACCTAAGTTTGGTGTTAATGTTGTAAAGTGATAGTTTGCTATTTTTGGCTTAGCCTTAGTAACTACTGATAAAAAAGTAGATTTTCCTACGTTAGGGAATCCTAGTAACCCAACATCAGCTATCATTTTAAGCTCAAGAGTTACCCATCTTTCTTCTCCATCTGTACCAGATTTAGCAAAAGCTGGAGCTTGTCTTACTGAGTTACCAAAGTGTTGGTTCCCTTTTCCACCTCTACCACCTTTAGCTATTACAGCTCTATCTCCCTCTTCTTTTAAATCCGCTAATATAAGTCCTGTAGCTTCATCTCTAACTACAGTACCTGCAGGAACTTTAAGAATTAAATCCTCTCCATTTTTACCTGCTTTTCTTTTTTTACTTCCGTCTCCACCGTTTTCTGCAGCATATTTTCTCTGATATTTGAAATCCATTAATGTTCTAAGACCTAAGTCAACTTCAAATATAACACTTGCACCGCGTCCACCGTCTCCTCCATCTGGTCCACCAGCTGGAACATATTTTTCTCTTCTAAAAGATACCGATCCGTTACCACCGTTCCCGGCCTTAATAAAAATTCTCGCTCTATCTATAAACAAATTAATCACCTACTTGATCGACCTTCAATTAATTTAATTAGGGTCTTTTTGATTATTTTTCCCGATTTAACTGACTTTAATCAGTAAAATATCTATCTACAAGAAAAAGGAGTGCATTAACACTCCTTTTTTAAGTATTACTCAGCTATAGATACTGGGTATACACTTACTTTCTTTCTCTTCTTATCTTTTCTTTCGAATTTAACAGCACCGTCAACTAATGCAAATAAAGTGTCATCTCCACCTTTACCTACGTTAGTTCCTGGATGTATCTTAGTTCCTCTTTGTCTTACTATTATACTACCAGCAGTAACTACTTGTCCGTCAAATCTCTTAACACCTAATCTCTTAGATATAGAATCTCTACCGTTCTTAGAAGATCCTACCCCTTTCTTAGATGCAAGTAACTGTAAGTTCATGTTTAACATTTGGAGTCACCCCCTACTTTTTTAAGATTTTTATGTTTTTGGGATATTCCCTTTTAATTCCTTCAATAGCTAATTGAAAATGATTTAATAATAGTTGAGAATCATTTAGATGTTTATCTTTAACTATACACTCTATATGACCTTCTTGACCTACTACTTTTTCAAATTCAACTTTAACAAGCTTGTCTAAAGAATTTATGACTGCAATTGCATTAGATGTTACTGCAGAACATACTATATCATAGCCTATTTCAGCGAAATCAGCATGACCTTTTAGACAAAAGCCTTTCATTAAGAAATCATCGTTGTAATAATATTTAACTTTAATCATTACTATTCACTAATTAAGCGTTTATTTTTTCAACAACTATCTTAGTGTATGGTTGACGATGTCCTTGCTTTCTTCTGTAGTCTTTCTTAGCTTTGTACTTGTAAACTACAACTTTCTTAGCTTTACCTTGCTCAACAACTTTTGCTTGAACAGAAGCACCTTCAACAACTGGAGCTCCAACTACTAACTCTCCGTCTTTAGTGCAAGCTAATACTTCGTTTAAAGTAACCACATCACCTTCGTTAGCTTCTAACTTTTCAACGAATAATACATCACCTTCAGCAACTTTATATTGCTTTCCACCTGTTTTAACTATAGCGTACATTAAATACACCTCCTCGGTCTCAAACTCGCCATACAGGTACTTCAGTAAGAAGTTTTAAACCTGTTCTGTGCGGCATTACATTTATTAATATTACTACGTTATTATACATTTGTCAACTAACTATTATAAATTATATTCACTTTTTCTATATTAATTTCAGGTAAACCTTTTAACTCAAGATTTATACTATATTTTTTACTTATACTTTTAATTATATCCTCAAAATTTTTATTTATATCTTCATATACTTTTTTATTAATTTCAATTGTTATATTGTTATATGATGTATGTTCTTTAATTCTCATAGTTTCTTTTTCTATATTATCTATTATAGTTTTGGTAGATATAACAAAAGAGTCGCCCTTGCATAAATTGCACTCATCTAAATAATAATTATATATAGGGTCTTTTTCTCTTCTTCTTGCTATCTCAACTAAACCTAATTTTGTCATCCCTAATACCTTAGATTTTCTTTTATCTTTACTTAATTCTTCTTCTAGTACCTTTATAAGTTCTCTTTTTTGACTTTCTTTTTCCATATCTATAAAATCAATTATAATTATTCCAGATATATCTCTAATTTTTATTTGTCTAGCTATTTCTATAGCTGCTTCTAAATTAGTTTTATATATTGTGTCTCTTAGTTTTATATTGCCTATATTTTTTCCCGTATTTACATCTATAACCGTTAAAGCTTCAGTTTTTTCTATTATTAAGTATCCACCACTACTTAACCATACTTTTTTATTAAGACACTTTTGTATTTGAGAATTTACATTGTATATATCAAATACATCTTTATTTTTTTCTAATATAATTTTGCCTACATATTTTTTATCTATAGATTTTAATAGTTCTTTTAATTCATTATACTTTTTTTCATCATTTGTAACTATTTTACCTAAATCTTCACTTATATAATCTTTAATGTATTTACTTGCAAAATCCAATGATTTATAAAGCAGCTTAGGTCCTATTCCTAATTTAAACTCTTTTAAGATTAAATCATATTGACTTTTTAAGTTTTCTATGTCCTCTTTTAAATCTTCTAAGCTACATCCTACTGCTTCTGTTCTTATAATTATACCTGTATTGTCTTTAATAATTGATTTAGCTAGCTTTTTTAATCTAAATCTTTCTTTCTCATCTGTTATTTTGTTAGACATAGTTATTCTATCATTTGACGGTATATAAACTATATATCTTCCAGATAAACTTATTTCAAGATTTAATTTGGCTCCTTTATTTCCTATCTCTTCTTTATTTACTTGAACCATTATTTCTTGCCCTGCTTTTATATTGTCTTCTTTTTTTAATTGAAGGTATGCAAGTCTATCGAAACCTATGTCTACAAAACATGCTTCTATTCCTGGCAATACTTTTTTTACTATACCTCTATATATATTAGAGACTTTTTTGTTCTTTTTATTATCCTCTATATATACCTCACTTAATTTATTGTCTTCAAGTACAGCCACTTTCTCAGATGATATAAGAGATTCTATTATTATATCCTTCATACTTCACTCCTAATAAATCAATAATCTTTTTAACTACTAAAAAAGGTGGATAAATCCACCTTTTTTTACATAGGACTTACTAATTGTCCATCTTTCACTACATATAAGTCTCTTCTTAATATATCTACATCTAATGGGTCCATTTCTAATTCTAACATTTCTAATATTTTTGGTATAAATATAGAAGTATTTAAGTTAGCCTTAGATCCTGTCGCTATTGTAGCTTCTAAAATTATTTTATTATCTTCTGCATCTAATAAATCAAATAATTTTATCATAGGTCTTATATCTGACTCTACTAACTTACCTTTTTTATTTCTCTTAGTTATCATTATTTCTTTTTGAGCCATAAAATCTAATATTTGATTTTTTATGAACTCTTTAGTTAATATTTTTTCTGTTTCTATAGTAAATACATATTCTCCATACTCTATAGTAGATGATAATGATGGAGTTTGTTTAGTTATTTCCTCAGCTTGTATAAATTTTATACCTTCTGGTAATTGTTCATTCATTCTAGATAAATACTCATCTACAGTTATATCACCTTCTATTTCAACGTCTACATACTCTCCTTGACTTTCTGTACCTAGAGCTAAAGCATTTCCGTAACTTATTTTTGGATGGGGATTGTATCCTTGAGAATGTGCTAAATCTATTTCAGCTCTTCTAAAGGCTCTTTGTAAAAGTTTTTGCAAATCAAGATGCGATATATATATCATATCTCCTTCTTTGTTAAATTTAGTTCTTATTATTTTGTTTTCCATTAACAAAGCCCCCTTCCTATTTCATGTGCATTTATTCCACAACCATTACATTTATGTCTACAATCTACTGTAACTGTGTCTTGTTTAGCTTTTTCATTTTCTCTAACTAAGAATTTCTTAGAAACTCCAACGTCTATATGGTCCCAAGGGAATACTTCTTCATATTCTCTCTCTCTATTAGCATAAAATGCTATTTCTAAGTTATTTTTAGCCATAGCTTCTTTCCAAGTATCTAAATTAAAGTGTTCTGACCAACCATCAAATTTAGCACCCATTTTGAAAGCATCATATATAACTTTACCTATTTTTCTATCTCCTCTAGCTACAACAGCTTCCATTAAACTAGTTTTTGAATCATGGTAGTTATATTTTATATTCCCATTTTTTAACTTTTTAACTAAATATCTTTGCTTTTCTATAACTGTTTCTGTTGTATCTTGTCCATGCCATTGGAATGGTGTAAATGGCTTAGGTACAAATGTAGATGTACTTACTGTAACACCAAATGCTCTTCTTAACTTTCCACCATTTACATCTCTATAAGTATCTATTACATCATAAGCAAGTTTTGCTATTCCATCTAAATCATCATAAGTTTCTGTTGGAAGACCTATCATGAAGTATAATTTAACACTATTCCATCCCATTTCAAATGCTTTTCTAGTTGCATTTTCTAAGTCTTGTTCACTTACACCTTTATTTATAACATCTCTTAATCTTTGTGTCCCTGCTTCTGGAGCAAATGTAAGTCCGGACTTTCTTACTTGTTGTATTTTTTCTGCTATTTCCATAGAGAAATTATCAAGTCTTAATGATGGTAGAGATATTCCTATATTTTTAGGAGTATATTCATCAACTAAATAATCAGTAAGCTCTGCTAATTCACTATAGTCACTAGTACTTAACGAAGATAATGATATTTCATCATATCCAGTGTTTTTAACTAGTTTTTCTAGTAATTCTTTTAATCTCGCTACACTTTTTTCTCTTATTGGTCTATATATCATACCTGCTTGGCAGAATCTACATCCTCTTGTACATCCTCTAAACAGTTCAAGTACTATTCTGTTATGAACAGTTTCTATAAAAGGAACTATTAATTTTTCTGGATATGGGACTTCTTCCATATTTTTTATTATTCTTTTTCTTGGTTTTTGAGGTACACCTTCTCTATTTGGTACTACTTCTTTAACAGTTCCGTCTTCATTGTATGAAACATCATAGAAGCTTGGTATATAAACCCCTTCTATTGTAGATATCTTTTGTAAAAAGTCTTCTCTAGTGGTTTTATTTTTTTTCCATTCTTTATAGGCATTTATAACTTCTGGGTTTACTTCTTCACCCTCACCTAATATTACTATGTCAACAAAATCAGCTAAAGGCTCTGGATTGTAAGCACATGGTCCACCTACTAATATAAATGGATCATCTAGCTTTCTTTCTTCTCTTAATAATGGTATATTAGCTAAATCTAACATATTCAATATATTAGTGTAAGAAAGTTCATATTGAAGCGTAAATGTAACAAAATCAAAATTTGTTATAGGTTCTCTTGATTCTAGAGCAAATAATGGTAAATTTTTTTCCCTCATCATCGCTTCCATATCTACAGCTGGAGCATATACCCTTTCGCAAAATACTTCTTCATCCTTATTTATAACATCATATAATATATGACTTCCTAAGTGACTCATTCCTACTTCATATAAGTCTGGGAAACAATGTGCATATCTTATTAAATTTTCATTTGTTGTATCTTTATGAATTGAATTTATTTCATTTCCAAGATATCTAGCAGGCTTTTCAACTTTTTTTAAAATTCTTTTTAAGTCTACTTTATTCATTTATGTTAAAACCTCCAAATAAGTTTATTGTTTATAAGCATAAATATTATTATACACGATATAACATTATCTATCAAAATATTATTAATTATTTTATATAGTTTTATATTTTAAAATTAGTAAATTAAAATATTGTGTCTATATTTTATAATTAATAAAAAAATCTAATTTATACCTTTTATAAAAAGTATTTTTTGTTACAATAATAGTAGTTATCAAATAAATAGCTGTTTAAAGTACATAAGTTATTTATTTTTTACATTTAATTTAAAATTAAATTGTTTTAATGTAATTTATATGGGTATAATCTTTATATAATGTTTTTAGGAGGATTTATAATGAGTAATGTATTTGAAGTAAAAAAAGATATTTACTTTACAGGTGTTGTAGATAAAGATTTAAAAGTATTTGATATTATAATGGAAACAGAATTTGGTACTACTTATAACTGTTATGTTATAAAAGATGAAAAAACTGTATTATTCGATACTGTAAAACCAAACTTTAAGGACGAGTTTTTAAAAAATGTATCAGAAGTTACTGATATAAAAGACATAGATTATGTAGTTATACATCATACAGAACCAGATCATGCTGGTTGCTTAAAATATATATTAGATATAAACCCTGATGTGGAAGTTTACTGTACAGCTGTTGCTAAAACTTACTTAGCTGAACAAGTAAATAGACCTTTTAAGTGCCACGTTATAAAAGATGGAGAAACTTTAAACATAGGTAAGAGAAATCTTAAGTTCATAACAGCTCCATTCTTACATTGGGCTGATACAATGTTTACTTATGTTGAAGAAGATAAAACTTTATTCACTTGTGATGCTTTCGGATGTCACTTTGCAAGTGTAGATCCTAATGCTGTAGAAAGTGAAGATTACTTAAAATCAGCTAAGCACTACTATGATTGTATAGTTAAACCATTCGCTAAGCATGTTTTAAGTGCTATAAATAAAGTTGTTGAACTTAAAATAGACTTTGATACAATATTAACTTCTCATGGTCCTATGCTTACTAAGGATCCAATGGCAGCAGTTAAGAGATATTTAGATTGGTCAACTGAAGTTGTTAATACTACAAACCAAAATCAAGTTGCAATATTCTACTTATCAGCTTACACTAATACTTTAGAAATGGCTAAAAACATAGAAAAAGGATTAGTTGAAGAAGGTGCTGAAGTTAAACTTTATGATTTAGAAGAACTTGATTTAAAAGAAATGCATGATGCAGTAGTTATGTCTAAAGTAATATTATTAGGTTCTCCAACTATAAACAGAACTATGGTTAAACCTATGTGGGATTTATTCTCTACTATAGACCCTATGGCTAACCAAGGAAAAATAGCTGGTGTATTTGGTTCTTACGGATGGAGTGGAGAAGGTATAACTATGGCTGAAAACTTATTAAAGGCTATGGCTTTCAAAATGCCAGTTCCTACTATGAAAAAGAAATTCTTCCCTTCAGAAGAAACTTGTCAAGAATGTGTTAACTACGGTAAAGAATTTGCTAAATTAGTTAAATAATAATATATTAAAGTACCTCATATATGAGGTACTTTTTTAGTTACTTACAAAAATTAATAAACTTCTTCATATTAAAAGAGTATAAAAATAAGCACCTAATATTAGGTGCTTATTTTTATACTCTTTGACTTTTAGTTTTTCTAACTTCTCTCCAAGAAAGCTCTCCCCTATCTAAAGCTTTTATAAAAATCTCTGCTGATGCTAAATTTGTAGCTACTGGTACATGATATACATCACACAATCTAATTAAGGCTTGTATATCCGGCTCATGAGCTTGAGATGTAAGAGGATCTCTTAGAAAGATCACTAAATCTATATCTTGAGAAACTACTAATGATCCTATTTGCTGATCTCCTCCTAAAGGTCCTGAAGCTAACCTAGTTATTTTAATATCTGTAGCATCCATTATTATTTTTCCAGTTGTTCCAGTTGCATACACCTTATACTTTTTAAGAATTTCTTCATATCCTATACAAAATCCTACCATTGTATTTTTCATTTCATCATGTGCTATTAATGCTATATTCATATTCCCTCCCGTTTATATTTTGACTTTATCTAAAAGTTAATTTTCTTTCTTCTCATACATACATTTAGTACCAGTCCTAAGTTTGCTAAAGATGTTAAAAGTGAACTTCCTCCATAACTTATGAATGGTAATGTTACCCCTGTAACCGGTATTAAAGCTACTGTCATACCAATATTTTGTATTATCTGGTATGCAAACATACTCATAACCCCAACTACAATTAAGGTTCCATAAAAATCTTTTGCTTCTTTTGCTATAATAAGCATTCGTATCAAGAATATTGCATATAAAACTAAAACAGCTATCATACCTATAGCTCCTAGTTCTTCTCCTATGACTGCAAATATGAAGTCACTTTCCTGAACAGGTAAGAAATCCTCCTGGCTTTGTGTACCACCGTATAGTCCTTTACCTGTTACTCCTCCTGACCCTATAGCTATCATTGACTGCATAACCTGATAATTACCCTTTTTAGTTGGATCATCAGGATGTAAGAAAGCATCTATTCTTTCCTTTTGATGCGGCGCCATTACCATATACATAAGTGGTGCTGCTACTAAAACACCTATTATAACTCTTTTTATCAGTTTCATATCAAGCCCTGCTGTAAACAACATTCCACCTATTATACAACTAAATACTATAGCTGTACCTAAGTCTGGCTGAGCAAATAATAATCCTATAAAAGGAACTGCATACATCACAACAGGTATTATCTCCTTTAAATTATTAAGTTTACCTTTTTTTGATTCTACTATCTTTGCATAGCTTAATATAAATGTAAACTTAACTATTTCTGAAGTTTGAAAATCTAAAGGACCTAAATTTAACCAAGATCTAGCTCCTCCTCTTGACGCACCAATTACTGGTATCAATACTATAGCCAGTAAAATTAAACTAACTATATATAAAGCCTTATAGTACTTTCCTAAAAAATTATAGTCTATTAATAATATTCCAATGACCATAACCATACCTAGGCCAAAACCTAATCCTTGTTTGTATATCTGTCCATAATTTCCTGTCATATGGGCATGAGTTGCACTACTTAATACAACTAATCCAAATCCAAATATTGCTAAAACAGTAGCTATTAGCTTCCAGTCTAGTTGTTTTATTAACTTAACGGTTGACTTATATTCAATCACATTTTCACCAACTTCCTAATGTCTTTTGTCTTATATTTAGTATATTAAAATATGGGGGACTTAACAATCCCCCATTTAGTCTATTATATATTTCTATCCTTTAAATTCTTTAGTGGTATATTAGCGATTAATGCAGATACTGGCATATCATCATCTTCTCCTCTGGTTTTAGACATTTTAATTTCCAGTCCATCTTCTTCTATTTCAGCATAATTCGCTATTACTTTAAGTATATCTGTCTTTATAAGCTCTAAAAACTTTGGAGAACAATCCGCTCTATCATGCACTAAAACTAACTTTAATCTTTCTTTTGCTACTGATTTACTAGTTTTAGATTCATTTGAAAAAACTTTAAATAAGTCTAACATGAATATACTCCCCCCTTTGCTACTTAGCCATACCAAACATCTTCTTTATTTTGCTAAAAAATCCACTTTCTGCTTCTATTTCTAGTATAGGTACATCATTACCTAATATTCTTTGTGTTATATTTTTGTAAGCTTGTCCTGCTAATGATTTTGAATCAAGTATTGCAGGTTCACCTTTATTTGTAGATACAATTATACTTTCATCATCTGGAACTAATCCTAATAGCTTTATAGCCAATATTTCTATTATGTCCTGCTTGTCCATCATGTCTCCACGTCTTACCATATCGTGTCTTATTCTATTTATCACTAATTCTATAGTTTTTATCTCATTGGCTTCTAATAATCCTATTATTCTATCTGCATCTCTTACTGCAGAAACTTCCGGATTAGTTACTACTATCGCTCTGTCTGCTCCTGCTATGGCGTTTTTAAATCCTTGTTCTATACCGGCAGGGCAATCTATTAATACATAATCAAATGTTTCTCTAAGTTTTTGGCATAAATCATGCATTTGCTCAACAGATACTGCATTTTTATCTCTTGTTTGAGCTGCTGGAAGTAAATATAAATTTTCAAATCTTTTATCTTTGATTAAAGCTTGTTTTAATCTACATGTTCCCTCTACAACATCAACAATATCATAAACAATTCTATTTTCAAGTCCCATTACTACATCTAAATTTCTAAGACCAATATCTGCGTCTACTATAACTACTTTTTTATTTTCCAAACTTAAAGCAGTTCCTAAGTTTGCTGCGGTAGTAGTCTTTCCTACTCCGCCTTTACCAGACGTTATGACAATAACTTCACTCATGTTACTACCCCCTATGGATTAATACTTATTTTTAAACTTTATTTGAATAGTTTTCTATGACTATAGTTCCATCGCTTACAAAAGCTATTTCTGGATTAATTGTTTTTCCTTCAAAAAACTCATCTTCTGGAGCTTCAGCTATATTATTTGCTATTTGTAATATTCTAGCATCTAGGTGGTTAGCTACTACATAAGCACTTTCATTTCCATCTGAACCTGCATGGACAAACCCCTTAACACTTCCCATTATTATAACATTTCCATTAGCTACTATTCTTGCACCTGGATCTACATTTCCCATAACTACTACATTTGACTTTGAGCTTACTTGTGATCCTGATTTCATATCATTCATAACTACTACATCTCCATCAAACTCTATGTTTTCACCAGATCTTAGATTATTGACATATTTTGTTTTAAATTCATACTTTTCTTTTTTATACTCATCATCAATAAATTCAACATCAAACCTTGATGATATGTGTTCTTTTATCTCTAAAATTTGTATATCACTTAAACAATCGCAATTAATCTCACATATTTTAGCTCCATTAAAAAATCCTACTGATGACTCTAGCCTGTTTATTATACTTTGTTTTATTTCTTCAAAAGAGGCTTCTTTCTTTATATTTACAATTATCCCTCTTTTGCTACCCTTGAACTCCACAAGTTCTCTGGTACTAAACTCTTTAAAAGACATAACAACCTCCAGAGTAATGTATCATTTTTATATATTCTTCAAAAAATATTTTTTTCCTCTTATTTTTTCATCTGAGAAGCAAAATTTATATCATCATTATTCGATTTATTACTACTTTCTTCTTTCTTAGCAGTACCTTTATTAGCTGCTAAATAATCATCTGTCAATCCAAGATATGTTCCTATTAACTCTCTTACAGGTAACATTGCATAAGTACTTGAATCACCTTGAGGTATCATACATACAACTGCTATCTCTGGATCATCTGCTGGTGCAAACCCTACACTCCATGCAAAGGAACCATAATTTGGTTTATATTCATCTATATCTTCATCTGTTATTTTAGGGTTTAATTGTTTTATAGCTTTTCTTAAGTATGCAGCGTTTATTTTATCATCATTTTTATCTAATTTAACGCTTACACCTTCTTTTAATTCTTCTTTTATTTCTTTCTTTCTTTCTTCAGTTATATCTTTAGATTTTAGTTCTTCTTTTAATTCTTTTTCTCTTTCCTCTGATAACTCTTGCTCTCTTCCCTTTTTAAGAGTTTCTGCAAGACTTAGCGCTTGATCTAAAGCCACTCCATAAGATCCCATATGGCTTTTTAAATAATCAACCTCATTTTCTGTAGGTATCTTACCACTTTTTTCAGCTGTTCCTGTTTTTGCTGCTACACTAACAGGGAAGTTCTTAAATAAACTCTTAACAGAACTTGAAGTCGTAACTCTCTTCATACCTTCAGTTATATGCTTTAGATTTTCACTATTTTTAAATGGTATCTTTTCTTTTTTATTTTCATCAATATCAACAGATTTATAATCACTAGGTACAACTCTATTTATAACTGATAAATCAACTAAATCTCCACCATTTGCTATAGCTGCAGTGTACCTTGCCATTTGAGCTGGCGTATATTGATTCTCACCTTGTCCTATAGATAAGTTAAATGTATCTGCTATACTCCATTTAGCAAACTTTAGGTGATTAAATACTATTTCATCAGCTAAAGGCTCTATATCTTTTTCTTTTACATTTAATTTAGCAAGCCTTTCCATAGCCTCACCTCTAGTGACTGTAGTTGGCTCATCTGCCCAACTAACAATTTCATCTATTCTTTTTTCATACTCAGCTTCATTCTTTTCCTTAGTTATATCAGTAAACTTATTTTTCATTTCTTTCTCTAAAAATGTTCTAAGTAAAGCTTTAGCTGATTTTAATTTAGTTTCTATACTTGGTACACTACCCTTTTTTTCATCTATTTCGTCATTAAGACCTGTATAATCATCTAATCCAAATAATTTAGCATATTTAAGAGTATCATTTGGACCTATTTTTACATTAGGGTCTTTCCCACCTACTCTATTTTCACCACTACCTATTGTGTAGAAATAGATATTACATGATTCTTGTATAGCTTTGTATAAATTTGTTGCTCCATGATTACTACCTCTTGACTTATTCCATATATAATCGGCAAAAGATTTTTTCCCAAGAAATATAACTCCTGGATCATTTATTGTGTAATTTGGATTCATTCCATTATCTATAGCTGCCATACCTGTAACCATCTTAAATGTAGAACCTGGTTGGAATACCCCTTGAGTAGCTAAATTTACTTGAGCATTAGGTGCTAGTACATCATTTTTATTTTTAGGTTGTAATTTTTCATAGTCTTCATAAGATATACCATTTACAAATTTATTAGGATCGTAATCTGGATAACTAGCCATAGCTAATACATCCCCAGTTTTTACATCTATAGCTACTACAGCTCCTGATTTTGCACGTGGTGCAGCTTGCGAAAAACTTTTATTTCCAAAAGGACTTTTGAAAGTTCCTGCTGTTCTAGCTACATCTATAGTTCTCTTTAGTACATCTTGAGCAACTTCTTGTAGGTCTTTATCTATACTTAGATATACAGTGTCTCCTGATTGCGGTTCTTGTACATCTAATTCTTTTGTTACTCTACCTAGTGCATCTACTTGAACTTTTTTATGCCCATCGACACCTTTAAGCTTCTCTTCATAACTCTTTTCAACACCAGTTATACCTACTATGTCTCCCTTTGAGTACTTTTTACCTTCTTTTTCAGGATTTAGATATTTCTCTTCTTGGTTATATGGAATTTTACCCATATTACCTATTATATGAGAAGCTAAATTTGCTTCTGGGTAATATCTAACTGGCTCTACTACTACAGATACCCCTGGAAGTTCCATTCCTTTTTCTTCAATTTGAGATATTGTATTTTGATTTATATCTTTTGCAATAGTAACTGGATTATATCTAGAATAACCTTGAGATTTTATAAGGTCTCTAACTATAAGTATTTTTCTAGCATCCGTATTACTTAGCTTAGGGTCTATCTCATAGTATTTTCTAATATCTCTAAATGCATTTTTAGCGCTAATATTAGGATTTTTTATTTTATAACTTTCTAACCAGTCTTTTTTGTTCTTTTCTTCAGTAAACATCCATTTACTTACAAGTATAGGAGGATATTCTCCATTTTCATTAAGCTTTTTTTGTAACTTCCTAGGGTCTAAATTTCTATCTTCTTTCGTAAGTACACCTTCACTAATTAGCTTATCTACAATAAAGTAGAAACTTTCTTTAGCATTTAATTCTTTTGGTATACCTTCTTCTTCTTTGTATTTATCTATTTTATCATCAAACGTATAATAGAATTTACCATTTTTAAAGTATATAGGAAATTCATCTATATATTGTTCTTTATTAGACTCTAAAAGATTAATTATGTCTAATGATATTTCATTAGCCATAGGCTTACCATCTGTGCCTTTTTTACTTATACCATCTGCAGATACTTGTACAGTAAATAAATTTTTATTTCCTGCAATTAGACGTCCATATCTATCTCTTATCTCTCCCCTTGGAGCTTTTATAGGTAATTCCTTATATGTCTTATTTTCAGCTAATTCTTTATAATGGTCATGTCTAAAAATAGTCATATATAATATTTTAAAGGAAATAACTATAAATACACATATAATAATTCTCTTTATTATCAATAATCTATCTATCTTTTTGTTTTTCTCCATTAAATCACCAACTAATCTTCTTTTAGTTTTAATATAGATTTTTTAGATATTTTGTATAAAATAATACTTAACAGGCTATTTAAAGTAGGCATTATTAAAATTCCTACAATCAGTAACTTAACTATTCCATAGCTATTATAAACCAAGATAGTGGTTGCTATATTTACAATAGAATCAACTAGTGTAGTTAAAAAAACTAGCGCAAATATAGTTATACTACTTTCCTTGTATATTTTATCTTTTAAATGGCTTATTGTGTAAGAAGTTAAAAATAATATTAAACCATTAACTCCAAATATTCCACCTACGGCTATATCTTTAGTTAAACCTACTATAGCGCCTATTATACCTGCTTCTAATTCATCTAAATACAGAGATATAATCGTCATATATATTATTACTATATTAAAGCTCACGCTAAATATATTTATATAGTTAGTAATACTACCTTCTACTATAACTAACAAAATACCTAAAAGACAAAGTAAAACTCTTTTCATATCTATAGTCTCCTTTATCTTATATTTCTAGGTTCAATGATTTTTACATCATCTATATTTTTAAAATCAGCATAAGGTTTAACAACTACAGATTTCATAGATTTATTCTTGTCATCTATAACTTTATCAACTTCACCTATAGGTATACCTTCTGGATATAACCCAAGCCCTGATGTTACAATTACATCTCCTGGAATTACATCATAATTACTATCAAACATATATCCATATAAATAGCCTTTATTTTTGTAGTTTTCCTTATTATCTAAAGTAGAGTTTTGAGTTAATACGCCTTTAAATTTAGAGTCTTTTAATAGTCTAAAACTTACTGATGATTTACTATCAAGCAATGAAACTGCTTTGCTATAGTTTTTAGAAACTTCATATACCATACCAACTAAGCCATTACCATTTACTACTAAACTATCCTTTTTAACTCCGTCTGCACTACCAGCACTTAGTACAAAACTTTCATACCAGTTACCATCATTTTTTGAGACAACACTAGCTGCTATAGACTTAGCTTCATACTTTTCGTCTATAAAGTTTAATGATTTTTTTAAACTTTCTAGTGACTCTACTTCATCTAGTTTTTTATTCAATTCAGCTATTTCTAATTTTAACTCATTCTTTTCTTTTTCTAGCTTATCTATTTTATTAGCATTTTTCTTATAATTAATTAGATCACCAAGGCCATCACCTAGGAATTTAAAACCTTTATTAAATGTCGATTCTACACCAGATACAGCATCTAAAATAGGTCCAGGACCTATTGGATTTCTACCTGAAAATTTACCTATTGATATTCCTATAATTCCAATTAAAGTGATAGCAACAGTTCCTGTTGCTATCACTTTAACGTTGATCTTTTTCTTCCCTTTTTTATTGTTATCAAATCTCAAAGATATCACCAACTTTTAATTACTTTCTTGCATTCATCATTAATACTTTTTCAAATATTTCTTGGTCTTCTACTGATTTACCAGTACCTAAAGCAACACAATCTAGTGGGCTTTCTGCTATTGTAACAGGCATACCTGTTTCTTGTTTAACTAACTTATCAAGACCTCTAAGTAATGCTCCCCCTCCAGTTAACATTATTCCGTTTTCCATTATGTCTGATGCTAATTCTGGTGGTGTCTTTTCTAAAGTTGATTTTATCGCATCTACTATTGAGTTTATAGGCTCTTTTAAAGCATCTCTAACTTCTGCTGATCCTATTTCTATTGTTTTAGGAAGACCTGATATTAAGTCTCTACCTCTTATTTGCATATTAGTTTCTTGATCACCTTTAAATGTTGATCCTATGCTTATTTTAACATCTTCAGCTGTTCTTTCACCTATAGCTAAGTTATATTCTTTTTTAACATATGCTACTATAGACTCATCAAACTCGTCCCCACCAATTCTTATTGACTTAGCAGTAACTATACCTCCTAAAGATATAACAGCTATTTCAGTAGTACCTCCACCGATATCTACAACCATATTTCCTTCTGGCTCTTCAACTCTAAGACCAGCTCCTATAGCAGCTGCCATAGGTTCTTCTATTAAGTATGCATCCCTTGCTCCTGCTTGTCTTGCAGCTTCTTCTATAGCTCTTTTTTCTACTTCTGTAACGCCATAAGGTACACATATTGCTATTCTAGGACTTACTACACCCTTTTTAGCTGCTGCTTTTTGTATAAAGTAACTAAGCATTGCTGATGTAACATCAAAATCAGCTATAACCCCATCTTTCATAGGTCTTATAGCTATTATATTACCTGGTGTTCTACCTATCATCTTTTTAGCTTCTTCTCCAACTGCTAAAACTTCCTTGCTATCATCTCTTATAGCAACAACAGATGGTTCTCTTACTACTATACCTTGTCCTTTTATATAAACTAAAGTATTTGCTGTACCTAAATCTATACCCATATCCTTTGTCATCTTTTTAAATCCAAACATCGACATTAACCCTTTTTTCTCTTTTTTTTCTTTTTTTTCCTTAGACATACTTAATTCTCCTTCCTTACTATATCCAATTAGATTATCATACTCTCTTTAAAGCTAAAATATAATCCGTCACCTATGATTATATGATCTATTACTTCTATTCCTATTAGTTCTCCGCACTTAATAAGTCTTGATGTAATGTTTTTATCTTCATTTGATGGCTCGACAGAACCAGATGGATGATTGTGCATTAGAATTATCTTATTTGTACTTCGTTTTATAGCCTCTCTAAATACATCTCTTGGATGTACTAAAGAAGAATTTAAAGTACCTTTTGATACTTCTACATCTGATATTATTTCATTTTTCGTATTTAAAAGAACCACCTTAAAAACCTCTTGCTTTTCATATCTTAAAATATCCATATAATACTTGTATATATCCCAAGGGTTTTTTACCTTATATCGACTAGGCTTAAAACTAGCGATTCTAGACCCTAGTTCTAGCGCTGCCTTTATTTGCGTTGCTTTAGATAGTCCTACTCCATCTATTTCACATAACTCTTCTATGGTCATATCCTTTAGGTATCTTATACCTTGAGTGTCTTTATTTATGATATAATTAGCTAATTCAATAGCATTTTTTGATTTAGTGCCTGTTCGGATAATAATTGCTAACAACTCTGAATTAGATAAGCATTTTTCTCCTTTAACAAGCATCTTTTCTCTAGGTCTTTCTTCTAATGTCATATTCTTTAAAGTCATTTTAACATCAAAAGAGTCCTTCAGTTATATCATCCTCCATAAAAAAAGTTTATATCAAAGTGCGTTTTGACTAAATCACTTAACTTTGATATAGGTAATCCAACTATATTGAAGTAATCACCTTGTATCTCCTCAATTAGTAATGATCCATACCCTTGAATTCCATATGCTCCAGCTTTATCTAATGACTCACCAGTATTAATATAATCATTTATATCATCTTCTGATAAGTCCTTAAATTTAACTTTACTAACTACATAATCGATTATTTTTTTATTTGCACTTAAATTAATTAAACTAATACCTGTTATTACTTCATGAGTATTTCCAGATAATAACTTAATAGTATTTCTAGCATCTTCTTTGTCCTTTGGTTTCCCTAATATTGTGTTATTAAACACAACAATTGTATCTGCTCCTATAACCAAAGACTCCTGATTAGATTTTGCTACATCCATACTTTTCTCAAATGCAAGTCTCATTACCACTTGAGGTGGTAACTCATCCTCTAATATAACCTCATCTATATCACTTTTAACTATATCAAATTTTACGTTGATATTTTCTAGAATTTCTTTCCTTCTAGGAGATGCTGATGCTAAGATTATATTCATTTTATCACCTCATTTGGTACTTAGAATTGTACTTATTTAGTCTATCATTATATTGTAAAAAATTCAACACAAATGTCGAACGATTTTTGTAACATAATTGTTATATTTCAATGAGTAGATTTTATTTATTTATAAATTTATTATAATTCCATAAAAAATAAAGGTATGGAAAAAACCATACCTTTATCTTATCCATATTATATAGTTTTAATAGCCTTTTTAGGACATTTTTCTAAGCATAAATGACATCCAACGCATTTTTCCTTATCAACTTTATGCTTACCTTTTAATTCACCTTCTATGGCGTCAAACTTGCATTGCTTTTTACAAATAGTACAACCTATACATAAGCTTTCTTCTATCATAACTTTTTTTCTATTTTCTAAGCTACCTTGTATAACTTTGGTTGGACATTTTTCAACACATACCATACACCCTACACATTTATCATAGTTTACTTTAGCAATTTTATTTTCAAATTCTATTGCATCAAATTTACATGCCTTAGCACAAATTCCACATCCTATACATCCAGCACTACATTTTTCCTTAACTTCTTTTCCAAAATCTTTACTGTTACATTCAACTACAATTTCTTGTTTTGCTGGCTTTTTCGATATTATTCCCTTTGGACAAACTTCAATACATTTTCCACACATTACACATTTTTCTTCATCTATTACTGCTAATCCATCTATTATAGATATAGCACCAAATTTACAATAATCTTTACATGTTCCAAGACCTAAACATCCATATTTGCATAATTTAGCTCCAGAGTTCAATGTAGCTGCTGATCTGCAGTCATAAATACCTTCATATGTATATTTATCTTTTGCTACATCACATCTTCCTTTACATATAACCTTTGCTACTTCTTTCTCACCTTCTTGAGATGATATTCCCATTATTTCTCCTATTTTTAAAGAACAATCAGAACCTCCAACAGGACATCCATTTATAGGGGCATTTCCTTCTACTATTGCATTTGCTAATCCCCCACATCCTGGAAATCCACATCCTCCACAATTAGCTCCTGGAAGTATACTTAATATTTTTTCAACTCTTTCATCTACCTCAACATAAAACTTTTTAGAAGCATATGCAAGTATTGCTCCAAATATAAGTCCCATACCTCCTAAAACAAAAATCGAATTAAGTATAGACATATTATCCCCCCTATTTTATAACTTTATTAATCCAGCAAATCCTAAAAAAGCAATAGACATTAAACTTGCTGATATAAGTGTTATAGGGAACCCTTTAAAACTTTCTGGTATATCTGCTAGTTCTAATCTCTCTCTTATTCCCGCAAATAATACTATAGCTAATGTAAATCCTATACCTGCACCAAATCCGTTAACTATAGTTTCAATTAAGTTATACCCCTCATTTACATTCACTAAAGCTATACCTAAAACTGCACAGTTAGTTGTTATTAATGGTAAAAATACACCTAACGCTTGATATAAGGCTGGACTCATTTTTTGTATTACCATCTCAACAAATTGAACTATAGATGCTATGACTAGTATAAACGCTATAGTTTGTAAAAATTCATTATTAGTTATAACCAATAGTTCTTGTATAAAGTATGTTATTATTGATGCTAATGTTAAAACAAAAGTAACTGCTGCTCCCATACCTAATGCAGTATCAACTTTTTTAGAAACTCCTAAGAATGGACATATACCTAAAAACTGACTTGTTATAACGTTATTAACAAGAACTACACTTAAAAATATAAGTACTAAATTCATTTAATCCACCCCCTATGCTTTTTTACTTCTTATTTTATTAAATCCTGCTAAAAGAAAACCTAATGTTAAAAAGGCTCCAGGAGGAAGTATAAATAGCAATATAGGTTCAAATGAAGCTCCAAATATACTCATTCCAAATATACTTCCATTTCCAAGTATTTCTCTTATAGTTCCTAAAACTGTTAATGCTAAACTAAACCCAAGTCCCATACCTAATCCATCTACAGCTGATTCAACAGAACCATTTTTAGATGCAAAACTTTCTGCACGTGCTAATATTAAACAGTTTACAACTATTAAAGGTATAAAAAGCCCTAGTGCTTTATCAAGTGAAGGCACATATGCCTTTAAAAGCATACCAACTATTGTAACAAACGTTGCTATTACTACTATAAATGCTGGTATTCTTATTTTATCTGGCACTATCTTTCTAATTAATGAAACAACTATATTTGAACAAATCAAAACTGCTGTTGTAGATAATCCCATACCTAATCCGTTTATAGCTGATGTTGTAACAGCTAATGTTGGACACATACCTATTACTTGGACAAAGGCTGGGTTTTCATCTATTAAACCATTTTTGAATATTTTACCTAATCTCATATTCTTCCCCCTATTTATTCAAGCTTTCATTAAATACTTTTATTGCTGCATTAACTCCCCTAGTTACAGCTTCAGATGTTATTGTAGCCCCTGAAATCGCAGCTATTTGATTATCACTTGTTGCACTACCTTTTACTACACTAAGTTCTTTGGCTTCTTTTTCACTAAATTGCCCTTTAAAATTAGGTTCATTTGCTTTCGTTCCAAGCCCTGGAGTTTCAGCCATATTTCCAATATTTACTCCTGTTATTTTTCCATCTTTTGATATCCCTACTATAACTTCCATAACCCCACCATATCCGCTAGGTAAAGTTTTTATAGTATATCCAACAGCATCACTTCCACTAATACCTTCATATACTTCTGATACTATCCCCTCTTCTAATCCATCGATATTTTCTATTACCTTTTTATCTAATTGCTTAAATTCTGTTGCGTCTTCAAGCACTAATTGTCTTAATTCATTGTTTGCTTGTATATTTCTATCTTCAATAATTGGCGCTGTTATTTGATTTATAAACCCAAGTGCTAAAGCTGCTACTGCACATATTGTAAATAATATGGCTCCTAGCCTTAATATATTTTTCATTATTTAGCCACCTCCCCAAATACTCTACCTTTCATGTATTTGTCTATAAGTGGAGTAGCTACATTGGCTAATAATATAGAATATGAAACTCCTTCTGGGTATCCACCATACATTCTTATAACTATAGTTATAACTCCTGCTAAAATAGCATAAACAATTTGACCTGCTTTGGACATAGGTGATGTTGTGTAATCTGTAAGCATAAAAAATGCACCTAACATAAGTCCACCTGCCGCTAATTGATATATAGCAAAGTTTATGTCAAATCCTCCTAGTATAAATGCTAATATAAAAACTGTTCCTATGTAAAATACTGGAATTATGTAATTTATTATTCCCTTATAGATTAGATAAAGCCCACCTAGTACTATGAATATAGATGATGTTTCCCCTATACATCCTCCTATATTACCTATTACCATATCTGTTAGGCTAATTCCATTTGATGTTAATTCTGATATGCCTATTGCTCCACTTTTTAGAAAACTTAATGGAGTCGCTGTTGTATATGCATCTATATTTCCCGAACTTACCCAGTTAACTCCAGGTATCGTCCAAGCTGTCATAGCCACTGGAAATGATGCTAGTAAAAATGCCCTTGCACCTAATGCTGGGTTTAAAAAGTTATTTCCTATTCCACCAAAAACCATTTTAACCACTATTATAGCAAATGCTGAACCTAATATGCACATCCACCACGGAAGAGATGCTGGCACATTAAATGCTAATAATATTCCTGTAACTACTGCTGAAAAATCTCCTATAGTAACATCTTGTTTAGTTAATTTTTGATATAAAAATTCACATCCTACTGCTCCTACTGTACAGAAGAAAATTACATTTAATGCACTTAATCTGTAAAGAAACACTGCTGATGCCATAGCAGGTAGTAAAGCTATTATAACTTGTTTCATTATGTAAGACGTATCTTGGTTACTTCTCACATGCGGAGAAGACGATACAATCAATTTATTATTCATTTAAATTCCCCCTAGACCCAATTATTTTTTAGCTGATTCTTTTCTTCTATTTGAAATAATTTCTCTTTTTGCATTTCTTACTGATTGAAGTAGTGGTCTTCTTGCTGGACAAACAAATGAACAAGATCCACACTCTATACAGTCTAAAGCTCTATAACGTTCTGCACTTTCAAAATCATTTTTTAAAGAATAAGCACTTATATATAACGGTTGTAAAAATGCTGGACATACTGTTAGACATTTACCACATCTTAGGCAGTTTTGTGGTTTTGGTGTTTTAGACTCTTCATCGTCTAAACATAATATACCTGATGTTCCCTTATTTGTAGGTATGTCTATTGTATACTGCGCTAGTCCCATCATTGGGCCACCCATTATTACCTTACCAACTATCTTATCTTCTTTAAAGCCTCCACATTGGTCTATTATCTCTGATACTAGTGTTCCAACTTTTGTAACTAAATTTTTTGGTTCATTTATACAACTACCTGTAACAGTAGTAATTCTTTCTATTAATGGCATTCCTGTTTTTATAGTTTTAGCAATTTGTGCTGCTGTTCCCACATTATTTACTACTGCCCCTGCATCCATAGGTAGCCCACCGGATGGAACTTCCCTTTTAGTACATGCATATATAAGTTGTTTTTCTGCCCCTTGTGGATACTTAACTTCTAGACCTACAACTTCAATATCATCATATTTTTGAGCTTCTTTTTCTATTGCAGAAATTGCATCAGGTTTATTTACTTCAATTCCTATATATCCCTTTGATACATTTAAAGATTTCATAAGTACTTTTAATCCATAAACTACATCTTCTGGATTTTCAAGCATTAGCCTATGATCTGCTGTTAGATATGGTTCACACTCAGCTCCATTTAATATAACAGTATCAATTTTCTTATCTGGTGGTGGTGATAGCTTTACATGAGTTGGAAAAGTAGCTCCTCCCATACCAACTATTCCAGCCTCCTTTATTATTGATACAATTTCTTCTTTACTTAAATCTTCTAAATTCCCTTTAGGTTTTATGCTTTCGTGTATTTGTTCCTTAAAATCGTTTTCTATAACAATACATGTGCCTCTTCCACCAGCTAATTCATGTTCTTTTATAGCTATTACTTTACCAGATACAGAAGAATGTACGTTACAAGAAACAAATCCTTGTTGCTCACCTATTTTTTGACCAACTTTTACTAAATCCCCAACCTTAACTATCTCTTTAGCAGGTGCACCAATATGCTGTTGAAGTGGTATATAAACTACCTTTGGTGACTTAGCTATTTCAATAGCTTTTTTCTCTGAGTACTCTTTTTTATATGGAGGATGTATTCCTCCTTTGAAAGTTAAGAGTTTCATTCCTTTACCCCCTTACTTATGTATTTAAACATTCCTATCCCTTAGTATAAGTATACTATATATCATATTAAAACTTAACTATTGTTAAAACTTTATCAACTTAAAAAGACTGTTAATAAAACAGTCCTTTTAAGCCTTACTTATTGATGTTATAAATGTAAAATATCCCTGCATTGATGATAAATATAAGCTTTTTGCCATACTATATTCTCCTTTTTCTATAGATTCAACAGAGATATTTATTTTTTCATCCAAACCATCAACATACTTAATTAAATTCTCTTTAAATAAATCAGCTGGTTTATAATCAATTTTATCGGCCTCTTTTTTCATATTAGCCACTATATTTTTTCTATCTGTTAATATTTTTTTATATTCTTTTACATCAATATTTTCATTACTTTTATCCCAAAATTCTGATTCTAACTTAAAATTAGATACCAATTCATTTAAAAAATTTGATAATTCACCTAAATATGAGTACTTACTTGTATACTTCATAGATAATACTGGTACTTTAAGTTCTGATATAAATGCATCATCAAAAACTTTTTTAACACTATCTATATTATTTTTTAATGAATCTTTGCTAAATGATGAATACGTCTGTACTTTTTTTGTTCCATCAACTTCTATAACAGAAAAAGGTAAATTATTTTCATTCAATTTAGCTTCTATTTTATTCATTTCATTTTCATTATCTATTGATGCCACTTGAATAGTATATAAACTCCAAGAATCTGCTATAGCTACTTTAACATCTCCTTCTACTTTTTCACTAGCTTCTTTTACAACTTTTTTTTCAACTTCTTCTTTGTTATTTTCTTCAGAAACTTCTTTTATTCCAAAGTCTTCAAATCCTTTAAACTTGTCCTCTTTAATATTTATACTTTTAAAAGATGCAATCTTTTCATCCATAATTTTTACAATATCACTATTTTTTAATTTAATAGCTCCAAATGTTCCTATTGATATAACAGGAATCATAATTAAAATTAATCTTAACGTTTTTTTCTTTCGTCTTTTATTAAAACCTCTATATATAGTTTTTCTTTTATTCATTAGTTTGTCCCCCCTAAAACTATTATTACTAATATATATTTTAGGGTTGTACAGATTATGATTAATTTTTGGCTTTAATATAGAAAATAACTATTTTGTATTAATTTATATCCTTATCTTAGCTATTATAGGGTAATGATCTGACATACTCTTTATTAACACATCATAGTCTAATATTTCAATATTATTAGATACAAATATATAATCTATTCTATCAAGCCCCGTTGCAAAGGTTAATATGTTTGACTTTTCTAATTCTATAGCTACATCTCTTAAAATATTTTTATCGACACCTATATTGCCTTGATTAAAATCACCAACAACTATATATGGCTCTTTATTTAATGTATTTATAAATTCTATAAGTTCATTGAGCTGCCTCTCTCTTTCTTCATTCCCAAGTCCAAGATGTACGTTTATAATATTTAACTTACTTCCTTTTACATTTACTACTGTATGAAGCATCCCCCGTTGTTCTCTTTTGCTACTTAAATATATATGATTTTCATATTTTATAGGATATTTAGAGTATGTAACCAACCCATAATTAGATCCAAGTTTTGTTACATTTGCACCAAAATGAGAATACATTTTTAACTCTTCTTTAAAACTACTTACTTGAAATCCAGCCTTAGCAGATTCATTTACTTCTTGAAGACAAATAATATCTGCGTTACATACTCTTAAAAAATCTATAATATCAAATAATGTAGGAAACATATTTTTATCTAGCCCACTATGTATATTGTAACTAACTACTTTTAATTCTTTTTTAGGTGGAAGATAAACTATTTCTATAACTACACTTATAGCTATACATATAAATACACATGCAAGACTTATTATCTTTCTGATTTTTATACATATCAACTCCTATCATAGTTTTATTTTATATTATATGCCTTTTTATAAAATTAAAGACGTCTCAAAGACGTCTTTAATTTTATATTTATTTTTTATTTAACTTTTCTTTCATAATATAATTTATAACCTTTCTTCTTATATCCTCCGCATTATCTTCATCATCAACACTTATTTCTAGCAATTTAGCTATAGACTTCATATCATTTCTAGCTTTTGATTTATAACTTTCAATTAAGTCTTCTTTTATTCTTTCAGGCTCTAAAATATATTCTCTATCTCCTCTTTGATATGAAAAATATCTTTTGGAATACTCACTTCTATTTGAATAAATATGGCTAGCTATTCTTCTTAATATACTATTGTAAGAGTTTTTTGTTGTGGCATTTATACCTAAGTATCTAGCAAACTTAATTAATTCTTTTTTGGATTTAAACAAATCTTCTGATTTTATAGACTTTACAATTAAGGATATATTTTTCTCATTAGATCCATTTTTCAATATATTTAAATATACATTGTTACAAGACATACCACTCGATGCTTTTTTTATATTTTCATTTATTATTTTATCTATATTTCCTTCAAGGTATTTTTTTATACCTCTCTGAGATGCATTTCCTTCTAAATCTTTTTGAGTCATTTCAAGTACAATTTTTTTTAAATCATCTCTATATCCTCTTTCATCCACGACACTCCCCCCTTAATTATTTATATTATATTCAAAAGTTTTTTTAATTGTGAATTTTGCTATTGGATTTCTAATTATATGAATGATTTTTTATATTGTTTATGTATATATTATTGATATAAGGACATAATATTAATGTAAAATCAAACATACTCAATCTCCCCCATTTAGACTTCTATTATTTCCCCCAATAGAAGTCTTTTTTTATTTCAAAAATCTTATATAAAAATTTCACTTCGCCCATGTCGCAAATAACTTTGTACATTGCTCAAAATATTATTTTTTACATTATATACAAAAAAATATGCACAACTGTAAGTTAACAGTTGTGCATATTTTTTTATTCAATTCCAACTAATTCATAACCTATATCTTCTATAACAGATTTTAATTCATCTTTACTTACTGAATCATCCATTTCTGCTATAGCATATTTACCTTCTAGATTAACTTCTATTACATTTACACCTTGTATATCTTCACTTAATGCTGTTTTTAAATGATTAACACAATGTCCACAGCTCATTCCATCTATAAGTAATTTTTTTCTCATAGTAATTACCTCCTTATATACCCTATAAGGGTATTTTATCATACTTTTTATAACTTGTGTCTATATTTTTCTCAAAAAAATTAATAATATTTAATTCCAATATAAATCCTTGTATAAAAAAAGTAGACATAATGTCTACTTTCTAATGGTGCGGAAAGCGGGACTTGAACCCGCACGAGCATAAGCTCGCTACCCCCTCAAGATAGTGCGTCTGCCTATTCCGCCATTTCCGCATATCCTTTATATTATAAAGGATATGACTTTTGCTTTTTTAAGTCAATTATTTTTTTATTAATTTACTTATTTTTTATAGTTAAATTTGTTATACCCTCATAAACGTCAAAATCATTTGGTTGTATTTTACCTTCTATTCTACTATTTGTAACCATATAATCATTTCTTATAACTAAACTTATCATAGGCACATTGTTATTTACATATTTTTGTATAGAATCATATATGTCTTTAACTTGGCTTTCGCTAGTTGCTCTTGTTAAAGAAGCCATATAGTCATTAAGTTTTTCATCTTTATAATCTAAACTTTTTATTATAGGAGTTGCATCAGGTATAAATGATAGCTCCCATCCAACTAGTGCTAAGTCATATTTTTTCCCAGAAATAGCTTTTTCAAGATCTTCACCTTCTAGTTCATCCACCTCAGATTTTATTCCTATAGCTTTTAGATTTTCTGAAATAATATGTGCAGACTTTACCCTATCTGTATTATTCTTATTTACAACTATTTTTAAGTTTATCTGTGAATTACTCTTTGTATTACTTTTGTTTTCTTTTTGATCTTTTGAGTTACTCTTATCACCATCAAACTTAACTTTACTTAAATATTCTTTAGCTTTTTCTTTATTATAATTAATAGATTTTATATCTTTGTTGTAATATTTTGAACTTGTATTAAGTGGGAAATTAACAATATTAGCATCCCCCATATAAGCCTCTTCTAATATTTTTTTCTTATCTATTGAATATGCTATAGCTTTTCTTAAGTTAGAGTCTAATAATATTGGATTATCGTAATTAAAGATTATATTCTCATAATCTCGTCCTTCATATTTAGTAATATTAAATTCAGTTTCATGAAATTTACTTAAATCATTTAAAGATACCTTGGCTATATCACTATCTAACGCCATAACCATAGCAACTTGTGCCTCTTGATCTGGAACTATACCTACTCTTATATCTTTGGCTGTACTTGGTATTTCTTTATAATAATCTTCATTTTTAGTTAAGAACATTCCGTCTCGTTCTTCATATTTTTCTATTTTGTAAGGTCCATTTCCTATTAAATTATTCTTATTATTAGTTATATCTTTTTTAGATAAAGAAGATAAATTATTTTTAGATAATATAGGGAATATAAGTGTCTCTATAGAAAATGAATAATTTTCATTTAAGCTTATATTGAATTCTTTATCATTTATTATATGCACTGATTTTATATTTTTCACTAATTCACTATAAGGATTTTCTTCACTTTTTTTTATAAAATCTACTGTAAACTTAACATCACTAGATGTAACTGGGCTTTTATCATGCCATTTTGCATCTTTTAGTTTTATATTTATTTCCTTACCACCATTTTCAATTGAGTACTCTTTTACTAGTTGCGGTACTACATTGTAATTTTCGTCTATTGTAAATAAGCTATCATATATTAGATTCATTACATACCCAACAGACTTGTCTTTGTTTAATATAGGATTTATAGTCTCGGGCTTTACCATAGTTAAATTTATATAATCTGAATTTATATCACCCTTACCACTTTCTTTTTTATCTTCAGTTTCAATTTTAGAACTACATCCTACTACAATCATTGCTATAACTAGGATTATAGATAAAACCTTAGTTTTTTTCATTAGTTTTTTCCTTCCTTGCCATATATACTATTATAGTTTTTATAATTATTTTTGACTTTATCTAAATAGTTAGATGTTTCTGTAAATGGTATATTGTGAAGCATTTTACCATCCTTGCTATACTCATTATTTCCAAGCCATTTATTAACGTTACCTGAACCACCATTGTATGCTGCTACAACTAAATCCAAGTTTCCAAATTCTTTATATAGCTTATTTAAATACCAACATCCTATTTTTATGTTAGTTTCAGGATCAAATATATCTATATTATTTTCTAGATTAAGCTCATCTATAGCCCAATTTCTAGTTATATCACTTATTTGCATTAATCCTTTCGCTCCCTTATTAGATATGGCATCCTTTTTAAATTTACTTTCAGCCTTCATAATACTATAGACTAAATTTTCTTCTATATTAAATTCTTTTGAGTATCTTTCTACATAATCTGAATACTTTTTAGGGTATAAGATTTTATGTATTGTTTTAGTTTCTATTAAAAAACCAGTTAATATAATCAATGAGATAGATAATATTATAAGTATCTTTTTATTATTCACACCAATTCTCCTTTATATATTCAATGAGTTGGTTAGCTTTTATCTCTAATTCTTCAAATGAATAGGAATTATCTATTGTATAGTCTGCATATTTGATTTTTTCTTCTTGACTCATTTGAGACATTATGCGACTTAAAGCTTCATCTTTTGTACAATTATCCCTTTTTTGTATTCTTTCTATCTGTATATCTTGATTACATGTTACAACTAGTAATTTATCTACTACATCTAAATATCCACCTTCAATTAATAATGCTCCATCAATTAAAATAATATCGTTATGTTTTAACCTATATTCTTCAATTTTACTAATTATCTTCTCATAAATTTTAGGATGGGTTAAATTATTTAATTCTATAAGTTTTTCTTCATTGTTGAAAACTATATTACCAAGTGCCTTTCTATCTAAAGTCCCATCTTCTCTTTTTATATACATTCCAAATTTATCGAATACTTCTTCAAGAAGCAAATTATCTTCAAATATATTCCTTGAAGTTATATCTGCATCTATTACTTCTATGTTTTTACTCTTAAATATGTTAGATAGGCTACTTTTTCCACAGCCTATATTCCCTGTAAGTCCTAATATTAGCATATACTCACCTACTTTGTTTCATACCAAGAATTACCTATATTTAAATCTACATCTAAATGCACATCCATGTTAACTGCATTTTCCATTTCATCTTTAACTATTTTTTTAACTTCTTCTACTTCATCATCATAAGCTTCTACTATAAGTTCATCGTGTACTTGAAGTATTAATTTTGACTTTAATTGTCTTTCTTCTAACTTCTTGTAAACATTTACCATAGCTATTTTTATTATATCAGCTGCACTACCTTGTATAGGCGCGTTCATTGCAGCTCTTTTACCTGCATTTCTTAGCATAAAGTTACTTGATTTAAGTTCTGGAATATATCTTCTTCTATTTTGTATAGTAGTTATATATCCATTTTCTGTTGCATTTTCTACTACCTTATCCATAAAATCTTTTATTTTACTATATTTATTAAAGTAGTTTTCTATATATTCTTTAGCTTGCTTTACAGGTATATGTAAATCCTCTGATAGTCCAAAATCACTTTTTCCATAAACTATGCCAAAGTTTACAGCTTTTGCATCACTTCTTTGCTTACTTGTAACTTCATCCATATTAACATTAAACACTTGTGATGCTGTTTTTGTATGTATATCTTCATTGTTTTTAAATGCTTCTATCATAGTTTCATCTTGACTCATGTGAGCTAATACTCTTAATTCTACTTGAGAATAATCCGCATCAACTAAGCTACAACTTTCATCTGATATAAATACCTTTCTTATGTTTCTTCCCATTTCAAGTTTAACAGGTATATTTTGAAGATTTGGCTCTGTTGATGAAATTCTTCCTGTTGTAGTTATAGTTTGATTAAATGATGAATGTATCCTACCATCTAATGGATTTATTATAGCTAATAAGCCTTCAACATAAGTTGAATTTAACTTAACAATTTGTCTATACTCTGTTATTTTATCTATTATTGGACTTTTATCCCTTAGCTTCTCTAATACTTCTGCATTTGTTGAATACCCTGTTTTAGTTTTCTTGATTATAGGTAATTCTAGCTTTTCAAATAATATAACACCTAATTGTTTTGGTGAATTTATATTAAATTCTTCTCCAGCTATATCATATATTTCTTGTTCTAATTTTTTAATTATAGTTTTAAATTCTATACCTAATTCATGTAATTTTTCTTTATCAACCTTTATTCCTTGATATTCCATCTCACCTAAAACTTCTACTAAAGGCATTTCAACATGATAAAGTAATCCATCCATTTCACTTTCTTTTATGCTTTTTTCCATTATAGGATATACTTCATATACTGTATTTATAACTTTTCCTATATAATCACATAGCTCTTCTAATTCTAAATCCTCATATTTTTTTGCTTTTACACCCTTACCTAGCAACTCTTCTTTTGACTTAACTTTTTTAGTAAGATATTTCATAGCTATTGCACTACATTCATAAGATGTAGATGATGCTGAATCTATTAAATACTCTGCTATTGTTATATCAAAGTGCATGTTCTCTAATTTTATATTATAAGGTCTTAAAGCTATATAATCCTCTTTTAAATTATATCCAAATTTCTTTACTTCCTTACTTACAAGTACTTCTTCTAGCTTATTTATCTCTTCTTCATTTATATAATATATATTAGTTCCATCTACACTTATAAAAATATGTATAATATTTTTTTCTAATATGTTCCCTTGTCTACTTACAGTATCTATGTATAGCTTTCCTTCTTTTTTAATATCATTTATAAATGCGTCTATATTTTCTAATTTTTTTATATTTAAATTAGACTCAATTTCCTCTGTTTCATTTCCTCCATCTATACTAGATAGTCTAGATAATAAACTTGTAAAACCTAAATTCCTAAATGATTCTATTACCTTATCTTTATCATAATCTCCATATTCTAAATCATCTAGATTTATCTCTATAGGCACATCTCTTATTATAGTAGCTAACCTCTTACTCATTATGGCAAGTTCTTTATTTTCTTCTATTTTCTTTTTCACACTACCTTTTAGGTTTTCTACATTTTCTATTATATTTTCTATGCTAGAATATTCTTTAATAAGTTTTATCCCTGTTTTTTCACCTATACCTGGTACGCCTGGTATATTATCCGATTTATCCCCCATAAGACCTTTTAAGTCTATAAATTGAGTTGGAGTCATTTCATATTTTTCCATTACAGAATCAAAATTATACTCTTCAACTTCTCCTACACCTTTTTTAGTTATTAAAGTTGTAGTCTTATCTGATGCTAACTGTATAGCATCTTTATCTCCTGTAACTATGTATACATTGTATCCATTTTCTTCACCTAGCCTTGATACTGTTCCTATTATATCATCAGCTTCATAACCATCTATTTCTAATCTATTTATATTAAATTTGTCCAATAAATCTTTTAATGGTTCAAATTGTTCTCTTAATTCGTCTGGCATTTTCTTTCTTCCAGCTTTATATTCATCAAACTCTAAATGTCTAAATGTAGGAGCCTTTCTATCAAATGCAACACTCATGTGAGTAGGCTTATATGTATCTATTATCTTAAATAACATTGTTGTAAATCCATATATAGCATTTGTTCTTAGCCCTTCCTTATTAGTCATTTCTGGTAATGCATAAAATGCTCTATTTATTATAGAGTTCCCATCTATTATAATTAATCTCTTATTCAAATTTATCACTCCTAGTTTTTGTCTATCTAGTATAATAGTTATTATATACCACTCTTATACTATTTATATTACCATAATATTAAAAGTATATTAACCATAAATATGTTGCAAACGTTTCATTAAGTTGCTACAATATTTATATACTAATACTTGCCGAATTGGTGGAATGGCAGACACGACAGACTCAAAATCTGTTGATAGTATTATCGTGTGGGTTCGAGTCCCACATTCGGCACCATTTTAATTATATATACCTATGTACATATTAATTTTACTAACTTCCATATTCTTATTTCTTAATACATAATCGTCATTTACCCCAACTATACCCCAACCACAAAAATTTTATTATTTATTATATTATACTTTTATGAATAAAAAAATACATTGAATTTAAATCAATGCATTTCTATAACTATTTATTATTGCTAAAAAATCCAACGATTATTTTATTAAAACGCTTACTCTTTTCTACTATAAATATCTCAAAAATTGAATTAGATATTTTCCACTTAGGCTATCTTTTTCATCTTTATCTAACATTCTCTTTCCAAAACTATGAAATCCATTATTTGTATAGAAATCTACTAAATATTCAACATCTTCACACTCTAAGTAAACCACCCTACCACCTATATCTAACTGAGCGTTTTTTACTTTATCGCACGCTATTTTTAAAATTTCTTCTCCTTTAATAAACTTATTTACTTCATTTGCATAATTTTTACCTATTTGCCCAATAAGTATAGCACTCAATGTATATGCATTATATTCATTTTCATAATTCCCAAACTTTGATATCCGACTTCTTAATTTATTACTTAATGATTTTTTATGTATAGAAATTGCTTTATTGGACAAGGTAAAGTATCCTAATAACTTCATTTCATTCTTTATATTCATAAATATTAAATGTGTCCTAGCCAATCCTTGTTTTGAAAATTCTATTGCTTTTACTCTTATAAAATCCTGAACATCCTTGTTTTTGGGACAATAAAAGCTGGAGAGGATTTCTTTTGACTTATCCTCTCCTAACATTGAAATCATATCATTTAAATTGATCACTTTGTACTCGCGCTTCATTAAAAACTCCTAAATAAATCTTTTATTTCTTCTTTTTTAACATCTTTATATGCTCTTTTTAATTTAATTTCTTTCTCTTTTTTACACTGGGCGGACTCTAAAGCTTCTACAAATCGCCTACCTAAATTTTTTTCTTTTATATTTACACTTTTTAAAATACTTTTTGTAGCCATATATAGTCAACCACCTTTCTAATTTATAATATTATACTTTTACAAAACTGTTACTTATATATTGATTATATATTAAATACTTATTATATATTTATATTATAGCATGTAATTCAAGTATTTAATATTTAAATCTAACTCTATTTAACAACTGTTAGATTATTTATAAGTATGTTCACTTAATTAAATTCTATGCTTTAATCAATTAACACTTATTACCATTATTAAATTATCTATATTAATTAACTATATTCTTATATAAATCAAAATATATTATAATATAAAATTTTTAATTAATTAATTCTGATATACATACTCTAGCATAACCCATATAACTATATATATCATATAAATTGCTACTCAAATTATCATTTGAATTAGGTCTATTTTGCTTTACATATGCATTAGCTATTTCCTTTTTATAGATCATATAAACATTGCTTTTTCTAATTACTTTACTTATACTTACTTTCTTATAGTAGTTATATTCAAGCTTTAATTTATTTCTTAAATCTTTAAATATCAACCTAGATTCTTTTAAATTTTTACATGAATATAACTCCAATGCTTCATTTGCTTTATTACAATAATAATCTATATGCTCTAATATCTCCTCTATCTCTATTTTTCTTTTATCAAATTCTAAAACAATATTTTCCATTTCATCACCTCATTTAATAAAAGTCTACTCAATACTACTTTTTCCTCTTTTTTTACATTTTTCTTATTTTCTTCTTAGATAGATTATATCGCTCTTTTATGATTTTGTCCTTAGTTTTATTAACTTCTCTGTTCCATGCACTATGATATTTTTTAAGATTTTCAAAATCATTTATATTTAACTTGTCAGCTTCTCTAAAAGCTTCCTGGTTTATATCTATATCAATATAAAAATAATAGTAGTATGGGAAGTAGTCTTTAATAAAAGCTCCTCTTACCCTATTGCCTTTGTGTCTATGATTTAATTGATAACAATATCCATATGCTTTTAGATTATTAATAGTATTTCTATCTAAATCATTAGGTATCAATAACTCATTGACTGTATATTCTCTCATTTAAGCACCTCTTTTACTAAAAGTATTATATTTTAATATATTATAGCTCCTAGAAGCTCAATGTTGTACACCTTGTACAACCTGCACGGAGTATTATTCCTTTCAGCTATGGGTTTAATGCATAGCGAGTTTTTTTTCTTTTAGAGCTAATGCAAGAATTATTTGCATCAGCTATAGATCTATTCATTACTAGAAGCTTACTTTTGCACCCCGTTGTTTGTTTTGTAAAATTATTGTTGTACAACATTATTCGTTTTGTAAAAAATAGCTTTATATGGAGTACTTTTTATATTCGTTTGTTTTGTAAATTGACTATATTGCAGCCTTTGTTGGCTATATTACAGTCTTTACAAGTATTTAACTTAATGGAACGTTCAGTAAAATTAATAGAACGTTCGGAATAAACTTTAATTATTTGGAGTACTCTTGCACCCCTTTGTTTTGGAAAATACAGCTATGTTACCATTGACTAAGCTTTTTATACAACATTGACCGCGTTTTTTACCCCGTAATTTTTCGGAGTACTTTGCACCTGGTTTGTTTTGTAAATATCTTAGTATCTCTTAGTACTTATAAACCTTCTAGTTATAAATTTACACACTCTAAAAGTTGTAATTATCTAGCTTCTAGTAACTATTTAAATCTATTTATCAAATATTTATTAATAAAAAAGGGTGCACCCTCATAATAAAAAGGTGCACCCCATTTTAAGGTACACCCCCATTTTATAGAGTAAGATATTAAAGTTCTTCAAAAGAACTTAGAGATATTGCAAAAGAGTTCAGTATTAACCAGGTACAATTTTGTACTCGGTTGTGTTTACTAGACCCTTCAAAAGAAGCTTATATAATGAATTAACCAACGTAAAATTGGACTCGTTAAAATTCTCATTTAGAATGGGAATAATCAATATATTTCCCCTATTAGTTGGGAATATCTAAGATGAAGAGAGATATTTTTCGCCCTCGGAAAAATTTCGGTCGGCTGAAAATTTAGCTCGGATATTCTTACCTTGCTGAAAAATCAGCTACCCTGTTTTACTCTTAGCTGATAATTCAGCTTTGATATTTTACTATAGTCGAAAATTCGGCTCTAATATTCTTACCTAGTCGAAAAGTCGGCTACCCTATTTCGCTCAATCCAATTTTGGATTTACTAAAGTAGTATAGGCATATAGCAAAACGCGCCCCACCTATAGCTAACCCACTATAAGTCATATAGTTTTATTTTGAAAACGGAAAAATCCGTTATCCTTTAGAAGGATAGCGAAATATTATAAATCTATTACTCTTTTTTAGGGAGTCCAAAAACTCCGGATACTTATTTTAATAACTCTTTTAAATTGCGTTTTTTATACAAGGATTTACAAGGGTGTATAGTACATACTTTAGAAGCTAAACACTAGTAATACCAATACTTTTAATAGTAATGTTTTATAAAAGCACTACATTAAACGTTCACTATTCAAAATTGAATTCTCAAAAGGACTCTGTAATTTTTCCGATGGCTCTTAACTATAGCTAATATGTAAATAAGTCTCCACAATTTTGTGGCACCCTAGAGTTATTATCGCTAAGGATTTTTCTTTTTCTAAATCGTTCTAAATGATTTTAAAATTACTAATACTTTAATAGCTTATAAGAAGCTTCTATATTAGAAAGTCCTTCCGAATAGATATCGGATAAGTATATTGACCCTATCTAAAGTCGGGTTTACCGATTATTAAATCCCAGGTGTCAAAGTGATTTACTTCTAAAATAGATTACTATTCCCCTATTTATTGGGTAACCCTAAAAGTAATATAATATCTTATTGTTTTCGTGCTTATATGGTAAGTATTTAATAGTTTATGTCCTTACAGTATCAAAAATACGTAAATCTAATACGCAAGCTTTATTATTTAACCTCCTCAAAATTGAGGGCGTTAATTCTATTTATATTAATAAAAAAACAAAAAAGTGAATCCAATTAATAATTCACCTTTTTATTTATACTTTTGTAAGAAAAATTAGATAGCAATAATTGAGCTATACATATTATAATATTTTATTTATAATATTTTATTTAACATAAAAAAAGACCGTACAAATCTGTACAATCCTTCTATTAACAAGAGACCATTCTATAAAGAATCCATTCTAGGATAAAAGCAATTTGCGCTATTAGACGATATACCTATTATACTCTTTAATTATTTATGCTTCAACCTTTACATTTAAGCTATAAATAGAAAAATGAGCCTTCAATTAGACTCATTCTTCATTGGAAAAATCCTTAAAGCAACTAAATAATAGACAGATGTTGATAGCTCAACATACTAAGTATATTTAGGTTATTCAAACCTTGCTTTAATTATACCATATTATTTTAACTTATAGTATTAATTTTGATTAAAGATAACCTTTATTCTTGACCTTATATTGTACGTTTCAGCTCTATAATTCTGCTTTCGATTAAATCGTAAGCGACCACCTAATTAAATACCTGCCCACTATAATTATTCGTTGATATTTTCTTTTTATTATCATCTAACCAGTTATATTTTAGGCATATATTTTTTCTTATAGAATATATCTTATCTCTACTTATATTAAGCCTTTTACTAGCTTCTGATACTTTTAATTTATCCTCATATAGTAATATAAATACTTGTTGCTCCTCGTCTGATAGGATTTTAAATGTATCATATACTTTATTTAAATAGCTTTCTATGGCGTTTTTTACCTTTTCCAATCTTTCTATTTTAAATGTATAATAACTATCTGTTATATCAATATCTTCTTTATAGCTCATTATTATGTCTATTTCGTCTATTGCTGAATTTAATTGTATTTTGTGATGATTTAATAGTCCTAGCATCATATTTGCATAATTTTTTTCTTTATTCATATGGAACTCCTTTTAAACTTGTAAAGAAGGTTTCTCCCTCCCTATGAGCTTATTATATATTTATTTAAAGTATTTAATGTTCTTGGTTATTTAAATGTCTGCCCACCCTTAAAAGCCCTCTATGAGTTATAAAGGGATAAGAATATTATTCACCCCCTCTATTATCCTACAAAGGCGCCATATATAATATAAAGTTATTCAATAATCCTAATTATAATATATTGATTAAATATGGTACTTTGGTCGATGAATAATTGTAAGAAATCGTACTATTGTAAATCTGCCCAAGTACACTTTTTTATCACTATTCCTTATACAAATAAACTAACTTGATTATTATAAACATTTTGATTTACATATAAATTATTATCTAAAAATTTTTCTTTATTTTTGCTTTTATTATTTTTATACTCATTCCATAACTCACATACATACTCTTTATTTTTTATTATTTTAGATTTAATCCTATCTTCAATAAATAATATCTCACTAAAGCTATACTCCTTGTCTAAGACCTCTCTTTGCCCTTCTGATAAGGCTTCATATATTATAAGGTCTTTATCATCTAATATATCCTCTAAGGTCAATACAAAGCTTGCTACTATTTTATTTTTTGTATATATAGGTAGTCCGTCAAGTATAGTCTGAATATCATCTATAATACTAAGCTCATACCTATATTTTTCTTTTAAGTCTTTACTTACTTCTCTTAAATAAATTGCTTTTGCTGGGTCATTGTATAAATTAATAATATCATTTTCTGTCTCTTGCTCTTTTAATTCTAAATACTTTGAGCGTATTAATTTACTTTTAAATCTTAGTTCTCTAAAAGCTTTATTTTGAATATTTTTTGCTTTAGAATATGATATATTTTTAGAAGCTGAAACCTCTGCTAGTGTTTCATCTGTAAATAACACTTTATAAGCAATATCATGCTCCATACCACTCAATATTATATCTACTTCATACTTGTATTCTTCTATAATTACATTATCTAAAGCTTCACTTGATGTATTTACACTTATGTCCTCTATAGTGTCAGCTATTGTTATATCTTCATCTTCCCCTATTGGCATATCTATAGATACAGAATTTATTGAAGCTTGTCTTTTTATTCTATTCAAGTTATGGAATTCCCTTAATATAGCTCTTTCTATAGATGAATATAACCAGGTATCTTTTTTACAATCTTTAGTTTCGTCATATGTATCAAATCCCCTTATAAGTCCAATTGCTCCTATTTGTACTAAATCATCAAGCTCCAATCTATATATATTATTTTTAAATTTGTTGGCAATCTTATATATCATATATTTGTATTGATTATAATCTTTATTAGAAATAGTCATTTTTAACACCTTCTTTTGTTATATATGTTATATAATAATTATAACATATATAACAAAAAAAGTATTACATATAAGTAATACTCTCTGTTCTAATGTCATTAACTAATTAGATTTATTAAATAGTACAGCAATCCAATCCCTAAATACATAAGTATATTTTTTCTCATGGTGTTGGATCTTTGCATTTTTGCATTAGTTCTCCTTCCTAGTTCATAAAACAATATCTTTGGCGCAGCTAAAACTTGATACCACGCTCCATCATTTGTATTTACCAATAGCCTAGATGGATTTAATGGATCTTGTCTTGATATTCCTTGGCTTGTTTCATAATCCAAAATACAAATGTTCTCATAAGGAATATGGTATATATTCTCTTTCTTTTTAGAAAACTTTATAGGATTACACTCTGTTTCATATAGTATAACTTCTGTTTCACTTAAAATAGCCGCCTTACGGTGAAACAATATACTAGTAATTATACAAGTAAATAACCCAAATCCATATAAACCAATCCATACCTTAAGTACCTCTGATAAAGAAATAAAACTAAACCCAGATAACGCCGTAGCAATTGTTAGTAACAGGCTCACTGAAAAAAGAAAAACTAAAATCCCTTTCCCCATAAATTTATAGTATACTTTATTTTTCAATTAATATAATCTCCTTTATATAATAAAAATAAATGTAGTTTAAGCTAATACTACTTGAACTAGTTAATAGTTCTAACATCTACTAAATTTACACGATTATAATTTGAGCATGAATCAAAATTATAAATTTCAATAGATCAAAACTTTTTATTTATGTAATGTTAATTTTTATAATAAAAAGAACTGAATATATTCCCTCAGTTCTTTTTTATTATTAGCTTTTTTATTCTAAATTTATTAAGAATCTATATTAAGTATAAATCCTATTTCTTCTCTATAAAAATATTATATATCAATATTAATCATCTAAAATTGATGCTATATTTAATAAATCTAACAATATATTAATAAAATCTAAGTAAAGATTTAAAACATGTATTGATAAGTCATTCTTTTCTTTTATCTCACCACTTTGTATTTCATATTTTATTAAACTTATATCATAAAGAACGTAGCCAGAAAATATTATTACACCTACTATGCTTATTAATATACTAAGCATTGTTCCTCCTATAAATATATTGATTATTGATGCTATCAATATACCTATAAGTCCAGTAAATAATATACCTCCTAATCCCAGATAATGTCCAGCTTCCTTTTTACTTGATAATTTAGCTAATACTGCAAATAACACTATTGATGCAACCAACACTGATGTAAATACACCTTTTCCTAAATCCTCTAAATAATATTGTAAAAATGGATATGTAAGAATACCATCAATAAAAGTGAATAGATATACAAAGTTCATAGAAAAACGTCTTGGTATTATGCTTTTTCTTGATAACAGAGACATTATTAAAAGTCCTATTATTAAAAAAGTAAATATAAAATTTGCATAATACGCAAAGCTAACAGGTATAAACATTTGACCAAAAATAAATCCTATAAACATAAATAATATAGATATGGCTAGGTATTTGAAAATTTCTGACATAGGATTATCTATACTTTTATTCATAATAACTTCCCCTTTCGTTTATACTAAAATTTAATTACACTAATTTTACATTATCATTATCAATTTTAAAATATTAAAGCTCTATTTTATGTACAGATTAATAAAATAAAAACTAACTTTTAAATATTATTAAATATATATATTTTCACTATTTTATTTATATATATCAGAGAATTCAATATTACATTGCTCTATTATTTTGTGTTCGTTGATAATATAAATCCCTTCATTTATTTCTTCATTAAACTTTTCTTTATCATGTATTTTTTCTATAGGTATAGAGAATATAAATTCTGTACAGTCTTTATTATCTAAATTTAACCATATATCCCCATTATGCATTTTAATAAAATACTTAGCTAAATATAAACCTATTCCACTACCTTCTGTACGTCTTATAAATAAATTTTCCCCTTGCATAAATTGACCAAATATTTTATTTGCATATTCTTCACTAATTAATTCTCCTGTATTTTTTACTGATACATAAACTATATCTTTATCAAAATCTGTACTTACATCAACATTTATATTACTTCCTGTTTCTGAGAATTTAATTGCATTTGATAATAGATTTAAAATTACTCTTTCTATTTTATCTGGATCACATGCTAAAATTACTTCTTCTTCATCTGTATCAAAAATTATGTTTCTATTATTCTCTGAAACATAACTTGATGTTGACATAGTTATATCTTCTATAAGCTTTATAATATTATAATTTCCTAGGTTTAATTTATAAAAATTATTCTCTATTTTAGCTGTATCAATTACATTATTAACTAATCTTAATAATCTGTACGAGTTCTGCTTTAACATATTTAAATATTCAATATATTTTTCTTTAGTTATACTGTTAAAATCCCCTTTCTCAATTGCAATTAACAGTTGAACGGTCGACAATATTATGTTTATTGGAGTTTTAAATTCATGGGATATATTAGCTATAAAGCTTGACTTTATATGTTCAAAATCTATAGCTTCTTCTACTCTTCTATTTTCTATATCTGGTATTAAAATATCTTTTTCATTTTTTAATTGAAATATCAAGATTGACATTTTTTTTAATATTTCAATTATAGATACATCATCTTTATATTTTATAGTTGCTGAATTTTCATATTGAATATTAATCAAAGCACATATATTACCTGCTATTTCTATAGCGTATAATTTTGATACTAGTTCATCTTTATAATTATTATTAAGTTCTATAAATTTTTTATATTTTGATGTGCTGAAAGGATTTTTTTCATCTAGAATTTCTTTCTTAAAATATTTGTCCAAAGTAAACCTAGTATCATCATTAAAAATACATATATCATCATTAGCACTCATATAAAATTTAAATTTTCTATCTTCCTCATATAAAAAAATATCTATATTTGTGCTCTTTAAAGCTAAATTTAATGATCTAAGTTTATCCTTTAAAAATTTCATATAATCAGTTTTTAAATTATCAAGATTAAAGTCATTAAACATTATATGTTCTGTAATACCTTGAATACTCTTTTTTATACTTACCTCTTCTGCAATTCCTCCTAAGATTACCTCTTTATCTTTATTTATGATAAATTTATTAACATGATACGATAAATCATTCGAATTTTTAAGCTTCTCCTCTTGACTATATCTATCAATTTTCCCAGAGATTAAATCTCTATCTACTTCCAAGCATTTATCTGCTATATAAGACGGTCTTATTTCATGATCTGTTTTACCTATTATATCTTCCTTACTTAAACCTACATTTTCAGCCCCTAATTTATTTATGTATATATGCTTCCCCTCTTTATCTTTTAGCCATATTTCATATGGTAAATTATCAAGTAGCTCTTCTAGGTTTTCTATCGTATACTCCCTTTTTTTCATACGTCATCTCCTTAAGTAACCTTTTATATAATATTTTTACTTCATATTATCTCCCTTAGTTTAAAATAACTTACTTATTTAATGCTTATTCATTCTATATTTTAACATATAAAAATAGAGTGTTCATCAAATAAACACTCTACTTAAATATTATTTAATTATTTTCAAATGTGGTTCATTCTTTATATCCTGTATAAACCCCATTACATCGTTTATATCCCAATTATTATAATCACTTACTAATGACATCATACTAACTCCAACATTAAACATAAATCTTCCTATCATGCATTCCATTAAAAACTTTTTTGCTGTTTCATAAGTTAAAGGTTTATCTATTCCTAAATCGTTAATAAATTCCATACTACTATAATAATCTTTAAGTCCATATTTATAACCATTAAATGACTTTTCTATTGGAAATACCGTTAATACTTGTCTAGGTGTTAAACCTTCTAATAATCTCAGTATAAATTGTAATAATGTACGGTTAAATATCAAACTTTCAATATCTTTATTATTTTCATTTTCTTCAAATAGAGTTATAAAACTAGTTGTTATTATTTTGCTCATAAAATCATAGTTGTAGTTAAATTTGTATCTATAAGCTAATTTTAAGTATGCCAATGTCTTTAACTTTTTATTTGGTTTAACATTTTCATCTTTCAATGCCTCACATATATTTATTATACATTTATATGAAGCTTGCTCTTGCTCATGCAAAGGCTCTAATAACATTCCTAAAAGCTTTATATCTCTTATTGAATTGTTTATACAGAATTCAGCTAAAGTGTCATTCTCTCTTTCAATTAGCTGTTTATTTAAATTATTATAATCATCAACTAAAATATCATCTATCTTTTTTAATCTTGCTCCTGATAGCTCACAACCATTTTCACATCTATTTTTTAAATACTTATATTCAATAGCTATCATTACATCATAAAAAAAATTTCCATATCCTTTACTCATACATATTCCCCTTTATTATAAGATTTTTTCTTTTAAATTGTTTATCATTGCCATTTTTTCAGTACTACCGCCTTTGTCCGGGTGGTGCTTATGACTTAATAATTTAAATGCTTCTTTTAACAACTTCTTTTCTTCTTCACTGTAGTTACTAATATTATTTCTATAGTAACCACTGTTACTGTAGTTACTCTTATTATTTTCATAGTAACTACGATAAAACTCTTCTTGGTACCTTTTACTTTTTTCTTCGTACTCTTTTCGAGCTTCATATTCTCTCTTAATTTCTTCTAATCTATCAGCATTTACAAGTTCATTAAATACGTTATAACATTCGTTGTATCCTTCACCATACTTACTATTAAATTCTCGTTGTGAAGCTTGGTATTCTTCTATTATTTGCCTATATTTTGTTGTTGTAATATATTCTTCTGTTTGTTTATATTCACTTTTTATCTTATCAGTTAATGGATCAAGCTTCTCATATACTAGATTACATAATTCATCCTCTGTAATTCCTATAGCTTCTAACTTATCTTGTAACCTACAACAATCCCCTATCCAATTCCCCCACTCTATCATGTAGTAATGACCTATTGTACAAATTACCCACTGTTTCTTTTTAACTTTTCCGTTTTCTCTATAGCTATTATGTATACTAATTTTATATGCTTTCTTTATATCTCTTTTAAAGACTTCCTTACTCATTCTATATGAATAATATACTTTATCTCCACTGCTCCATGAATAAGGCTCTATACCTATTGAATTACCTTTTAAATCTGGCTTACTTAATTTTACTTCTTGTATAACACAATACATGCTTTACACTTCCTTATGCCATCATTGGTTATTATTTTTCATTATATCTACTAAGGTCTTTATTACTTCAAATGCCTTAGGGTTGTTCTTTCTTAACTCATCTATTGTACATGCTAATTCTTTTAATTCTGATGCATTCATTATTTTACTACCTCCATTTTATTTTTATATCTATCCTTTATTTCTTTTACAATAATTTGATAACCACCTGGATTAGTTTCTTTTAATTCTCTTATAATATTTAATATTTCTAAGCTTTCTTGTTTACTCATAATTAAATCTCCCTTTTTCTATTTATATAAGTGTAGTTACTATAAATTAAATCGTAGTAACTACAAAATTTTTACTAATTTAATTTATTTAATTTGATTGCTATATTCATAGCTCTATTGCTGTTTAATTCAACGTTTGTCTTACTTAAAATTTCTATTATTAGTTTTAATTTTTCTATTTTCATGTCTACACCTACCTTGACAAATATAAGCTAGGATATATATACTCATATTGCTTGTTTGTTGGGTATATATATCCCTATGTAGTTACTATGTTTGGCGATTTAGTAACTACTTTTTTTATTTTTTGAATAATCCATTTTCAACCTCTATTAATTATCTTTAATTAAATATTATCTATTTCGTGTTATTTGTTTATGCAAATAAATATTCCATTGTTTTATTTGGAAACAATTTATCTCTTAGATATATTGCTGTACTAAGGTTTATTTCTTCATTTCCAATCAATATATCTTGTATATGTACTCCTTCATGCTCTATTACTGTATCAATTAATCTATAACTTAAATTATGTCTTTCTATTTCTGCCCTTAAATTAGGGTATTTTGGGCTTATTGGTTGTATTGATATGTATGTATTACATGAACAAATAATAAAGTCTTCTCCTTGTCCATATGCAAAAAACTTATTTATATCTAATGTTATATTCATTCCTCTTTTTGTGATTAAAACTAACACGCCTTTATCTATATAAAATATATCTAGTTCGTCTGATTCAACTGTATGAATACCGTCTAATTTTGTTTTTTAGTGATTAAATGGTCTATATCTTTGCTTAAATATTCACTTATTTTATTTATGTTATTTATGTTCATGTTTCAACCTCCATTTATCTTATACTGTCCCTATCTAAAAATCTTATAGAATATCTACTCAATGGAAACTTACAAATCTCTCCGTCTTCATCTTCTACAATTGCATATACTTCTGAATCTGTTCCTGCAAAGCTATGTAAATATCCTTCATGCACAAACCCCATTGTTCTATGTCTACATTTAACTTTTCTTAATTCATTTTTCATAAACTAACGCCTCTCTATTTACCTTATTTTAATTTTAGTAATATAAATACACTAAATCCGTTTTAAAACCTTTCTACGTGGCACTCATTGGATATTTTTAATATTCTATAGGTCTAATTAATATATTAATTTTGCTATTATAAAACCTATATACTTTTTTACTAACTTTTTCATGTTTTAAAACCTTATCATTCTTTATTGATATTTCTGTTCCTGTTGCTCCTCTTATCTCTATAAATTCATCAAGCATATATATTCCTGCTAATAAATCTCTTGCTTTTAATGTGCTATTTATATCTCTAGCATAATGTACAACCTCTAAGCTTCCTATATTTCTACTTATTTCAGAAATCATTTTTTGTATAGTCATTAAATCACCTCATATTTTTAAAGGGTCAGAGGGGTAATATAACCCTTTTATATTTAATTTTAGACTTAATTAAAAAAAGAAATTTTTATTTACTATACTCATACTTAGCTTCAGTTTATTTTTTTATTTCAGCATCTTTTAACTCTATATAAAGTTCGTTAGCTCTATAAATAAGCGCTCCTAGTACTTTATATTCTTTACTCTCTTCAATATGTTCTAACTTCTTATCACTCAATTTACTAAAGTATTCAGAAGCTTTGTCAATACGACTTAAAATATGATTATATTCTTTTAGCTTATCTTTCAGTTCTTATCACTCCTCTTTAAACGGTGATTCTATACCTACTTGTACAAATTGCTTGTTTGCATCATAGCCATAATCTTTCTCAAGCTCTGAACCGTCTATATAAAACCTCTTTCGCTCATTATCAAAATAAGTTTGAAATATTATATTCTGCTTACCTGTTGTTCTATTTTTCAATATTGTAATAAAACTCTTATCTTCATCGTCTTTCTTATTCCTTATTGTCTTTATAACATGGTCTGCTAAATTCACAACCTCACTTGCTCCTGATACATCATACATACTATGCTCATTATTTTGTGAACTTCCTTTATTTGGATGAGCAACTAATATGATTACTAATCCGTATTTTTTAGCCAATGATTTTAAGTTTATAGCCATATCTTCTTGTTTACTGTATTTGTCTTTACTTCCATCACTTTGTATAGTCATCATATTATCTAATATAAATAACCTTACGCCCTTTTTATTATGTAAATACTCTATTGTCATGAGTAAATTATTTTCAGTTGCTTTTGAGTCTTGCCCATACACGAAAAATTTATCTTTTACCCACTCTAATACTAATTCCCAGCTATAGTCGGTTACATCTTTATATTTTTCACCTTGTTTATTCTCATATTCTTTTAGGTGGTATCCATTAACTACAGTCCTAACAAACCACTCCATTAATTGATATGAAGGAAGCTCACCACTATATATAAATACTTTATGATTATTCTGTATTGTATTTGCTATAATTTGATTTAATATAGTTGATTTACCACTTGATGGCTCACCTGTTAATATTGTCATTGTTCCATAAGTCAGCCCACCTAAATAATTATCTAGCTTATTAAATCCTGTTTTTAAATTTCGCCTAGCTCCCTTATCTCTTTTTATAGTTGAAGCATCAATATATAAATCCTCAATTTTTTTGTTATTCAATAGTGATTCTTTTACCTTATCCATCACATTAACAATATCGCTTAATTCCATAACTTCTATATCTTCAGAAATACTAATTATTTCTCTATCTATATTTCTTTTCAACGACAATTCTCTTACTATATCAATATAATATTCAATATTTCTAACTGTCGGTACTATTGTAGACAAGCTAGTTATATAATTAATACCTCCACAAGCTTCTAGCTTACCTATTGCTTTTAATTCTTCGGTTATTGTTATTAAATCTATCGGTTTATTTTCTTGATTAAGCTTTCTTATAACTTTTAATATAATTTTGTTATATTCATAATAAAAATCACTAACTCTAATACTTTTTTCTTTTAACTTATAAACTAGCGATGGATCTAGTAGTAATGAGCCTAGTATACTCTGCTCTGCTTGTAAGTTTGTTAGCTTTTCCATTCTATCCTCCTTACACTAATTTAAGTCCTTTAAATTCTTCTAGTGAGTTATTCTGTGGCTCCTTTAGTTTCTGATTTAAATATCCTTCAAATTTACTTCCAAAAAGTGTTTCTGGTCTTAAATACTTTTCGTATTCAGTTCCTAGCCATTCTTTAGTTTTAATGTCTATTACCTTATAAAGATCATCTTCTTTAAATCCCTCATTTAATCTAGCATCTATACAAGCTATGGTTTTCTTAGTTGTAGGCTTATAACTTTTACCAGTTAATTCATTAAGTCGTGTTATAACTCGACTATATATTTCTTTTTTATTATTCTTTTTTATATTATCTTTTTTATAGTTCAGATTTACTGTCTGAAATACTGTCTGTTTTACTGTCTGATTTGTAGTATCTGAATTATTGGAATTACTATATTTATGTGTCTGTTTTACTGTCTGTTTTCTGTCTGAAACACTGTCTGAAAAAATACAGTTAAAATATATTGATTTATTAGAATCACTATTTCCTTTATTTATAGGTTCTATTAAATCATTTTTTACAAATAGTTTTATTAATTTTTCAGCTTGATATCGTGTTATTCCAAATTTATTTTGAACTTCTCTTATGCTCAATTCAAACTCACCTTTACGATACTGTTTTTTAATTCTTGTATAATTTTCCTTTTGAGAAAACCAGTGAGAAAATAATATCTTCAATAAATCTGGATATTTTTTAAAATCAATGGTTTCTACTCCATCTAAGCTATATTTAAGTATTTCATTATCAAATGGATAAAAATTTTCCTTCAAATCACCTCACCTACTTACAAACAGCTCCCTGCACTAGCTCTGAACCAATCATCTAATTTGTCTTTTATTATGTAATATCTGCACCCTATTTTAATACTTGGAAATCCTAAATTAGTACTTCTACATAATTCTCTAAATTTAGTTTCTCCTATAGGATATTCTTTAGATGCTTCTTTGGCAGTTATTAATTCAGCCTTATTTCGCTTATATGTCATTACCTCTCTGTAGCCTTGCTCCTTGGCTCTCTCTTCTTCCTGCTGGCTTACTAGAACATTAAGGGTACTTTGCATTGTTTTTAAGATTTCTAAATTTGTATTGCTCATAATGTATGCCCCCTATTCTTCATTGAAAAATAATTTTTTAGCATCACATCCTAATACGTCAGCTAAAGAAATCATTTTTTTATAAGTTAATGGTGAAAAATCTCCTCTTTCGACTTTTACCAGTGTTGCTCTTGATATTTTCGCCTTTTTACAAACTTCTTCTTGCGTCATTTGCTTTTTAACTCTTTCTAATTTGACTTTCATATAATCACCTCTTTTATGAATTATTAATTCGTAAATCCATTTTATATGAATTATTAATTCGTGTCAATATTATTTTTGTATTTCTATATGTACTTTTAATTCATATTAGTATATACTTTATATACAAGAGGTGATTTGATGAGTGTATGTAACAATATAAAAAAATGTAGATTATTAAAAAAAATGACACAAAAACAAGTAAGTGAGCTTTTAGACATAAATATTCGTACGTATCAAAAATATGAAAGTGGGGATATATCCCCCAGTATAAATACATTAAACAAAATAGCAAAAGCTCTTGTAATTAATGTAGATATCTTAATTCATGGTACTGATAATTTTGTAACTTGTGAAGATTTCTTTGTTTTTATATGTAATCTTTACCCTTTTAAATATTACACGTTCCATGAAAGGAATAAATTAATTAATAAAATCGTAAATGAAAACTATAATGTTTATGAAATACAAGATCTTTTACTCGGTTTATCTCGTAATAAAAAACTTTACGAATCCCTATCTAACGCAATAGGACTTACTACTGAACAAAATTATAACTGGATTTTAAGTATTGTTTTATTTGCTTTTCTTCAAGATCAAGGAATGCTAAACGACGATAATTGCCATTTAGTAAGGAGTGCTATAATCGAAAATATATTAATTACTCAAACCATTGATAATTTACTTGATAATGGGCTTTCTGATAAGAATAAAAATATATTTAAAGAATATTTAGCAAAACAAGTAAATGTAAATTCAAATAAATATATCTCTAAAAATAATACTGATGATAGCTCAATATCTGACTTTATCGATTCAATTGATAATCAATTTATAAAAGATGAGTTAAAGTCAAAAATATCTAAAATAAATAATTTAATACCAATACTCAAAGAGTACGGAATAATTTTTAATATACTAAAAGAAAATAGTAAAATTTTAGTTAGACTAAATATAAATAGTGAAATTTCATATCAAGAATTACCTTTAGATGATTTCTTGAATTTTATAGACAAGATACTTTGGGGAATAGAAAGAGAAGTAGATTATATAAAACGTTTATATGAGCAAAATGACGAAAATAAAAAACAATACTAAAAAAGTTTATGTAAAAAATATAGCTTATATCTTAAATTTATAAGCTTCAACATAAGGCTAATTTTACGTTTAATCTTTTTATTTAATATATTTGTATTACTAGTATCATTTAAGCTTCTTAGAAGCTAACTCATAAGGTTATACGCCTATAAATTATTAAAAGAAAGCGAGGTTACTTTATGGAAAAAATTTTATATCATGGGAGTTATTTAAAAATAGAATATCCAGAAATAAGAAAACATAAATTTACTAAAGATTTTTCTTGGGGGTTTTATTGTACTGAAATAGAAGAACAAGCTCAAAAATGGGCAACAAAGTTTAAAGAGCCAATAGTTAATAAATACAAATTAAAAAATATTGAGGACTTAAATGTAAAAATATTTAATGACTATTCGCATGAGTGGCTAGATTTTGTTGTTAATTGCAGAAATGGTAATACACACTCATATGATGTTGTAGAGGGTCCTATGGCTGATGATACAATCTATGAGTATTTAGAAGCTTACTTAAATAATATGATGGACGAGGAAGAATTCTTTAAGTTGATGAAATTTAAATACCCAACACATCAAATTAGTTTTCATACAATAAGAGCATTAGATCATATTGAATTTATAGGAAGTTACAAGTTAGATAAATAATTAATAATTATATATTTTATATTTTTTTGCTTATTATGTAGTTACTAAAAATATTTATGCAGTAACCACATAACAAACTAATTATAAACAAAGTAAATGCTATTTAATTGATAAATTTATGCATAAATCTTATAAAGAATTATTTACGAAAGGAGATTTCTAAATAATGGCTAGCAAAAGAGCTAATGGAGAAGGATCTATTGGCAAATATAAAGATGGTTGGCGCTCTCGTATAATGGTTGGATATAATGAACTTGGTAAGCCTATAAGAAAAGAGTTTTATGGTAAAACCCAAAAAGAAGTAAAAGAAAAGCTTGAAAACTTTAAAAAACAATATTTGATGCAACATATAGAGATTGATAATTCAACTACATTAGAAGAATGGCTATATACCTATATGTTTGAATATAAAAAGAATAAAATAAAACCCTCGTCATTTGAAAGATACGAAGGCATTTATCGAAACTATATACTAAATACTACTTTAGGTAAAACAAAACTATTCAAATTAAATATAACTGCTATACAAAAACATTATAATACTTTATTAAATAATGGTACATCTCCATCTACCATTAAATCTATAAATCAAGTATTAAAACCATGTCTTGGTGAAGCTGAAAAACAAGATTATATACAAAAAAATTATGCTAAATTGATTGAGCTTCCTAAAATAAAAAAAGATGATAAATTCGAGGTTTTAACACTTGAACAACAAAAACTATTTTTAAATGCTATAGATGGACATAAATTACAAGCACTTTTTTTAGTTGCACTTGGTACAGGTTTAAGACTAGGAGAAATATTAGGCTTAAAATGGAGTGATATAGATTTCAATAAAAGTACTTTATCAGTAAATAGAAGCTTAAAAAAAGTATGTTTTATTGATGAAAACTTATCTAAAGAATATAAGGTAATTGAACAAGAACCTAAAACTATAAATGCTTATAGATCTGTGCCTATACCTAAAGATGTTTTGCTTAAATTAAAAGAACATAAAATAAATCAAAATAAAGAAATGTTAAAAGCTGGTAAATTATATGATAATAAAAATTATGTATTTTGTAATGAACTTGGTTATCCACTAGATAGTAAAAAGCCTACTAGAAACTTAAAAAGTATTTTAGCTAAGCTTAATATTGAGCCTATAAAGTTTCATGGATTAAGACATACTTACGCTACTAGATTATTTGAAGCTAATGTCCCTCCAAAAACAGTACAGGCTCTTATGGGGCATTCTGATATAACATTGACACTTAATATTTATACAAAGGTTATGGATAATGTTAAAGTTGAAGCTATAGACAAAATAAATAATATTTTTGCTTTATAGATATTTTATATATAATAAGCTTCCACAATAGCTTAATGCATAAAGGAGTTATATTTCTTATATAGCTCTTTTTTTATCCCCCAATTCCCCCCAACTGTACCCCAACCACAAAAAAAATTCATAAAAAACACCAAAAGTCAGTTTTTTATATTTTTCTGTAGTCTTTGAAATTACTATGTTTTATTTTTATTTATTAATTTTTAATTTTATAGTCATCGAATCCCACATTCGGCACCATTTAAGTTCTAACTATAACAGTTAGAACTTTTTTATTTATAAGTACTATTTTTTTGACTTTAAGTTTATTTGTACTATTTCAGGCTTACAATTTATTCTTATTACTACCTTAGAACCGCCTAATCCTTTACTTAAAATCATCTTAGATCCATTAAGATTATATTCACCTAAATCGTATTTTGGGAAAAACTCTCTATTTGGTGAAAGCACCCCTCCTATTTTAGGTATCCTTACTATTCCTCCATGAACATGTCCTGAAAGTACCAAATCTGCTCCCCAATTAGAATAATTTTCAAAAAAGAATGGATTATGAGCAAGTAATATATTGTAGCTATTTTTATCTATTTTACCTAAACTTTCATCCATGAAATTTTTATCTAAAGCTTTATTTTTATTTCTATAGTTACTGAAAAAATATGGATAATATTCTAGCGGTACTACTACCCCATATAAATTTATATAACTACTTCCTTTATTAACTTTTATCTTATCATTATTTAGATCTATTATGTCTTTATCTTTAAGTAATCTAAAATATTCTTTATATTCTTTTTTATATTTCTTATTAAGAGATTTCTGCTCGTGATTTCCAACTACATGGACTACTTTATATTTACAAGATATATAATCAATTAAGTCTAAAGCCACTTTAAAATTATCTTTTTCTCCATCTACTAAATCTCCAGTAATTACTATTATATCTGGATTTATTTTGTCTATCTCTTCTATAAGTTTTATATTACTTTTTCCAAATGTTTTATTATGTAAATCACTAATTTGTAATATTTTATAATTATCAAATTCTTTAGGTATCTTTTCATCTTCTATATTATATTCTATTTTTTCTAATGTAGTTGCTTCTCTTTTTAAAAATTTATATGTAATACCAACTGCTATGCCTGTTATTAATATTTCACTTATCATTGATTTACCTTCCTTGTCTAAATTTAAAAGAGCGACTAATTACAAATTAATCGCTCCTTTAAGCTTAATCCTTTTTCTTTACTTTGCTATAAAGTTTTGATGTCTTAGTCCTATTGCTTCCACTATCTTTTGCTCCTATATGAAGACCATCTTTTATCCCTAGTTCTGATCCATGCTCTGAAAGCATGTTTCTCCTTTCAGATTTAGTCTTAGGTCTATCTTTTAATCTATTTTTATTGTTATTCATTATTACTTCCTCCTAAATACTTAGTATTTAGGAGGAATTTAACCAAAAAAAACTTATTTATTATCTAAATATTGCTTTAATATATTAACAAGTTTTTCTTGATTAATGATTTTTATATCCTCTATCTTATTTTCTTTGCTAAAAATTACTAGTAATTTAATCTCTCCGCTACTTTCAACTTCATACAAATCTATATTTCTATTACCTGCCTTGCTATATGCTTCTAAACTTGGGGATTTATCACCAAAGTATTCATATACTAACCTTGTATCCTTTCCTATGAAATTGTTAATATCTATTTTTTCTACACTGCTTAATGATATAGGTAATGCATCATTATATCTATCTACAATTATATCAGCACCATCATTAATATATTTTTCATTTAAATCTTCTTTAGATATCTCATAGGTTTGTACTTCTACAACATGATCATCTCTTAAATTTATATATAAAGCACTCTTATCTAACTTATTGCCTTCAGTATATTTTGGATATATAAGCCTTTTATCCCTTATTTCCCTTGGATTATCCGAGTCTATATAATAAGTTGTACAATATGGTTTCCCCATATTTTCTATAACATATTCATAGTCTTTATTCATTATCTCATTAACATTATTTTGAACCTTCGTCATCATCCTATGTTTCATTTCTTCATTAGGTAGGCTTTCATTTGTATTAATATTCTCGCTCTTACTACATCCCGTTACAAATGCACTAATGATAATGATGCTATATAATAATTTCCGTAGCTTCATAAATTAGTCCTCCTTTTGTTTATTAACACTTATTTTTTCCGATTTTATTTTACACATAATTATTCTAGTCTATCATTTATATGATTATATACTATTTATATAATAATAATAATACTTTTATGTATTTTGTAATGATTTTGTAACAGGTCATTTTTATACTATGCTATAATACTTATAAACAATATAAGGAGGTTTTGTCTTGGATTTTAAGCAATTGGAAGTGTTTG